>JBIQLU010000065.1:11255-19510 GCA_044463985.1 Gemmatimonas aurantiaca | reverse complement strand
TCGAGCGCGCGCACCTGTCGCGCCGGCTGGCCGGCCACGATCGTGAGCGGTGGCACATCGGACGTCACGATGCTCCCTGCCCCGACGACTGCACCGCGTCCCACCTTCACACCTGGAAGGATGACAGCGCCGGCGCCGATCCACGCATCAGCCTCGATGACGATGTCGCCGCGTGCGGTAGGCGCGAAGGAGCGGATGCGCGATGCGTTGGGATGCGACGAAAGCACGAGCATCACGCGCGGCGCCATGCTCACGCGATCCCCGATCGTGACGGTTTCGGGACCAGAGAGCTCCTCGACGATGATCAGTCCATCGGCGATGTACACGTCGCTCCCCACTCGGAATCCGCAGGCGCGGAGCAGGCGCACACGCCATCCCGGGAAGAACGCATCGCGCGCCCAGCGCTTGAAGATCTTCTTGCGCGCCTTCAGTACGAGACTCACGCAGTCATCCCAGGTAGCGGTACAGAGCAGATCCCAGACGCGCGACAGGCGCCGGGAGCGCGGACCAGAGCCTGGCCGCGGCGCCGAGAGCGCCCTTGTCGCGCCGCGCTACGTTGAGCCCACTCGCACCCGGCCAGTAATCGTATGCGAGCGGCACCGGCTCGCCACCCCAGCGCCGCTTGAACTCGACCAGCCCTTCCTGCTCCGGCGCGGCGCGACCGAAGTCGAACACTACACCGGCCGCCGAAGCATCGCGAATGGCGCGCCAGAGCAGCGCGTGGTTCGGACGGTACTCGAGCAGTTCGTCACGCGATGCGCCGAAGGCGTAGATCCACTCGCGCGGCCCCTTCCACACCACGATCGCCGCAGCCACGCCGCGCTCGGGGACCTCGGCGATATAGAGCTGCGCGATGCCGGCTTCCTGAAGCGCCGCACACAGAACGAGGAAGAATCCACGAGGCGGCGCGGGCACGCCGTGCCCGTGCGACGTGCGCTCCTGCAGCAACGCCATCTCGGTCCAGTCATCGCGTGAGACACCAAGCCGTACGGTTACACCCGACTTCTCCGCCTTCCTGATTCCACGCTGCGTGCTGCTCTTGTGAAGGCGCTTGAACAGCTCCTCCTCGCGGCCGGAAGTGTCCAGCCGGAACGCGTGATAATGTACATCACGAACGGTCCCCGCCACGGCGTCCCATGCAGGATTCGCCTGCTTGATTTCGGTGCGTCTCACGCCGCGCTCGCGCGCCGAGCGTACCACTTCCTCCAGCAGAGCCCGAGCTGCATCCGGCGAGTGCGTGATCGGGCCCGCAGCATAGCTGAATGGAAGACTCACCAGCCGCGCCGGCCCGAGGAGCGCCGGCACGCGCAGCAACGGCAGACCCGCCACGAGAGCACCGCTCTCCCTCGCGGAGAGAAACAAGGGCTCCAGACGGAAGCAGCGAGCGAGGCCGAGCACCCAGCGTCGGTCGTGGTAGAACATCCCTAGCTCGCGGGCGAGCTCGTCCCAGCCGTCGGGCGGCTCACGCTGCGTGGCTATGTCCACCACGCACCTTCTCGTAAAGGTCGATGAAGCGCGCTGCCGCCGTGATCGCTGCGTGCCTCTCTCGCGCACGATCGGCGCCGCACGCCACGAGTCGCTCGCGCAGTTCGTGGTCGGCAAGGAGTCTCTCGAGCTTCTGCGCGAGGTCCACGGCGTCGCCCGGGATAGCGAGAAGACCGGTGCGCCCGTCGACCACGACTTCCGGTATGCCGCCGGCGCGCGTCCCGACCACGGCGGACCCCGCGAGAAGCGCTTCCACGAGAACCAGACCGAGTCCTTCCGCGTCTCCGAGCGTCGGAAGAACGGTTATCGTACTCCGACCGTACTCGGCGGGCATCTCACGCTGCGACACGAACGGAGCGAACAGCACCGAGCCGGCGACTCCGAGCCGCTGCGCGAGCTCCCCGAGCGATTCTCGCTCGCTCCCCTCCCCCAGGATCCTGAGCTCGCACGCCACGCCGCGCTCACGCAGCCGCGCGAACGCCCGGATGAGCACGTCCACTCCCTTGCTCGGCACGAGATTCCCTGCGTAGAGGATGCGCGGTGGCACCGCCTTCTCCTCCGTCGTGCCGGAGGCGAATTGCGCGACGTCGAGCGGCATCGGCAGCACGTCGATCGGGGTCTCGATACGTGGAAGGAATCGGCGCAGATCCTCCGCGAGGAACCCGGAAACCGTGGTCACGGCGGCGGCGCGGCCTAGCACGCGAGCCGCGAGCGGACGGATCGCCGGCGTGTGCTCCAGGAGGCGCACGTCGCTGCCGTGCGACGTGACGACGAACGGCGTGCGCAGACCGGCGGCCACCACGCCGGACGGGATCCACCAGTGCGCGTGCACCACGTCGGGGCGAAAGTCGCGCACAGCGCGCCGCGCCGCGCGGCGAAAGCTCCAGAAGAAACCCGGCAGCGCGATCGAGACGAGCGGCTTCGAGAGCGCATCGCGGTGCAGTGCGCCGGAATAGCCCACGCGCTCGAGGCGTTCGGGCGCGTAGCGGAACCGCGTGATGGAGACGTCTTCGTCGACCTCGCTCGCTCGCGTTCCGGGCACGTGCGGCGTGACGACGGTCGTCTCGTGGCCGGCGCGCCGAGTGGCGCGCGCGAGCCGCGCGACGAAAGCGCCGGCCGGGTCACCGGCGAAGCGCGGATAGTTGTGAGTGAGGACGAGCACGCGCATCGGCAGAGGGGTTGATGAGCGTAGCTCGACACGGCCGGCGTCGAGCTCCGGCAGCGACGGCGCGAGGGCTGTCGCGGTTCAGCTCTGTCGGGCCGCCTGGGCCTCGATCTCCCCGAGCCGGACGCGCGCCTCCGCCGCCATGGCGCTGGCCGGATCGTCGGCGAGCTTCGTCCAGAGCTTCTTTGCCTCCTCGAGCTTGCCGCCATCGGTCAGCGCACGAGCGGCGCTCGCCACGAACTGGTCGCGCTCGATCGCGTACGGCGTCACATCGGCGGCTTGCTGGTAGGCCTTCGCAGCATCCTCGAGCTTCCCCTCCGCCTCGTATCCCGCGCCCATGAGGTTGTACGCGTTGGCACGGAGCTCCTTGTCGCCGTCCTTCGTGAGCGGTTCCAGTACGGCGAGACCATCGGAGAACTGGCCGCGATCGAAGCGAACCTGGGAGAGGATGAGTCGCGCCTGCTTGCCGGAGCGCGTCGCGCCGTAACGATCGACGATGTTCTCGAGATTGCTCTGAGCGAGCGCGAGGTTGCCGGAGCCGACTGCGAGCTCCGCCTGCTGCAGCGCGGTCGCCGCGTTGCGCGCCCGCGCCTCGTGCGACTTGGTGTAGAACCAGAAACCACCCGCCGCGACCACGATGGCGACTGCGATTCCGGTGAGGAGGCGTGAGTGCGTTTCGGCCCAGATGAGCAGACTCTGGGCACGGTCGTCCATGTCGGTTCGCGCGGCGGCGCCGGTGCGGGTCATCGAGTGGAGTGGTTGAAAATGCGAGAAGATGCAGGCCGGTCCGGAGCGGGCCGGTTGCAGGTGCCCCTGGGGTGACTCGAACACCCGGCCAACGGTTTAGGAAACCGCTGCTCTATCCACCTGAGCTACAGGGGCAAATGGTCGGGTCGCCGAAGCTCGGCGTGTCAAAAGCTACAGGTTACGGCAACGCCACTCAAGTATGCCCGGCTCGCCGCTCCGGGGACAGGGCGCGGCGTACCATCCTGGTGAGCGTCTCCTCGCCGAACGGCTTCTCGAGGTAGCTCTCTCCAGGCTCGAGAACGCCGCGCTGGAACGCGCCGTCTTCGGTGTAGCCAGACATGAACAGGAGTGGAATCCCCGGCCGCTCGGATCGAACGTGGTGCGAGAGCTCGCGACCGCCCATGTCGGGCATGACCATGTCGGTCACCACGAGGTCGATCGTGCGCGAATGTTCGCGCCAGAGGCGCAGCGCCTCCGGGCCGGTTCTCGCCTCGAGCACCGTGTAGCCGTTGCGCCGAAGTATCCGGCCCGCCACGGTTCGCACGTGATCCTCGTCTTCCACGAGCAGAATCGTTTCCGTTCCCCGCACCGGGCGTGAAGCGGGCTCGGACACCGATGCCTGGGTCGGAGCCTCCACCGCCGATGGCAGGTAGATCTTGAACGTCGTGCCGCGCTGCGGCTCGCTGTAGCACCAGATGTGACCTGCCGAGCGCTGGATGATGGTCCTCACGGTCGCGAGTCCCAGCCCGGTGCCGCGACCGCCCGCCTTCGTAGTGAAGAATGGTTCGTACACTCGCGCCAGCGTCGCTTCATCCATCCCGCAGCCGTCGTCGCTCACCGTCAGCAGGACATGCGGCCCCGGCGTGATCGGCGCGTCGGACGCCGTGAACGCTTCGTCCAGCTCGACCGCGGCAGTCGCGATCTCGATGTGCCCTCCATCCGGCATCGCGTCCCGCGCGTTCACGACCAGATTGACTATCACCTGCTCGAGCTGTCCCAGATCTGCATACACCGGCACGTAGTCCGGCGTGAGCCGCGTCACGAGCTCGATGTCCTCGCGTATGAGTCGGCGCAGCAGTTTCTCGAGATCCTGCACCACCTGATTGAGATCGAGGTACTGCGGCTGCAGCACCTGGCGCCGGCTGAAGGCGAGCAGTTGCCGCGTGAGCGCCGCGGCACGCACGGCCGCGAGCTCGATCTCGGCCACATCGGAACGCAGCTCCTCCTGGTCGTCGAGCTCCGCCAGCAGCATCCCGCTGTAGCTCGTTATGACGGTGAGCAGATTGTTGAAGTCGTGCGCCACGCCACCGGCAAGCTGGCCCACCGCCTCCATTTTCTGCGCGTGGCGGAGCTGCGCCTCGAGGACCTCCCGCTCGGTCACGTCGTGGGCATTGAGCACCACACCGTCGATCGCGGGATCGTCGCGCAGATCGCGAACCGTGCCGAGGAAAGTGCGCCAGTCGCCATCCTCGCCGCGCAGCCTGAGCTTGACCGGGCGCCCCACGATGCCGGTCTTCCCGCAATCGGCGATCGCGCGGCGGAGCGCGTCAGCGTCGTCGGCGTGAACCCGATCCAGCATACTCGTACCGAGCAGTGATTCGGCGCTGGATCCGGTGGCGCGCTCGTACGCCGGGCTGGCGTACTCGATGGTCCCGCCATCCGCCAGTATCGTTATCAGATCCGTGGCGTTCTCGATGAGCGATCTGAAGCGGCGCTGGCTCGCGGCGAGCTCCGCTTCCACCGTGCGTCTCCGCCAGCGCTCGCCCGCGCGATCCAGCGTGTTCGCGAGCTGTTCCGGTGCCACGGGCTTGAGCAGATAGTCGAAGATCTGCTCGCGCAGCGCGCGCACGGCGCTCGTCACCGAGGCGTTCCCGGTGAGTACCACGATCTCGGTGAGAGCGCTCAGTTCGTGCAGACGCGTCACGAGATCGAGCCCGTCCATGTCCGGGAGGCGGAGGTCCACGAGCGCCACGGCGGGCGGCAGAGCCGCCACGGCAGCCACGGCGCGCGTGCCGCTCTGGGCCACGTCGGCGACGAATCCGCGCAGCCGCAGCACATCGGCGGTGGTGGTGAGGAGCGCCGGGTCGTCGTCGACTACCAGAACGCGCAGCGGCTCAGTAGAGGAGCGCATCGAGCATCCCCGTGAGCTGGTCTATCTCGAACGGCTTGCGCACCGCGCCAACCACCCTCCGCCGATTCGATTTCTCCGAGAGCTCCCGAAGAAGCGTGTGGTACCCGCTGCACAGTATGATCGCCGTCGTCGCGTTGGCGCGCTGTGCGCTCGCGACCACCGTTGCAGGATCCTCGTCGGCGAGCTTGAGATCGAGCAGCACCAGCGGCGGAGCGTTCCGTCGGAGCTGCGCCACCGCCTCGTCCAGCGATTTCGCCGCGTACACCGTGTATTCCCTCTCGGCCAGCAGCTCGGAGAGCGAAGCGAGAAATGCGGGGTCGTCATCGACCACGAGTACCGCCCGCCGCATGCGCTGCAGTCTGTCGAGCTGCTCGAGCAGCATCGGAACGGCGATGGGCTTGTGAAGTATCCGCGTGGCGCCGGTGTCGCGCGCCTCTTCGAGGAGAGCGTCGCTCGCGTAGGCGGTCATGAGGAGCACGGGAAGCGTCGGATGCGAGCGCCGCATGGCACCCAGAGCTTCGACGCCCGAGATCCCGGTCATCCTCACGTCCATGAGAACCGCGCTGAAGCGGGAATCGTCGAGCACACGAAGCGCCTCCTCGCCGCTGTGCGCGCCCACCGGCTCCCAGCCCGAGATTCGCAGCACGTCGCAGAGCGAGCGCACCATTCCGCGGTCGTCGTCCACGACCAGCAGCCGTCCGCGCGTCGTCACGAAGTGGCTCTAGCGGCGTCGACCGCCACCGGCATGCCGAGCGTGAAGGTGGCGCCCTCCCCCGGGACGCTCGCTACGTCGAGTGTGGCGCCGTTCGCGGTCGCGAGTGTCTGCGAGACCCAGAGACCGAGGCCGAGTCCCCGCGCCTTGGTGGTGAAGAGCGGCTCGAAGATGTGCTGCATCGCATCGGGAGCTATGCCCGGGCCGCTGTCGCTCACCGTCAGCTCCACGCGATCCGCGGAAGTGGCGAGGCGCGCGGCGATCGTGAGCAGGCCGCCGTCGGGCATCGCCTGCACGCCGTTGGTCATGAGATTGAACACGATCTGCGAGAGCTGGAGCGGGTCCATGCGCACGGGAGGGAGGCCGGGTGGAAGATCGAGGTCGACGCTCACGTCGGTGAGCGGCCCGAGTTGGCGCACGCGCGTTTCCAGGAGCTCTCGCAGATCGAGCGCATCCGGCTCCGGCGAACGCACGCGTGCGGTGTCCAGCAGGTCGCCGACTATTCGCTCGGATGCCGAGATCTGCGCGCGAATGAGCTCCATGTAATCGCGCGCCATCGGTGGGGCATCGGGCGTGGACTGCTCGATCACGTACAGTGCGTTGGTCATCACTCCGAGCGGATTGCGCAGCTCGTGACCCACGGCGCTCGCGAGTTGCCCGAGCATGGCGAGGCGCTCCCGCTTCACGAGCTCCTGTTGCGCGAGCTCGAGGTCGTGCAGCGCAGACTCGAGCCGCCCGGTGCGCTCCGCGACCAGCGATTCGAGCTGCTCCCTCGACTGCGAGACGCGCGCGGACATCCGGGTGAAGGCGTCGTTCAGACGCGCGACCTCGTCGCGCGGTCGCCCGGTGCCGCCGAGAGGGACTCCCCCGGCTCTCGCCGCGACTCGATCGGCGGCGTCCGCGAGCGCCACGATGGGGCGTGTGATCTGGCGACTCAGAAGCCAGGCGCCAAACGCCCCCAGCGCTACGATCAGGAGCGCGGGCAGCACCAGGCGTCGCAGAAGATCGTTCATGGGCGCCAGCACCACGTCGCGCGGCTGCTGCAGCCAGAGGAGCCAGGGCGTGCCGGTGATGGACGTCGCGGCACCGACGCCGGGGCCGCTCGCCGACGAATCGAAGACGAGTGCCTCGCCCGCGCTGACGCCGGTCGGGGGCGGCGCTGCGGGCCGCTCGAGATCGGAAAAGATTCCGTCATCGGGCGAGCCCACCACGAAGATGGCTCCGGGCCCCACGAGGTCCCGTATGGACTGCACCCCCTTCGCGACCACGGCTCGCGTATCGACTATGTAGCCGATGTTCCGACCCTGACTTGCGGCGGCGGCAGCGACCGCGTCCCCACCGGGCGTGCGTGTCGAGTCCGCCCCGGGCACGCCGACGATCGAGCCGCTCACGACCACGTCGTCCTCGGCGAAGAGCGGAGCGATGAGCGTCCTCCCGGGTTGCGCCTTGCCGCCGGCGATCACGCGATCAGCCCAGGCGAGCGCAGCGGGAGCGCCGGCCGAGACGGTGTCGAGCACGACGACGCCCTCGGCGTTGCGGAGCTCGATCCTCACCGGGGGAGCGGGGGCCGCATCGCCCTCGATGGCGCGCGCAAGAGCGCCGACGGCGGCCGCGCGATCACGGCCGGAGAGGAGAAAGCGAGCCACGGCGGGGTCGCGCGCGATGGCGGCGTAGCGAACGCGCTGGCGTCGAGCGCTCTCCTGCAGCGAGAGCGCGATGGGGGTGGATACGCCGCGCAGCCGTTCGCCCGCCGAGCGAAGGAGCACGCGTTGCACCACGCTATAGGCACCGGCGGAGAACACCGCTGCCGTGGCGATGATGGCAGCAGTGATGAGGAGAGGGAGCTTCCGATCGAGCGAATTCCAGGGTGCGGCCGGAGCCTTCATCAGCGTCCTATCCAGAGCGTCAGACTGGAGTCAGCAGGCGAGTTGACCACCCTGCTCCCAGAGCGAGCACGTAGGTGATTCTGCAAACACTAGTTACGGCCCAGTCTGGAGGCAAGCAGTAGCGAGAGG
>JBIQLU010000065.1:0-11155 GCA_044463985.1 Gemmatimonas aurantiaca | reverse complement strand
TCCCCGCCCAGAAAGCCGAGTGCCATCAGGAACGTGCAGGCGAACACCTCCGCCCCCAGACGCTCCAGCACCTCACACGCAGCTGCAGCCGTGCCCCCCGTCGCCAGCACGTCATCCACCACGAGTACCCGATGCCCCGCGCCTATCGCGTCGCTGTGCACCTCCAGGGCGTCCTCGCCGTACTCGAGCTGGTAGTCCACCCGCTCCACGCGCGATGGCAGCTTGCCCGGCTTCCGTATCGGCACGAACGCCGCGCCCAGCTCCAGGGCGATCGGAGCGCCGAGGATGAAGCCGCGGCTCTCGATTCCCGCGACATGGGTTATTGCGTCGTTCGCGAACGGCGCCGCCATCGCCCGGATCGTGCGCCCGAAGAGCGATGCGTCCAGGAGGACCGGCGTGATGTCCTTGAAAACGATTCCGGGACGCGGAAAGTCGGGCACGTCCCGGATCGCTCGACGGAGCGACGCCTCGAGATGCGCGTCGACCAGGAGTTCGTCCGTCTCCCCTCCATCCGGCATCAGCGCGCCGCGATCTCGAATGGCGCAGGGAGCATCTCGGCCGATGATTCGGCGCTCACCCGAAGCTCGGCCACGCTGGCGCCGTCCGGTCCCCGCCTGAGCTCCACCAGGAAGGGTTCGATCTCCCCCGGGTCCGCGTCAACGAGAATCTCCACACTTCCGTCGGGCTCGTTTCGCACCCATCCCGGAAGCGCGAGCGAGCGAGCCGCACGGAGAGTGAACCACCGGAAGCCCACCCCCTGCACCACTCCCGTTACGCGTACACGGTAGCGGGGCATCCGGGTCAGCGCCGCGGCCCCCGCAGCAACGCTGCCAGCGCCGCCGCCAACGCACTCTCGTCACTCACGCCTGCGCTCTCCGATGGCAGATCCACTTCGCCAGCCCGGATCCGGGCTGCCACACGCGCAAGTGCATCCGCAATCGCCGCGCCCGGGGCATCGCTCGCAGCCACGTTCGTGACGTGCCCCGCTTCGATGACCGCCTCGCTCTCCGCCGCGGCGTGGCCCACTTCGCCCACTTCATCGAGTTCGCCCGGGGCGATTCCGCTCTCGCCGCCACCGTAGAAACGCGCACGCGCACTGAGATCGTCGTACTCACTCGCGCCGCCTTCGTCGGGACGCCATGGTGAAGAACTGTCGTGGAGTTCGTGCGCCACTTCGGTGAGCGCATCGTCGCTCGCCACATCGGTCGACCCGGTGCCGGGGGAAGATTCTCCGTCGATACCAGCGGAAGCGGCGGCATCCGTGTCGCTCCAGGCGAGCGCCGCGCCCATCTCGTCGGCGTCATCACTTGTGGCGGCGGTCTCCGGCGCGCTGTCCACCGTCGGCCATCCGATGCTGCCGAATGCCGGCTCCGGCAGCTCGGCGCCCGCCCACGGATCCACTTCCCCGGAGCGCTGCTCTTCCGTAGGAGCGCCCGGCGCGTACGCTGCGACATCGACGTCGGCCGGCGCTCCATCGTCCACGGACGCTTCCCGATCGTGCACGGATTCCGCGGCAGCTTCCTGCCGCTCGGCGGTCACGTCTTCCTCGGTGACCTCCACGTAACCCGCGCTGGCGTACATGTCGTCATACGTGGCATCGGAAGCGAAAGACTCGACGGAAGGCTCCGCTTCGCGCGGCGTGATCATCGCCTCCATCGCTTCGACCGCCACGTCCATCCTGCCGGCATCCGCCGGATCGAGGGAGATCGGCTCGGTTTCCAGCGATTCCACGGTGAACGCATCGTTCGCGTCCAGCGGCGCAGAGGCTTCGGGCAGAGCGCCGGCTTCGGCCGTCGCGTAGTCGTCCTCCTGGACTTCGGCCTCGGCGGCCAGAGCCTCGATCGCGTCCGCCGAGTCGACTTCGGCCGCCGGCGGCGCATCGCGCAGCCACTCCGCGCCCGGCTCCGCGTGGGGAACCGACGTCGCCGACGATTCGGCCGCCGGCGGCGGAGTCTGCTCGGCGGCTGCCGGTTCGACCGGCGCCAGAGGCGGCGTAAACGGCGTCAGCGGGACCGCGGGCGTCCGACGCGTCCTCGACCCGTCCGGAGGAGTGAAAAGGCGCGACACGCGCCGCCAGGAGCCGCTGGGGGCCGCCGGAGAGCCGTCAGGACGGCTTGTGCCGTTGCGCGGCGCGAAGAACGGGGGGAAGACGCCGCGCTGGTGCCTCTTTCGGGCGTCGTCGGGCTGGTCGGTCATCGACTCTCCACTGTGCCCGCGGCGTCGCGGGAGCGCTTCGAGAACTGGATGCGGAATACTGGACTCGGGCGGGCGCGCCGGGAAGGGCCTCGGAGCCCGGTGTCACGATAGACGCGACGAGGGGCTACACGGCCCAGCCAAAAGTGCCCACAAGCGGGACGAATCGCACGGGGGCGATGTCACGAGTTTCCAGAGCCTCTCCGCGCCTCGTGACGAGCGTGAGCATCTGCTCATCGCGCCCTCCCAGCGGGATGAGCATGCGTCCCCCTTCGGCGAGCTGCTCGGCGAGCGGGCGCGGAATGTCGGGCGCCCCTGCAGTCACGAGTATCGCATCGTACGGACCGTAGTCGCGCCAGCCGAGCGTGCCGTCACCCACGAGCACGGATACGTTCCTCGCTCCGGTCTGGCGGATGGCATCGCGCGCACGCTCGAGAAGAGGCGCCACGCGCTCGATCGAGAACACCTGCGAAGCAAGCTGCGCGAGGAGCGCGGTCTGGTAGCCCGAGCCCGTTCCGATCTCCAGCACCTTCTCGTTCCCGGTGAGGCGGAGCAGCTCCAGATATCGCGCGTGCATCGACGGCTGCGAGATGGTCTGGCCCTGGCCTATGGGGAGCGCGCTGTCCTCGTAGGCGCGGTGGCGCATCCCCGTGGGAACGAAGATGTGGCGCGGTACCTCGTCGAATGCCCGCAGCACCGCGAGATCGCGAATCCCGCCCTCCTGCAGCGCCTCCACGAGACGGCGCCGCGCGCCGCGATGCTCATGCATGGAATTCACGGCAGCTCCATCCACCAGTTGTCGGCATCCTCGAGCATGCGAGTGTGCGTCAGGTCGAGCGAGAGCGGCGTGACCGATACGTAGCCTTCGTTCACGGCCATGAAATCGGAGTCGGTGCTCCCGCTCCACTCGGCCGAGCCGCCGCCGATCCAGAAGATCTCGCGGCCGCGCGGATCGCGCATTCTCACGAGCGAATCGGAGTAGACGCGCCTGCCGAGCCGCGTGAGTCGGACTCCACGAATGCGATCGGGCGCGAGTGGGGGAAGGTTCACGTTGAGAAGTGTGTCGCGTGGCATCGCGTGGAGGGAGGTGAGATGCGCCAGCAGTCGCGCGATCATCTCGATCTGCGCGGTGAGTATCTCCGGTTGAGCGCGCAGCTCGCCGCCCGCGAACGAGATCGCGATCGACGGAATCCCGAGAGTCACGCCTTCCATCGCGGCCGCCACGGTGCCCGAGTACAGCACGTCCTCGCCCATGTTCTGCCCGTGATTCACACCGCTCAGAACGAAGTCCGGACGCTCCGGCATGAGCGCCTCGACCGCCACCATCACGCAGTCGGTAGGAGTGCCATCCACCTGGTAGCGGCGCTCGCCGCGCGGTACGGGACGTATGGGATGATGGAGCGTCAGAGAGTGGCTCGTGGCGCTCTGCTCCCGGTCCGGCGCCACCACCGTGACTTCACCGAGTCCCGAAGCGGCGCGCACCAGGCAGTCGAGCCCGTGCGCGAGTATGCCATCGTCGTTGGTGCAGAGAAGGTGCATCTCAGGCAGTGAATCCTCCGCGGTGCCGCCAGATCGTGCGCACCACGCGTGTGGAATCGCGCAGCGCCCTGAAGTGGCTCGGCGCTCCGTACAACGTGGCGATGGGCACGGCTTCCAGACGGAAGCCGGCGCGGCCTGCGCGGATGAGAAAGTCGGTTTCGTACTCGAATCGGTCGCCGTCGGCGCACACGGACTCGAGCACCCGGCGACGTATCGCACGGTACCCCGACTGCGTGTCGGCGACGCTGCCGCCGAGTATGGCGCCCACGGCGGCACTCGCGAGCGCGTTGGTCATTCGCCGGCCGAACGGCATCACGCCGAGAGCGCGCGAGCGCGTGCCTATCGCCACGTCGGCGTGCCCGAGCGCGGCCACGAGCGCCGGCGCCGCAGCCGGCGGATGCTGGCCGTCCGCATCGATCGTGAGCACCGCATCGACGCCCCGCCCCAGCGCCTCGGCGATGCCTGCGCGCAGCGCGGCGCCCTTGCCGCGGTTCGTGCCGAAGCGCACGAGCACATCGCAGCACTCGAGCGCGACGGACGCCGTGGCATCGCGCGATCCGTCGTCGACCACCACTACGATGGCCCGCGGCAGCTCCGTGCGCAGCTCGCGTGCGACCGCGCCGAGCGTCGCCTCCGCATCGAGCGCCGGTATGACGCACGCGACGGTGTCGTTCACTCCGTGTCGCTCCCGCCGCCGAGGAGAGCGTACAACCCCTCGAGCTCCGACTCCAGCATGTCGATCGTCTCGGCGTCGAGAGCCGCGCGCGCGGTGGGACGAATCTCGCCCTTCCTGCGGTGCTGATCGACTTTGTGGCGCGCGCCCTCGATGGTGTACTTCTCGGTGTAGAGCAGATGCTTCACGAGCGTTATCAGCTCTATCTCGCGACGCTGGTAGACCCGATTCCCGGAACGGTTCTTGGCCGGGTTGAGAAAGCGAAACTGGCTCTCCCAGTAGCGCAGCACGTGCGGTTTGAGACCGGTGAGCTCACACACCTCGCCGATCGAATAGAACTCCTGGACGGGCTCGTTGTCTGTCATCAGTCGCTCTCCGCTCGCAGCTCGCGCGACATCAGGTCATCCATGGCGTCGCGTGGCGGCTGCTGCTCGAAAAGAATGCGGTGCACTGCCGATACGATCGGCATCTCCACTCCCTCCCGCGCCGCGAGCGCGTTGGCGCTCTGCGTCGTGAACACTCCCTCGGCCACGGTGTCACGCGTGGCCAGCGCCTCCTCCAGCGTCGCGCCGCGTCCGATTTCCGCACCGAGTGCGCGATTGCGGCTCAGCGCGCCGGTACACGTCAGCACCAGATCGCCGAGCCCGGCGAGGCCAGCGAGCGTGCGCGGATCCGCGCCGAGCGCATCACCCAGCCGGGCGATCTCGGCGAGGCCGCGCGTGATGAGCGCGGCACGCGGGTTGTTGCCGAGGCCCAGCCCCTCCGCGAGTCCGGTGGCGATCGCCATCACGTTCTTCAGAGCGCCACCCAGCTCGACCCCGAGCTCGTCGTCGTGCGTGTAGACCCTGAAGTACGCGTTGCTGAACGCGAGCTGCACGGCGACGGCGTGATCGGGTTCCGCGGAGGCCGCGACGACGGCGGTCGGCTGCCGCTGCGCCACCTCCGCCGCGAAACTGGGACCCGAAAGCGCCACGACCGGCTTCGCTGACGATTCCTCACGAACCACTTCGCTCATCATGCGAAGCGTCTCTCGCTCGATCCCCTTGCTCGCCACCACGAGAATCGCGTCGTGCCCGGCGTGCGGCGCGGCTTCGCTGACGATCGCGCGCAGAACGTGCGACGGAGTCACGTAGGTAATCAGTTCCGCGCCATCGACGGCCTCTCGGAGCGACGAAGTTCCGCGGAGGGAGTGTGCGAGCGACGCGCCCGGAAGGAAGCGAGGGTTGGAGTGCCGTGTGTTGATGGCCTGCGTCACATCCGGCTCGTACGCCCAGAGCGTGACATCATGCCCGTTGCGCGCAAGGAGGTCGGCGAGGGCAGTACCCCAGGCGCCCGCTCCTATGACGGCGCACCGTTTCACGATGCGGGTCTCCCCTCGCCCACGCGGTGCTCCTCGCCGTGCCGAAGGCGCTCTATGTTCGCGCGATGCATCCACACCACCACGAGGCTCACGACGACGCCGAGGAAGAACACCGGCGACTTCGCGCCATCGACGATGGCGATGGCGGCTGGCAGCACCACCGCCGATGCGAGCGAGGCGACCGAAACGATGCGTGACATCCCGAACACCACCAGCCACGCCGCGAGCGCCGCGAGCGTGGCCCAGGGAACGATGGCGCCGAACACACCGAGCGCAGTCGCCACTCCCTTCCCGCCCGCACTCCAGCGGAGCCAGGGCGAGCGGATGTGGCCCGCGATCGCGGCGAGCCCGTACGCGAGTCCCCACGTTGCCGCGTGCGCGGAACTCGTGAAATGCGGGAGCAGCGCCGCGGCGGCACTCCCCTTCGCGATATCGAAAATGAAAACCGGGATCGCGGCGCGCGCACCGAGCACACGGTACACGTTCGTGGTACCGAGATTCCCCGAGCCGTGCTTTCGCAGATCGATCCCCTCGAGGAGCCTGCCAGCCAGATACGCCGCGGGTATCGCTCCCAGGAGATAGGCGGCGAGCAGCCCGACCAACGGCGGCATTCAGGCGGCCTTGCGCCGGAGGACGATGCGCAGAGGGCTTCCGATGAAGCCCCACGACTCCCTGAATCCGTTCTGCAGATAGCGGAGATAGTTCTCCGCGACCAGCTCTGGATGGTTGCCGAATATCGCGAAAGTGGGCGGCTTCACCTCGACCTGCGCAGCGTAGTTGAGCTTCACTTCGTGCCCCGCCGCCTGCGGCGGCTGCAGGCGGGCGAGCAGTTCGCCAAGGCGCTCGTTCACCCGCGCCGTCGCGATGCGCCGCTCGCGCTCGCCCTGCACGGCGACGATGGTCTCGAGCAGCTTCGTCACGCGCTGTCCCGTGAGCGCCGATGTGAAGAGGAACGGAACGTGGCGGAGAAACGGTGCCTTCTCGCCGGCGTTCTTTCTGAAGACATCGGCGGTCTTGTCGCCCTTCTCGACGAGATCCCACTTGTTGACGACCACGATCAGACCGGCTCCGCGGTCCCACGCTCTCGTGGCGATCTTGAGATCCTGATTCTCGAGTCCCTCGGTCGCGTCGATCACGAGGACGCAGACGTCCGCGCGTTCGATCGCCCTGCGCGTGCGCAGGGTGGAATAGAACTCGATTCCCTCATCTACCTTCGACTGCCGGCGCAGCCCCGCCGTGTCGATGAACACGAGCGTACGACCGTGATACTGCATTGGAGTGTCGATGGAATCGCGCGTGGTACCGGCCGTGGCCGAAACGACGAGCCGCTCGACGCCCAACAGGCGATTCACGATCGACGACTTGCCCACGTTCGGACGCCCCACCACGGCGACGGCGAGCGCGTCGCCCACCTCCGGCATCCCTTCCGGAAAGCGCTCCACCAGCGCGTCGAGCAGATCGCCCGAACCCTTGCCGTTCCGCGCGGAGACCGGGTGCACTTCCGTGGCGCCGAGGTTGAAGAACTCGAAGTAATCGGCCGTGCGCGGATCGTCCACCTTGTTCGCCGCCACCAGCCACGGCTTCCCCGAGTCGCGCACGATCTCGAGCACACGCTGGTCCTGCGGGTGGATGCCGGCCTGCGCATCGACGACGAGCATCAGCACGTCCGCTTCGGCGATCGCCTGCAGAACCTGGCGCCGGATCTCGACGTCCATCGGAATCGTCGAGTCTTCGGTGAGACCTCCGGTGTCCACCAGCCAGAAGGCGCGGCCGTTCCACTCGGCGCGCGCAAAATTGCGATCGCGCGTGGTGCCGGCCTGCGAGGTGACGATCGCCGCGTCGCTATCCGCGAGGCGATTGAAGAGCGCCGACTTTCCGACGTTGGGACGTCCGATGAGCGCCACGACCGGGATGTTCATCTCGGCTCTCCGGCGAGCGCCGCGCCCTCGGCCTCGAGCACGTCGATGAAATCGTACGAGGGGAATACCGGCATCGGCAGCTCCTCTCGCAGCGCGATGAATCGTGCGTCATCGAGGAACACGCCGTCTTCGTTGATCGACTCGGCGGGGATGAGCGCCATGTCCAGGTCGTGACGGTCCGCGAGCGCCGCGCGGATGTCGGCACCCACGAGCAGCCCGGCAGTGGTGGTGGTGGGCCCGAAGAGCGAGTTCTCGCGCACGATGAGCTGGAAGCTGGCGCCGGTGACATCGGTGATGTCGCTCAGCAGGCGCTGCATGATTCCCCCGCCCATGGAAGCACCCGTCACCACACCGATGCGCCGGCCATCGAGCCGCGGGAACGCCGGAAGTGCTTCGGCCACGCGCCTGCGGATGTGCGCCACGGCGCCCACGCCGTTCTCGATCTGCGGGAAGTCGCCGTAGTGCCCGGCGTCGGGGAGTTCGTGCTGCGAGAGGAGATAGAGCTCGTCGGAGCCGTACACCCAGCGGTGCCCGCGCTCGGCGAGGGCGCGGTCGGCCCAGCGCTCCACGTGCGCGAGGAGCGCGCTCGACGTCTCGACGTCCATGGACTTGCCGGTGTAGAGATGCGAGAACTGCGTGAGCCCGACCGGCACCACCGCCACAGAGATGACCGAGTCGCCGAAGTTCCAGAGATCCGTGAGCGACTGCTCCAGCACATCCCCGTCGTTGAGTCCCGGCACGACTACCATCTGGCCGTGGAACTGGATCCCCGCTTCGGCGAGCCGCGTGAGCTGAGCGATGATGTCCGGAACGCGCGGGTTGTTGAGCAGTACCTTGCGCGCCTCCCACGGCGTCGCGTGCACGGAGACGTAGAGCGGCGAGAGGCGGTACTCTATGATGCGCTGGATGTCGCGCTCCTTCACGTTCGACAGCGTAGCGAAGTTGCCGTAGGCGAAGGAGAGGCGATAGTCGTCGTCGCGCACGTAGAGATTCTTGCGCAGACCGGTGGGAAGCCCCTCGATGAAGCAGAACTCGCAGCGATTGGCGCAGCGCCGCACGCGGGGCTGCTCGAGCTCCACTCCGAGCGGCTCTCCCTCGGGGCGATCGAACTCGAAGATCACCTCGTCGCCGTCGGGAAGGCGCGCCTCGATGACGAGTTCGTCGTCGGCAGTGAGGAATTCCCAGTCGAGGAAGTCGGCGAGCTCGCGGCCATTCACCGTGTGCAGCTCGGTGAACGGAACGATTCCGATCTCGTCGGCAACGCTCCCCGCGAGCACTCCGCTGACGCGAATCATGGTTCCTGCGACCCCCTCGGTTCGGTACGCGGCGGGGGAAGACCCGGAGAGCCGGTCTTCCCCCATCACTTTCAGCTCGACACGCCCCTTCGCCCGAGGGCCAGGGCCTGAAGTAACCTAGGAGATCAGAGGGGTGAAGGCAAGGAGGGAGAGAGACTTGGGACGAACGACGGGGTCAGGCACCTGATCGTAGAGGTCCGGGCAGCGTTGCTGCCCGGACCTCTACGATCAGGTGCCTGACCCCGTCGTTCCGGCTACTTCACCGGCTCGTAGCGGTACGCAACGATCCCCTCACCACTGCCAGTCAGCTTGAAGTCGGAGCTGGCGTTGGGGCCGAGTGAGAGATTGGCGGTCTGAGTGTCCACCACGTTGCCGGTCTTGTCGATGAACTGGACGACGAGGGAGGCCTGCTTGGCCTTGGCCGCGAGGTTCTCCACCGATCCTTCGAGGGTGAACGACGTGCCGTCACCCGTGAAGTTCGCGACGTTCACCTTCACCGGCAGCTTGTCGGAAGCGACCACGTACTTCGACACCGAGTCCGTCAAGCTCTTCTTGGCTGCCGCATCGGTAGCGGCCTTCTGCTGACCCTGATAACCGATCGCGAGGAGCTGGTAGTTGTCCGGGTTGTCGGGGTCGATGTCCACGAGCTTGCGAGCGACGGGGACCATCTTGTCGAACTGGTTGTTCTTCCAGTACGCATTGGCAAGGTTGAACAGACCCGCGCGCAGGTACGGGTTCCCCTGCTCGCCAGCTTCCATGAGCTTCACCGCCTCGTCGTACTTCTCGGCGGAATACGCCTGCACGCCAGCGTCATAGAGTTGTTCGGGCCGGTACTTCGAAGGGTTGGCGGCCATGTCCTGCCACACCTCACCGAGCGACTTGGTATCCCCGGAGGACTGCAGTGCGGCCGTCAAACCGGCCTGCGCGGGCTGGGCGTTGGGCCCGGAGGGATAGTCGGCGAGATACTGCCGATACAGGTCGGCAGCGGCCTTCATGCCGCTCTTCTGCTCCTCACCCGAGAGCGCCTGCGCACCGCGGAAAGCGGAGAACGCGCGGGCGAACTCGCTGAACTCCTTCACGTTCGCCGCGTTGGAATCCTTGGCGGCCGCTGCGGTGTCCGTGAGCTGCACCGCCCTGTCGAACGCTTCCTGCGCGGTCTTCCAGTCCTCCTTCTGCTGTGCGATCTGCCCCTTGAAGTAGTACGAGAAGGGCGAGTCGCGATAGATGACCAGCGAGCGGTCGAGCAGCGCTTCGGCCGAGTCGAGATTGTTCGCACCGAGGAGCGGACCGACGCCGTTGATCATCGCGGCCCATGGCCGCTGGCGATAGAACTCCGTCTGCTCCTTGCACGACGGGCTCGCCGTCTCCACGACCGTGAAGAGCGAGTCGGCGGTCTTCAGGAGGTCGACGTTGGCGTCGCCGCCGGTCTTGTAACCGAGCGTGGACGCCTGGGCGACCGGCGCCTGATCCGGCTGATCGTTCCACATCACGAGAGCCGATCCCAGCACGAAATCGCGCTGGAGCTGTTCGCTGCCGTAGTCGGCCTTCTTCGTGAGATTGCCGACGGCATCGGTGAGCTTCTTCTTCGCGTCTTCCGGCTTGCTCTTGCCGAGCTGCAGCACGGTGACCGAATTGTACGCGTCACGAATGTCGCCAGACTTCACGGACTTCATGCTGCAGGCCTCGCCATTATCCTGCGCACCGGCCGCTGTTGCGGCGAGCGCTCCGAGGGCGAGTGCCCACGTGGCCGCCCTGCCCCATACGTTCATCTACCTGTCTCCTGGTAAGGATGCGTGTGGCGAGCCAACCGGGCTCGCAATCGGAAATACACTATCTACCAAGCAGCCGTTCCGCTTTCCCCTGCAGCACCGCTCATGAAATCGCGCAGCGCGCATCTCGCGATACACGCCTCATGCTACGCAATCTCGCCGCGCAGCAGCTTCGTTACGAGAGTGAAGCTGCACCAACACGACGCTAATGTGATCAGCTTCACGCGAAAATCGTGATGCAGCACACGTGACGCTCTCGCCGCCGCCGCCATGCACTTCGCGCGAGGCGCAATCGCGCCATTTTCGCGTGCTTCTGTGCACAAACAGGGCCTGCCCCACGTCATCCGGCGGACGCATCGAGCATGGCGATCGGCATGGCCGAAAAAACTAGCGGGGCGTGGATGTGC
>JBIQLU010000064.1:4507-19647 GCA_044463985.1 Gemmatimonas aurantiaca | reverse complement strand
GCCGACGGCGTGCGGTATCGCGAGATCGCCGGCGTAGTCGGGGTCGCCGTCACATCCGTGGCGCCACTCCTGGCGCGCGCGCAGCGTCGCTTCATACGCGCCTTCGAAACCCGCACCACCAGAGCCGATGACACGCGCGCATCCAGTTGAGGGAACTCTCCAGGCACTGCTCGATTCGGAGCTGCGCCCCTGGGCCGCGTTCCGGCTCCGGTTCCATCTGCGCCGCTGTGCCGACTGCCGGCGCGCGCTCGATGAAATCCGCGTGCGCCATCACACGATCACAGCGCTGCTGCGCAACGCGACACCCGAGATCGATGCCGAGGAGGCGTGGGCGCGATTCGTGGTCCGGAGCGGCGGACGCGCGAACCGACGCGCCACGTCGCGCGGCGCGTGGTCGGCGGCGATCGTCGTGTCGACCATGATCGCCGCGCTCGCGCTGCTCACGCCCGACACCAATCCACCGGATGCGGGCGAACTCCTCGCCATGGTGAGCGCCGCACGCGAAGGGGGGGGACACGGCGAAGTGGTGCGCGACGCCTGCTGCGAGGACCACGACGGTGGCGCGTACGCCGACGATGGGCTCCTCACGCTGAATCTCCCCGGTGAGCGCGTGGCCGTGGTGGTGATCTACGAGGATGTCGACGGAAGCGGCACGTTCACGCCCGGTGACATCGTCCGCTACGTCTCGAAGACGCCGCGGCGCCAGCTCCTCTCGCGTAACGACAGATGAACTCACCAGCACAGCGATTCCTCGTGTGCGTCATCGCCATTTGCTTCGCGGCGATCCCGGCGCCCACCGCCGCTCAGCAGCGGCAGAGCGACACCTCGACGAATGGCGACACCGCCACCAGCCGGCTCGACACCGTGGTGGTACACGCCGGCCGCCTCGGGATCGGCGGCATCCCGCTCGCGCGCGCGCCGTTCGCCGCCGAGGTGAATTCGATAGCCGTGCCGCGGCCGGGCGCCTCCACGGTGGCCGATCTCACGGCCGGGATGGTGGGCATCTCGATGGACGATCAGTTCGGATCGCCCTTCCAGCCCGACCTCCGCTTCCGCGGTTTCCAGGTCGGACCGGTGGTGGGCTACCCGCAGGCGATGAGTGTCTTCGTGGATGGCGTGCGCGTGAACGAGCCCGACGCATCGCAGGTGAACTTCGACCTCATCCCGATGCAGGCAATCGAGAGAGTGGAGATCATCCGCGGACCCGGCGGCTCCTTCGGGCGCAACACCATAGCAGGCGCGATCAACTTCGTCACGAAGAGCGGAGGGAGCGGCGCCACGCACGGATCGGTGAGCGCGTCGGGCGCCAGCTTCGGCACCGCCGACGCGATGGGGTGGGTGGGCGGCGGCGGCGCCACGAGCTGGCTCCTCTCCGGTCGCTACAACCGCACCGACGGCTGGCGCGACCTGAGCGAGAGCAGACTGCGTCAGATCTTCGGCAAGGTGGGCCGGCACTCGGAGAAGACGGATGTGTGGGCCTCCTACACTTTCGCCGACAACCATATCGAGGGACCAGGCTCGCTCCCGATGTCGTGGCTCGGCGGCGACCTGCCGCCGGAGCTGGGCGGGAGCGGTGACCCGCGCCGGCTGCAGTACACCGGTGGGAAGGGCGACATCTACGAGCCGCGAATGCACTTCGGCGTGGTGAATCTCACGCACCGGCTGCGCCCCGACCTCACGTTCACGGTGAATGGCTTCGTGCGCGGCAACGACGTCACGCAGCTCAACGACAACATCACCGAGGCCAACACGCGCGGCGAAACCGACATGTTGAGCGCGGGCGGCACGATGCAGCTCGCGCGGAGCTGGCCCTCCGGCGCGAGTCTGAGCGGCGGTGTGGAGTACGCGCACAACCATGTGGGAATCGAGATCTTCGCCGAGCCGAACCCATCGTTCCCCGACGTCGAGGGAATGACGGAACACGTCGAGACCAACGAGAACAACGTCGGCGTGTTCACGCAGCTCTGGCTCCCCACGGGCGATCGCCTGAGCTGGCTCGCCGCGCTCCGCTACGATTACGTACGCCTGCCGGTGAACGATCTCCTCGATCCGGAGAACGACGGCGTCAATACCTTCAACCAGATCACCGGCACGCTCGGCGCCGATCTCCAGCTCACGCGGCGCGGCAGCATGTTCGCGAGCTACGGCCGCGGCTTCCGCGCGCCGGTCATCCTCGAGGTGAGCTGCGCCGACCCCGAGGATCCGTGTCCTCTCCCGTTCGAGCTCGGCGCCGATCCGCCGCTCGATCCGGTCACAACCGACACCTGGCAGCTCGGCTTCCGCTTCTCGCCGCGCAACGTCACGTTCGAGCTGATCGGCTACTGGGCCGAGGTGCACGACGATCTCTTCAACGTCATCGCGCCGCCGAGCACGCGCGGGTACTTCAAGAACCTGGATCGCACGCGGCGGCAGGGAGTGGAGCTGAGCATCGCCGCGCGTCCCACGCCGGCGCTCTCGCTGCGCGGGAACCTGGCGCTCACGCGCGCGACCTTCCAGTCGAACGCGACGCTGGCATCCGCGCTGGTCGATGACGATGATGACGATGAAGGAATCGACCCCGACGATCTCCTGAGCGCGCAGGAGACACCCGGCGAGGAAGGTGAGGCCGATGGCGGCGTGCACGTTCGTCCCGGCGACCGCTTCTCGATGGTCCCGACGGTGACGTTCACGGTGAACGCAACGTATACGCGCAGCGACTGGTCGATCTCGCTCGGCGGGCACTACGTTGGAAGCCAGTACTACGTTGGCGACGAGGACAACAGCGCGTCGTTCGGAAAGCTGGGGAGCCGCTTCGTGGTGGACGGCGGCGTGACGCGCTCGGTGCGCGGGGTCCGGCTCTTCGCACGCGGTGAGAACCTGCTGAACTCGACGTTCGATACGTTCGGCCTGATCTCTCCAAACGTGCGCGGCCCCGACGACGACCCGCAGCCGTTCATCACGCCTGGCCTGCCGATCCGGATCATCGCCGGGATCGGCTACGACTTCTAACGAGGGGGTCAGGTACTTTCTTGTAGAGGTCCCAGCAGCGTTGCTGCTGGGACCTCTACAAGAAAGTACCTGACCCCCTCGTTGCCATCTGGCGGCGCCAGATGTCGCCTTGTATCGTGTCGCGCCCTGGACGTGCGTAGTTTCCCTCGACCGCAAAGAGGCCACGGTGCGCAGTGTGGGTTCGATACTCATCGGGTTCCTGTTCATCGCGGTGTTGTCCTTCGGTACTGACATTCTCCTTCGAGTCACCTTCCCGGATGACTTCGTCATACCGGAAAGAATCGCCAGCGTTCGCGTACAGTCGCTCTCGCTGCTCAGCGCGGCAGTGTACGCCACCGTCGGATGCTATCTGACGGCGCGACTGGCACCCTCGCGACCCATGGGACACGCCCTGTTCCTCGGTGCGCTCGTACTCGTTTTCACGGGGATGAACACATCGATGCTCTGGATGCTGGCCGCCAAGTGGTACAAGCTGACCTCGCTGGCACTGGTGATGCCGTGTGCATGGCTGGGTGGCTGGCTGGCAGAACGTTCGCGTACGGACGGCGGAGCGAAATCCGGTGGTCCGGCGTCCGCAACCATTGGAGCACAGTGATGAATATTCGGGGCACACACCCATGCGCGCGACTCACCGTACGGACGGTGGCACTCACGCTCGCGCTCACCATGGGGGCCGACGGCGTGGCGGCGCAGCAATCCGCACAGTCCGCGGCATCCTCCAGCACGTCGGCGCTCGGCGGCACCGCGCTCGTCGCGAATCAGGGATCGGCGAGCGCCACCATAGTGGACGTCGCCGCCCGCAGCGGGAAGAACGTGGACGTCGGAACGGGACCGCACGAAGCCGTAATCTCGCCGGACGGTAGTCGCGGCGTGGTGACCATCTACGGCGACCGCACTCCCGGCAATCGACTCGCCGTCATCGACCTCGTCTCCGGTTCGCTCCTCCGTCACATCGACCTCGGCGAATTCCGCAGGCCGCACGGCGCGCGCTTCATTCCGGGAAGCAACTCGGTCGTGGCGGTCACTTCGGAAGCCTCGCAGCGACTGTTGTTGGTGGACATCGATACGGGGCGCATCGTGGCCGACATTCCGACGGAAGGAGACGGATCGCACATGGTCGGCATCACCGCCGACGGCACCCGTGCCTACACCGCCAACATCCGCTCGGGTTCGATCTCCGAGATCGATCTCACGACGCGCACCTTCAACCGGCAGATCGAAGTGGCGCCGCAGACCGAAGGGATCGCCGTGCGGCCGGTTGGAAACGAAGTGTGGGTGGGAAGCAACCAGGCCGGCACCGTGAGCGTGGTCGACACCGGGAACTGGGAGGTCGTCGCCACGATCCCTGGCTTCGGCCTCCCGTACCGCCTCGCCTTCTCGCCCGATGGCGAAACGGCGGTGGTGTGCGACCCGAAGCTCGACCGGATTCACATAGTGGATGTCATCGCGCGGAAGGTGGTGGGCGACGTCAGCGGACTCGGCACTCCACGCGGCGTGATCGTATCACCCGACAATCGTACGGCGTTCGTGACAGTGGCCGATTCACCGGCAGTGGTGGCCGTGGATCTCGTCGATCGGCGTGAGATCATGCGCGTACCGGTTGGCCAGTCGCCGGATGGTGTTGGCTACCATCCGTGATGGGGTCAGGCACCTGGTAAGTAGAGGTCCCGACAGCTCTGCTGTCGAGACCTCTACTTACCAGGTGCCTGACCCCATCACGGACGCCCGATCCACCCCTTCAATCTGAAGAACATCACCATCCCCACCGCGATGAGGAACATGACGATGAGAAGTGCCGGGTACGCCCACCGGATGTGCAGAGCGGGCATGTAGTCGAAGTTCATCCCGTAGATCCCCGCCAGGAAGGTGAGCGGGATGAAGATGCTCGCCATGATCGTCAGCACTTTCATCACCTCGTTCGTCCGCTGACTCAGGCTCGACAGGTAGAGATCCATGAGGCTGGCCGCGAGCTCCCGGAAGGTCTCGATCGTGTCGCTCGCCTGTACCGAGTGGTCGTAGCAGTCGCGCAGATACTCGCGCACCATGGGGCTCACGAGATCACTCTCCTCGCGCATCAGCGTGTTGACTGCTTCGCGCTGCGGCCACACCGCCCTCCTGAGCGCGAGGAGCTCGTGGCGGATGGAGTGGAGCCGGCGCATCCCCGCCGGCGACGGTCGCTCCAGGATCGCTTCTTCGAGCTCGTGCAGCCTGTCGCCGAGCATCTCGATGACGGGGTAGTAGCCATCGAGTACCGCATCGATGATGGCGTAGGCCAGGTAGTCCGCCCCGTGCTTGCGGACCACCCCCTCGTTCTGCCGGATTCTCTTCCGCACCGGGTCGAAGACGTCGCCGTACTGTTCCTGGAGAGTGAGCACGTACGACTTGCCGAGGAAGATGGTCACCTGCTCGGAGCAGATCTCACGATGCTCACCGAGCCTCACCATCCGCGTGAGATACAGATAGCAGTTCTCGTAGATCTCGGCCTTGGGACGTTGCGGCGTGTTGACCGCGTCCTCGATCGCCAGCGGATGAAGATCGAAGATCTCACGCAGTCGCTCCAGCGTGGACTCGTCACCGAAACCCTGAACGTCTATCCAGCTCACGCCCTCGCCGCGCGCGATGATTCCGGAAATCTCGCCGACATCATCGATGGTACGTTCCTCGAGGTGGTCGGCGTCGTAGCGCATCAGTCGGATCACGGGCGGCGGCGAGTCGGCCGCGGGCACTAGCGTGCCGGGGCGCGCTCCGACCGGCGGGTTCCGCTTGTTCTGCATGAAGAGATGCGACGCGCCAACGGCGAACTGGCGATGGAGCGACGTCACCGGGCCGCCGCCGTCTTCGACGTGTCGTTCGTCGTGTCGGCATCCATGAAGATCCCGCCATCGAGCGACACCGACCGGACCTCCTTCTTCGCCGGCAGCTTCACCGTGGCGTGCTGCAGATTCGCTTCCCAGATCGCCGATGTCTGGTGCACCTTCTCGCTGCTCCCGTCGGCGTACTGCACCACGAGATCCACCGGCGCCGGCATCCCGCCGCGGTTCTCGAGCGTCACGTCGTAGCCGCCACTTCCCTTCGCCACTCCCGTGACTGCGAGGTCGATGTAGCCGTTGCTGAAGTACCAGCTCCGCCAGAACCAGTTCAGGTTCCTGCCCGTGATGTCGTTCACGCTGTTGAAGTAATCCCACGGTATGGGATGCTTCCCGTGCCAGCGATCCATGAAGCCGTGCAGCGACTTCCGGAAGAGCGCATCGCCGAGCATGTCTTTCAGCGCCAGGTAGCCGAGCGATGCCTTGCCGTATGCGTTCGGCCCGTACGCGGCACCGACGAGTGCGTCCTCGGGCGTGATGATCGGCAGGTCCACGAGCGGCGACGGGTTGTCGATCCATCCGGCCACGCGGAACTGCTTGTAGAAGGTCGTCGCGCGCGCCTTGCCGAGATCGTTCTGGCCGATGAGATACTCGAAGGTCGTGGCCCACCCCTCATCCATCATCCCGTAGCGCGTCTCGTTGATTCCCATGTAGAACGGGAACCACGTGTGCGCCATCTCGTGCTCCACCACGAAGCGCGAGAAGACGGTGTCCGGCGTGCTCCCGTCGTTCACCATCATCGGGTATTCCATGTCCGCGAAGCCCTGCACCACCGTGGACTTCTCGTACGGATACGGCACGCCGGGCCAGTTGTGCGAGAGCCAACCGAGCGCGTGCCGGCCGAACTGCACCATGTGGTGGTAGTCGGCCGCGGTGTCGTTGAACGCCGCCTGCACACTCGCCCGCCGGCGCGTGGCGCTGTCCACTATCACGCTCGCCGCATCCCATACGTAGTGGTCGCTCACGTTGAAGGCGACGTCGGGGATGTTCTTCGCCGTGAAGTGCCAGGAGTTCACCGGCTGCTGCGTGGTGATCCGCTTCGCCTCCCAGTCCGCCTTCGTGGCCACGTGGATCGTGGTGTCCGACTCGAACGATGCCTCGTAGCGACGCAGCGGCTCCGGCTGCAGCACTTCCTTCGCGCTGGTCAGCGTGCCGGTTCCCCACACGACGTAGTTCGCCGGTGCCTCGATCGTCACGTCGTAGTCGTTGAAGTCGTTGTAGAACTCCTGCTCGTCCGTGAAGTTCATCGTGTCCCACCCGTTGTAGTCGTCGTAGACGGCCACGCGCGGGTAGAAGTACGCGAGGTAGTACGTGGTGGAGTCGATCATCCCTTCGCGACCGCTCTCGAGCGAGATCTGGTAGTGCCAGTCGAAGGCGAGCTGCACGGAGTCGTGCGGCATCAGCGGTGCGGGGAGTCGCACCGGTTGCCATGTGAAGTAGCGGTCGGACTCCTGCCACTGCTGTGCTTCGCCGTTCACCGCGAACGTGTCGATGTGCACGCCCGACGTGAGATAGTCGGCGCTCGCGCCGCCGTTCCGCGGCGCGCCGGGCTTGTGGATGTTGAGGAAGAGCTTGATGACCAGCCCGCCGAGCGTATCGGGGCTCTCGTTGAAGTAGGTGATCCGTTCGCTCCCGCGCACGATGCGGTCGGGCGGCATCACCTTCATGGTCATCGAATAGCGTGCGTGGTTCTGCCAGTAGTTCGGGCCGGGTTTGCCATCGAGCGAGCGTGTGCCGTTGGCGATCGCCCGCTTCACGGTGCGTGGCATGTAGAGCTGATCGGCAGCGGTCGTGGCGGGTGCGGCTGCCATGACGCCGCAGAGTGAGACGAGCAGCGACCACTTCGCAATGGTGGAAGCCGTGATGCCATACGAGGAATTGATCATCTGAATTGGCCCTCCTCTCTCTGGATGCAGTTCACCGGCCGCGCGATCGCCGTCACGGCGATCAGATCCGCACGAACCGGTACATCAATCGTATCATCGGGTACGCTTCCACCATGCTCGCAGCGGTGAAGCCTACCGTATAACCGTCAACTCGCTTCACACCCGGAATCGCCTCGAGGATCTGCGGGAGCGCCGTGTCGCTGAAGCGCAGCCGTACCTTCACGGGCTTCCCGGCGTCGAACTGCTTTCGCCCATCGACGCGGGCCAGCGCGCGCTTCGTGGCCGCTGCCAGCCGCTCGTGGATCACCTTGGGATGGATGAGCTGCGCCGACACATCGGTGACCGCCCACTTCGTGGTGACGAGCTCCGCGCCCACGCTCGCGCCGAACTGCGCCACGAACGCGGAGTCGCCGCTGGCGAGCAGTACCGGTACGCCGAGCGCTGCGGCGTACGCAGCGTTGAGATCGCCCTCGCCTGACTCGTGCTCGTTGAGCCAGAGCCCCTTCACGCTTCCGGTACCGGTGTGCGCCAGGAATCCGTTCGGTGTCCCCGCGCGCGCGTGGTAGCCGATGAAGAACGCGGCATCGAACGTGGAATCGAGACCTGCCACCATCCCGACCGGCTTCACCGCGCCCTGGATGTACGTGACGCGCGGATCGAGCTCGGTGTGCAGCAGGTTCTGCATGTCGCCGTGCGAGTCGTTCACGAGCACGGTGGCCGGTCCGCTCTCGTAGATGGCGGCCACCACCGCGTTCACCTCGTCGGTCATCAGTCGGCGTCCGACCTCGTAGTCCTTCCCGCCTGCCGATGTCATGGCCGGCGTACCGACCCCGCCGATCCCTTCCATGTCCACGGAGATGAAGATCTTGCGCGGCTGCTGCGCGCCGAGTGCGGTGGAGACGGCCAGGAACAGTCCGAACACGACGGCGCATCGGCTGGCGAAGCGGTGTCGAACTGGTGTGCCGGTCGGTGTCGGCGCGGAGGTCGAAGTCGAACGGTTCTCGGGGGTGCTCATGCGGAGTTCCTCGGGAAGAGTGTAGTGCTCGGCGATCGTCCCCCAAGATGCCCGGAGTGCCGCCGGTCAGGCAAACGACGGGGTCAGGCACCTCGATGTAGAGCTTGCGGCGACTTCGCCGCAAGCTCTACATCGAGGTGCCTGACCCCAGGATTCCGCCCAGCAGGCGGGTGGCTCGCTCGATGCGCCGCTCCGAAAAGCCACCGAAGCCGAGCAGCAGTCCATCCCGGCGCGCGGGACCGGCGTAGCAGTCGGAGAGCGCGCTCGCGGTGAGTCCGTGCGCGCGCATCTGTTCGATGACATCGTGATCGCGGATTCGCGGTGCGAGCAGTGTGGTGACATGGAGCCCGGCGTCGGCGTTGTGCACGGTGAGTCGCGTGCCGCAGTGCCGCGCGAGCCCGTCCAGCAGCGCGTCGCGCCGGTGCTGGTAGACCGAGCGCATCCGGCGCAGATGCCGGGCGAAGTGCCCCTCTCCGAGGAAGTCCACCAGGGCGAGCTGATAGAGCGTCGGCGAAAAGAGATCGAACGCCTCGCGCGCTTCCACGAACTTTCGCCGCAGCTCCGGCGGTACCACCATGTATCCCACGCGCAGCGACGGGAAGAGCACCTTGCTGAAGGTGCCCAGATAAACGACTCGTGCGTGGGAGTCCATTCCCTGAAGCGCTCCGAGCGGACGGCTGACGTAGCGGTATTCGCTGTCGTAGTCATCCTCGATTATCCACGCTCCGCGGTGCGCCGCCCACTCGAGAAGCGCCAGCCGCCGCGCGGCGGTGAGCGAGACGCCGAGCGGGTATTGATGCGACGGCGTGACACACACGGCGCGCACGCGCGAGCGGAGCGCGCCGAGCGCCCCTACGTCGATCCCTTCATCGTCCACGGGGATGAACGAGAGCTTGGCACCGCTCGCCATCAACGCTGCGCGCGCCAGAGGATAGCCCGGCTCCTCCACCGCCACGCGGTCGCCGGGCGCGAGCAGTACCGCGGCGCAGATGCGCAGCGCGGCCTGCGATCCGGAAACCACCAGCACATTCTCCGCCTCGCAGCGGACGGCGCGCGCCGTCCGCAGATGCTCGGCGATCGCCCTGCGCAGGTCGCCGAGCCCCGCGGGATCGGTGTAGGCCATGTGTCTGGGGTGCAGAGCGCGCGCGTGCCGCGCCACGATGCGGGCCCAGGCAGCGTGCGGGAACTCATCGAGCGCGGGGAGGCTGAGGCGGAACGGGCGCAGCCCACCGTCGCGGCGAGTGCCGGGTGATGCGACGGTGCGTGCACCCGGTCGGCGGCGGGCGTGTGCACCATCGCGCGCAGCATGGTGCTCGGCGAGCCGCACCGGTCGCAGAGCATCGTCGGGGAGCGCGTCGCTCACGAAAGTGCCGGCACCCACGCGCCCCTGCAGGTAGCCCTCGTGCAGGAGCTGCTCGTAGGCAGCGAGCACGGGGAAGCGCGACATCCCGAGCTCCACCGCCAGCACACGCGTGGCGGGCACGCGCTGCCCGGGTCGCAGCAGACCGTCGAGGATGGCGCGCCGGAAACCGTCGTAGATCTGCCGGTGCAGTGGCGTGCCGGCGTCGCGGTCGATCGGGATGTGGGGCAGGATGTCGGGGCTGGCTGCGCTCTTCACGGCTTCCTTTCGTGGATCTCGAGGTTCGCGGAATGGCTATGTCAAAAAGCTAATGAATGGCGCTGGCGCACATACCGCTTTTCGGCTTAGAGTCCCGGCTCGACTCGAGCCGTGGGTGAATATGGAGTTCAGACGTGCCTGGTAGCGCGATCCGACTGCTGGTGGAACCGGCGCACCTCTCCGACGTCGAGCTGATAGCACCGCTCTTCGACGCGTACCGCGAATTCTATGGGGCCGCCTCCGATATCGCGGCCGCGCGCGACTTCCTCGTGGCGCGTCTCTCGTGCGGAGAGTCGGTGATTCTCATGGCGATCGCGGAGTCCGAAGAAGACTATCGGGACAGCGTGGCCGGCTTCGCGCAGCTCTATCCATCGTTCTCGTCGCTCGCGCTCAGGCGGTCGATGATCCTCAACGATCTCTACGTAGCGCCGGACCACCGCCGTGTCGGCGTCGGACGCAGGTTGCTGCGCGAGTCGATCGCGTACGCGCTGCGGGCCGGCGCGGCGCGCGTGGAGCTCGCTACCGAGATCACGAACGCGAACGCGCTGGCGCTGTACGAGTCGGAGGGCTTCGAGCCGGAGACGGAGTTCGTGCATCTCTCGCGAGCGACGTTGTCGGGACGTAGGCCCGCGCCCGAGCCGATCGGATCGGTCAGCGCGATGCCGGACCGTTCGGAACGCTCGGCCCAGGAGAAGCATCCTCCGCTCGCGACGCCCGCGCGACGATTCCGATCCGACCTTTATCGCGTCCCGAAGTCGGAGGGTTGAGGAACTCGTTCAGCATGATCTCGTAACCCAGCTCTCCGAGCAGCGACGCCAGCTCTTCCGGCGCGTAGGAGTCGTAGAAGAACTCGCGGTCGAACATCGTGTCCGTGAACGGACGCGCAGCCGATCCACCGGCGGTGAGCATCACCCGGCCGTCGGGCACGAGTGCGCGTCGAACGTTCGCGAGTATCGCGGCATGCCGTTCGCGCTCCACATGGAAGAGCGAGTCCCACACGATCGCGCCATCGAAGGCGCCTCGCCTGGAGACCTCGCCCGAAAAGTCTTCCATCCGTGCGAGCGCCCACTCGCCCTCGGGGAATCGTGCGCGCGCGATGGCGAGCAGCGACTCCGACTGATCGACGCCGGTTACGCGGTGCCCGCACGACAGCACGTACTCCGCTATCGGTCGGCCGGTACCGCAGCCGAGGTCGAGGATGTGGGCGGGCACCGTGAGGCCATCGAGCATGGTATCGAGGAAGCGGCGCTCGCTCCCGGAGAGCGTCGTACGCGCTGCATCCCACTTCTGCGCGATCGCGTCGTAGGACGCCCTGTTGATGCCGCTTCCGTTCGCGCCGCCGTCGCTCGCGTCGATCTTGCCGCCGGACGCGTCATTCATCAGATGGCCCGCGCCATGACGCGGTCGGTCTGATCGTCGCCGCCGAGCTTGAACGGCACGCATCCCACGTCGCGGAAGCCGTGCTTTCCGTAGAAGGCGATGGCTCGCGGGTTGCGCTCCCACACGCCGAGCCAGAGCGTGTGCGCGCCGTGCGCGCGCGCGGCGGCGACCACGTCGTTCATGAGGGCGTGCGCCACGCCGCGCCCATGCCACGGTCGGTCCACGTAGAAGCGGAGAAGCTCGACCGGCGTGGGTCCGTTCACGCAATCCGGTGCGCGGCTGTCCAGGCGGAGCTGCGCGTACGCGGCGAGCGTTCGGCCGTCCTCGCCCACGAACGTGATGCGCTCCGGGTCGTCGATCTCCGCTCCCTGACGCTCTGCGGAGTACGTGGCGTGCACGTAGAGCTCCACGTCGTCCGGATCGTTGTCCGGCCCGAACGCTTCGCGGAAAGTGCGCTCGGCGAAGATCGCGAGCGAGCGAGCGTCCGCCGGCGTGGCGCGGCGGATTAGAAGGGAATGGGGCAGGGGGTCAGGTATTTAATGTAGGGGTCCCGGCAGCAACGCTGCCGGGACCTCTACATTAAGTACCTGACCCCCGTCTTGACATGCCCGCACGTTGGACGCATCTATTGTCGGAACACGATGTCGGATATCGACAATACGGCCAGACGGGAGATTCCAGTGACCACACCACCGGGCGACGTTCTGCGCGGCACGCTCGACCTGCTCATCCTCCGCACGCTGCAGCAGTCGTCGCTGCACGGCTGGGCGATCGGCCAGCGCATCCAGGAGATCTCGAAGGAAGCGTTGAAGGTCGGCCAGGGGTCGCTGTATCCGGCGCTCCAGCGGCTCGAGGAAAGGGGCTGGGTTACGAGCGACTGGCGAGCGACCGAGGAGAACCGCCGCGCGAAGTTCTACTCGCTCACGCGTTCGGGGCGCCACGCGCTCGAGAAGGAGACCGAGAGCTGGCGGCGGTACGTGGATGCGGTGGATCTGGTGCTGAGGCTCGCGTGAGCGCGCGCGAGTGGCCGGCGCGCATCTCCGACTGGATGCGCGGGCACCTGGCCCAGCTTCGCGCCCTCGTGCGCAAGCGATCCGTCGAGCGCGAGTTGAACGAAGAGATGGCCTGGCATATCGAGCTGGAGACCAGGAAGAACGAAGCCGCAGGGATGTCGCGGGCGGAGGCGCGCCGGGCGGCGCTGGTCGAGTTCGGAGGAGTGGAGCGTTACAAGGAAGAAGTACGCGAGAGTCGCTGGGTGCGTGTCGTAGAAGACCTGGTGTCCGACCTGCGTTACTCGATGAGAATGCTCGCGCGCCAGCCAGCACTCACGCTCGCGGTAGTGGCGACGCTGGCGCTTGGCATCGGTGGTACCGCAGCGGTGTTCAAGGTCGTGGATGCGCTGTTCTTCCGGCCGCCGGCGGGGGTGGTGGAGCCGGGGCGGGTGGTGCGGTTACTGATCGTTCACGATCGCGGCGGGAATGGGACGCCGATCGGCGGTCCCGGCTCGTACGTCGACTACCAGGCACTCCTCGCGCGTCGCACGGGCTTCGCTTCCATCGCTGCGTACCTGCACCCGCAGGAGCTGAACCTCGGCCGCGGAACCGACGCCGAGCGTGTGATGGGCAGCGTGGTGAGCGCGAACTTCCTCCAGCTGCTCGGAGTCCAGCCGGCGCTTGGCCGCTTCTTCCTGCCGGAGGAAGACAGCGTGGAAAACCGGAATCCGGTAGTCGTGATCAGCTACGGATTCTGGACACGGCACTTCGCGCGGGACCCCTCCGTACTCGGCCAGCAGCTCCGACTCGATGATCGGCTGCTCACAGTCGTCGGGGTTGCAAGCCCGGAGTTCACCGGCATAGAGGCCACGGGAGTCGACATCTGGATTCCGACAGCGATGGCCGGGCCGCTCGGAGCGCTGTGGGAAGGATGGCGCGACATGGAGGGGCTCATCGGCGTCGATTACGTCGCTCGGCTGGCACCCGATGTCGCGCTGAGTAGTGCGATAGCGGGAGCCACCTCCGCGCTTCGCATCTCGGCGGAGAGTCATCCGAAATCGGCTCCGATACTCTCGGTACTCCCGGCCTCGCTGATTCCCGCGCGCGGGCCGGCGCGATCCGCCTCGGCCGATCTCTCGCTCTGGCTGGCGCTGGTGGCGGCGATGACGCTGGTAGTGGCATGCGCGAACGTGGCGAACCTGCTGCTGGCACGCTCCGTCGCGCGGCGTCGCGAACTGGCAATTCGGCTCGCACTGGGAGCGACTCGCGGCCGCCTCGCGCGGCAGCAACTTACCGAGAGCATGGTGCTGGCCCTGCTCGGAGGAATCTCGGGCGTAGCGGTGGCGATAGCTGGAATGAGCTTGATGCGAAGCTTTCCGCTCCCACCCGCCGCTCGAAATCTCGACGCGCGGCTACTGGCGTTCATTCTGGTTCTCTCGACGGTCACCGGCTGCGTGTTCGGCATCTTCGTCGCCGTCAGGTCCTCGAGGAGTACGCCGCTGGAGGGAATGCGTGAAGCGAAAGCGTCATCGGCCGTGGGTCGAAGCGGCAGCCGCCGCACGCTGGTTGCGATACAGGTTGCGTTGTCGATGATGCTTCTGATCGGGACCGGACTTTTCGTGCAGTCGCTGCGGTCCGTAACCGACATCGACCCTGGCGTCGACATCGATCGGCTGATGGTATTGAGCGTCGATCTCTCGCGCTCCGCCTACACACCTGCCAGGCGAGAAGATATCTACGCCGAGATTGCACGACGCGTCGGTGCGGTCCCCGGCGTGGAGCGCACGGCGATGGTGCGCTTCGTGCCGCTCAACCTCTCGGCAGCGGCGATTCCATATGACGCGCCCAACGGAGACACGGCCACGGTGCCCGAGGGACCGTACGTGAACCTCGCCGACCCGGGCTACTTTGCAACCGTTGGCACACGGATACTGCGTGGTCGCGATTTCACGGACGCCGACGCGACGGGCGAGCCTGTGGTCATCCTGAACGAAAGGATGGCGCACAAGGTGTCGCCGACCCGCGATGTTCTCGGGGAGTGTTTCGCGATAGGAGAGCAGGTGCACGACGGAGGGTGCACGCGTGTCGTGGGTGTAGTGGAGACACAGCGGCGACGCTACCTCGACGAGCCCAGCGTGCCGATGATGTTTCTCCCACGCGGCCGGAATCGTGGGCTCATCGCATGGGGTGAGCCGTCCATGATGATCCGGCTCGACGCCAATGCAGCTCCCTCGGCGGCCGAGCTTCGGATGGCGGCCCAATCCGTGCGCGCCGATCTGCCGTACGTGAGCGTGCGACCGCTCTTCATGCAGGTCGAGAAAGATGTACTCCCCTTCCGCCTGGGGGCGATGCTCTTCTCGATTTTCGGCTTCATCGCGATGGCACTCTCGGCGG
>JBIQLU010000064.1:0-4407 GCA_044463985.1 Gemmatimonas aurantiaca | reverse complement strand
GCGATCCGATCTCGTTCGTGTCGGCGTCTGCCCTGCTCATCGTGGTTGCGACGGTCGCCGCGCTCATCCCCGCGCGCCGCGCTACTCGAGTCGACCCAGTCATCGCGATGCGGGCGGATTGACTGGGAGCCGGGGTCAGGTACTCGATCGTAGAGGCCCCGGCAGCGTCGCTGCCGGGGCCTCTACGATCGAGTACCTGACCCCGGCTTCACACCCTGCACCGATTCGGACGCCCCACGAACCTGTAGAATCCGGAATCGCTCACCGGACGGTAACCGATCTTCTGGTAGATCGAGTTCGAGATCGGGTTCGAGAGATCGGTGTACAGGCAGCAGAACGCATTCCCCTCGTCGAGGAGTCGCTGACTCAACGCCGCCACGCACGCCGATGCGTAGCCGCGTCCGCGCATCTCGGGCGGCGTGTACACGAAGTTCACGCGCACTCCATTCGGCGTCTTCCCCGCCCACGCCGCCATCGTGCGCGGCGCGCCGTCGTCCCACACGAAGAGCTGGCCACGCTTCAGACGCTCCGCTACCAGTCGATCGGCGTCGCCCGATTCTCGAACTTCATTCAGGAATTCCGCTATCCATCCCGCCAGCAGCGACGACTCATCCGCATGCGCATGTCGCAACTCTCCAGGCGGCGGCGACGCCGGCGGGATCACCGCGCGCAACTCGAAGATTCGCTGGCTCACCGTGCGCGCCACGCGCGCTCCGCGAAGAACCGCCAGCTCGTCCGCGAACACGCGTACGGTCGGCTCCGGGCCGAGCACGCCGAGCAGAGTGGGCGCCACCGAGTACACGTCGGCCGCGAGAGCCGGGAGCGCCTCGAGGCACCTGGCGCGCGTGATGCCGATCTTCGTACGCAGTGTACGCAGCGCCGCGACGGCGATCCCGTGATCGTCGCGGACTACCGCGAAGTACGGCGCGATCGTGAGTCCCGACGCGTCGTCGGCGACCTCGCGAGCGATGCCGAGTATGAGCGAGTTCTCGACTTCGTTGCCGAGCAGAAACGGCTCCGTGGCGTCGAGAAACTCGCGAGCGGTGGGATAGCGGATCACTTCCATGATGCCATGCGGAACGGTGCCGGCGAGGGAGGAACATCATCCACGGAGAAGGCTCGTCGTCGGTGGCGACGAGCCTACGCGATCAGAGTTCCGTCCCGGTCGTCTCCGCCGCCCTCCCGGAAAAGAGCGACCGCACGGATCGCGCGATCGCGCGCCATACGGCACGCACCAGCAACATCACCAGCGCGAGCAGGATCAGCGCGATCACGAGCACGATTATCGGATGGTGCCAGATCGCTATCGATATCGCCGCCACCGTGCCCAGCTCCGCGACGTTGGCGGCGCTGTTCGTGATCGGCTCGGGCGATGTGTCGATCGCGTAGCGCAGCCCGAGTTTCGTACCGTGCGTGCCGAGTGCGAGCGTGCCACCCAGTAGCGCGGCAGCGACCACGACGCCTTCGTTGCCGCCCCATGCAGTTGCTGCCGCAAGGAGCGCGGCCGCGGGCGGGCGGATGAAGGTGTGTATCGACTCCCACACCGACGCCACGCCCGGTATCATCGTTGCCAGGAATTCCACGACCGCGAGAATCCCGGCGAGCCCGATGATCAGCGGGTTGGAGAGCGCGTGCAGCGGCGCCGGGAGCGGTCCGATCCAGCCGAAGCTCTGTGCCAGGCCGAGTATCGCCACGGTGGCGTACAGATTGATACCGCCGGCGTAGGCGATCCCCAGCGCTTCGGCGAGCGTTCCGAGATTTCCCATCCTGAATCTCCGGAGTGTGGATCTGCCTCAATCTGTGGACCAGAGCCCTTGCCAGGCAATCGTCCTGCCAGCGCCGATGGACACGCGTTTCGTTACCCGGATGCTCCCGCCTTCCCCCCGCTCGACGCCCACAGCGCGCGCTCCAGCTTCGCAGGCGTCCAGTCGACGCCCAGCTTCGCCGCGCGCGCTCGCAGCGCGTCGGCGTAGCGCGAGTAGTAGCCGAGCGTCCACGCGACCTTGCCGAGCTCCGGAAGCTGCGCGGCCACCAGCTCGTCGAAGAACGGGTACAGGTCGGGCGCGGCCGCGGCGACCACGGCAGATGCCGTGGCAGGTCCTACGCCGCGCAGCTTCGCCAGCGTCGAGATGGGTTTCGTGGGATGCGGAACGCTGGCGAGCGCATCCGCGCTCGTGGCGATCACGGCCTCCGGTTCGTTGCCGCGGAGGAGTACGAGGTTGCGCGCGCGCCACTCGCCGCGCGACATCTTCCATTCGGTGGCGCGCACCAGCTCTTCGAGTGTGACGTGCGCCGGTGTCCGCGACGCGATCGCACGCGGGAGCTCCTCGTGGTACCAGCGATCGCGTTCGGCGAGCTTCGCCACGCCCTGCGCGGCGATCACGCTGTCGTAATTCTCGAGCGCGCGACTGAGCGCGTCCGGCGACTGGATCGATGCGGCTTCGTTCATACCGTGCGGAGTCTATCGCACGACGATCGTTCGCGCACTGGTCTCCTCGCGGCCGTCGGTCTGGATGGTGAGCTCGATGCGGTAGCTCCCGTCCGGCACATCGGGGATCGCGACTCGCAGCGCGCGGCCCGCCCGCGCATCCGGTGTGCCGGGATCATCCCAGGCGATCGACACGGGAAGCTCCTCCTGCTTCAGGCCGAGTGTGCGCGCGACGCGGCCGAAGAAGCTGGACGAGAGCGGGACGAGTCGGAGTCGTACGCGCGTGGGATGCTCGCGCGTAGGATGCGCGTACGTCTCCCAGAAGAGCGCGAGCGTGTCCCCGGCCGACACCACGAGCGGCGCGATCGCACGAGGCACCGCGCTCTCGAGCAGATCCGGGAGCGGCGAACCGCCGGCGGCCCGTCCCACGAGGATGTCGGACACGAGCGACGAACCGTCGGGCGGCTGCACCGACCCGCGCCAGCGTGCAGCGTGCGCGCGTGCGGAATCCACCACCTCGACGGCCGCAAGCACCGGTCGCCGGCCCGCTACGAGAATCGCGGCGCCGCTCCCGTCGCTAGTCGCGGCAGCCGCTACGAGCGTACTCTCGGGTGATGTCGCGAGGACTCCGGCCGCGCGCGGGTCGAGCGCGCTGTCGCCGAATGCCGCTCGTGCGTCGAACGCGGCCACCACCACCATGCTGTCGCCGCGGGCGCGGAGGAAGCGCGCGATCTGCACGGGAAGGGTATCGATCGTGGTGAGCCACCCCGGCGCGTAGCGCATCTTCGGCTTGCGGCCGCTGGTGAGACGCCAGTCGCCGGGCGATGCGGCCAGTGGCGACTCGATTGCGTGACGATCGGGCACGAAGTCGAAACTCGGCGTGGGCTGATGGCCCACCACGCGGATGTCCGAGGTGACGGCCGTGTATATGCCCGCTTCTCCACGCGCCCAGCTATCGGGCCATCCGAAGCGGAGCGCGAGCTCGTCGACATCGGAACCCCACCCCATGCTGTGCGGCGTCGCCGTACCGCGCGCGATCCGGAGAAATGTCCGGCGCGCGAGGAACTCGTTGCGCGTAGCCTCGCGCCGCCATGTGAGCAGCGGCGCCGCGAGCCAGAAGACTCGACGCGCTGTCGATTCGCGTTCCGCGCAATGGTCGTCATCGTCGTCGGGCAGATCGACGTCGGGCGGCAGCCACTTCGACACGTCGAGCCATTCGCAGCGGAGCGACTCCGGCATCGCCGCGAGCGCGCTGTCGAAGGCCGCGGTGGCGAGCGATTCTTCCGCCGCGCGATGCCAGGCGAGCCCGCGCAGCGCGAGACACCACCACCGGGTCGCGGCGCAGTCGCTCAGAATTTCCGCGGCTCCGCGCGCATCGCCGGCGTCCAGCGCATAGCGCACGCTCTGACCGAGCACGTAATCGCTCGCGGGCTCGAGCGCGCGCAGCGAGTCGAGCTCCGCGCGAAGCCGCTGGCGCGCGCTGGTAACGCTCGCACGCTCGGCGGGGAACGGCTCGTCGCTGTTGTCGTCCCAGTAGCAGAAGCGGCCTATCGTGATGTCGCAGCCGCTGCCGTGCGGGCCGATACGCGGGAGGCGGAGCCGGCGATAGACCTCGAAGCCGCGTTGCGCATCGCTCGCCTCGCGTTCGGCAGGCGAGCGAGGCCGCTGCGCCGCGGCGCCGGGCGACACACGAGGAGACATCGCCGCGACGAGCGATGTCGAAGCGACCAGGAGAACTCGCCCGCCGCACTGCGCGACACGAGGGAGCATGGTCCCACCCTACGAAACCCGGTCGAAAAGCGCAACGGCTATTGTCATTCCCGCGAAAGCGGGGATCCATGTTCGATGGCGTGACATGGATCCCCGCTTTCGCGGGGATGACAAAGCTGACCCCGCTTTCGCGGGGATGACGGCGCTGTCGCCGCACCTACCGGTCAGATCACCCGCAGCGAATCGGTCTCGCGCGAGAGTGCGTCGAG
>JBIQLU010000063.1:16108-19673 GCA_044463985.1 Gemmatimonas aurantiaca | reverse complement strand
TGTCGCCCTGATCCTCGCCGAGGACACCCGCCACTCGCGCCGCCTCCTCGACCGCTACTCCATCCGAACTCCCACCGCCTCGTACCACGAGCACAACGAGGCGCGCTCCGCGCCGCGCCTCGTCGAGCGGCTACTCGCAGGCGAGAACATCGCGCTCATCTCCGACGCCGGCACTCCGCTCCTCTCCGATCCGGGCGCTCGCCTGGTGGATGCGGCGATCGCAGCCGGCGTGCGCGTGGTCCCCATCCCCGGCGCCTCCGCCCTCCTCGCGGCGCTCGTGGCTTCGGGCGCGGATGCGACCCGCTTCACGTTCTTCGGCTTTCCCCCGCGGAAGGGGCGCGAACGGGCTAACTTTCTCGCTGACGTCGCCGGGCTGCCGCACACGGCCGTGCTCTACGAGGCGCCGGCTCGTGTAGCTGCCACGCTCGGCGACCTCGTCGATTCGGGTGCCGGTGAACGCCGTGCCGCCGTGGCCAGGGAGCTCACCAAGCAGTTCGAGGAGTTTCGCAGGGGAACGGTGGACGAACTGGCACGGTATTACCGTGATTCGCAGCCACGTGGTGAAGTAGTGATCGTCATCTCGGGTGGGGAGGTGGCCGCGGCCGAGCTCGACGAAGACGCTCTGCGAGCCCGCGCCGCCGAGCTGCTGGCGGTGGGGAGGAGCGCGCGCGACGTGGCTCGCGCTCTCGCCGACGAGTACGGCCTGGCGCGCAACGATGCTTACCGCGTCGCGCAGCAGGCCGGGTCGGCGACGGCGGGCGGCGATGGTGAGAGCGGCGAGGTCGCCGGCAGTTCGAACTAGTCTTTCGGTCGAAGCAGTACCGCGCACAGGCAGGCCCGATGTTCCGTACAGCCATTCTCGCCATAGCGCTTTCGTTTCTCACCGCCGCGCGGCCCATCTCGTCGCCCGGCGAGGATGGTCTGCGCATGACCATCGCGCGCCTCCAGTACGACGGCGGCGGCGACTGGTACGCGAATCCGTCGAGCCTCCCGAACCTGCTGGAGGCGATCGCCACGCGCACATCGCTCCGCGTCGAGCGCACGGAAGCGCGCGTGACGCTCATGGACGACAAGCTCTGGGACTACCCGTTCATCCACGTCACGGGGCACGGCAACATCCACTTCAGCGACGCCGAGGTGCAGCGGCTGCGCGAGTACCTCGAGCGCGGCGGCTTCATCCACTTCAGCGACAACTACGGGATGGACGCGAGCTTCCGGCGCGAGATCAAGCGCGTCTTTCCTGACCGACCACTCGTGGACGTACCGCTCTCCCACCCCATCTACCACCTCGTGTACGACTTCCCCAAAGGGCTCCCCAAGATTCACGAGCACGATGGGAAGCCGGCCGAGGGGCTGGGAATCTTTCTCGGCGACCGGCTCGCGGTCTTCTACGACTATCAGTGCGACCTCGGTGACGGCTGGGAGGATCTCGACGTGCACCACGATCCTCCCGAGAAGCACGAAGCCGCGCTCCGCATGGGCGTGAATCTCTTCGTCTACGCGGTCACGAGCCGCCCGGTATCGTGACGCTCGCGCAGCTCGTGGGCCGCGAGCGTTCGCGGCTCGGCGTCGCTCTCGTCGCGCGCGGCGCGGCGCTCGCGCTGGCGATCCTCGCTCTCGTGGTCGCCGCGGCGGTCTTCGTTCTCGGCGACGCGCGCTGGATCCGTCTACCTGCGGTGCCGCTGCTCGCGTGGTCGCTTGCGTTGCTGGGCGTGGCCGCGGTGCTCTGGTGGACTCAGCGCGACTCGCGGTATGGCGCGGCCGAAGCGAACGTGGCGCGCGCCATCGAACGAGAGCGCTCGCTGCGCGCGGGTTCGCTGCGCGGTGCACTGGAAGCCGCGGAGAGCGGCGATCTCGGCGCACACGCGGCCGGTGCGCTCGCCGCGCGGCTCGGCGCATCCGGTGCTCCGCTCGCGCCCGCGCTGCATGGAAGCGCGCGCAGGCGCGGCGCGATCGCGGGTGCCGGCGCGCTCGCATCGTTCATGCTGCTCGGTGCCGCGACATCGCGCGCGCCCGACGGGTGGCGCGCCATCCGGCACCCGGTTGGCGCGCTCACGGGCGACATCCTCGCTCCGCTCGCGATCGTGGACGTGCCGGCTTCGGTGATGCGCGGCGAGAAGCTGCGCGTGACGGTGAGCGCGCCCGAGCGCCGCGACATCACGCTGCATCTGCGCGCAACGGGTAAGCCGTGGAGCAGCGTCGCGCTCCCGGTGAAGGGTGGCTCGGCGGAAACCGTGGTCGGGCCGCTCGACGCGGACCTGGTGATAGTCGCCACCGATGGACGCGTGTCGAGCGACACGTCCGTCATCCGCGTGACCGATCGCCCCTTCGTGGGCGATGTCGCCATCCGCGCCACGTATCCGTCGTACCTGGGTCGCCCGCCCGAAACCATTCCTGTGGGCGAGTCGGTTCCCGTGCCTCGCGGAACGGCGCTGGCGATATCGGGGCGCGCGTCCACCGCGCTCTCGAACGTGGGGTTGTTCAGCGAGAGCGACACGGTCACACTCGATCCCGACGGCCACTCGTTCTCCGGCCGCCTGCATGCGCTGCGCAGCGGAGAGTGGCGCTGGTTCGCGGCGGGTTCGCGCGGACCGATCGGCGACCTTCCGTCGCCGCTCCAGCTCGAGGTCATTCCCGACTCCGTTCCCAGGGTGGAGATCCTCGGGCCGTCGGCCGATACCGTAGTGCTGGCCGACGCCAGCATCCCCATACGCGCAGCCGCCACCGACGACCACGGCGTCGCTTCGGTCGATCTGGTCACGCGGCGCCGCCTGGCGAGCGGCAGCGAAATGCCGGAGGTCGTGCAGTCGCTAGCTTCGCCTGCCGCGCCCGCGTGGAGCGGTGCAGCGCCACTGGAGCTCGCCCCTCGGGGGCTGCAGCCGGGCGACGAGCTGCTCGTCCGCGTGGTCGCCACAGACAACTCGCCGTGGAAGCAGAGCGGAACCAGCAGGGAGCTGGTTCTGCGCGTGCCGTCGCTGAGCGAGCAGCGCGAGCGGGCGCGCGCGCTCGCGGATTCCACCGTCGCGCGCCTCGGCGCGGCCGCAAAAACCGAACGCGACCTCGCGCAGCGCACCGACGAGGCGTCGCGCTCGCGCGCGGATCGCCCTTCCACCTCTTCGACCTCGTCCGACTGGTCGGAGAGCGACGCCGCCGCATCGGCGCCGAGGTCGATGTCGTACCAGAGCGCGGAGCAGGCGAAAACCCTCGCGGAAGAGCAGCGTGACCTGCAGCAGCGCGTGCAGCAGGCGCAGCACGATGCCGCGGCGCTGCGCGATCAGCTACGCGCGGCCGGCGTGCTCGATTCGTCGCTCACGCAGCAACTGCGCGACGTGCAGCGCCTGCTTCAGGACGCGCTCACCCCGGAGCTGCAGCAGCAGCTCTCCGACCTCATGAACGCGGCCAACAAGCTCTCCGCCGAAGACACGCGCCGCGCGCTCGCCAACCTCGCGCGCCAGCAGCAGCAGCTTCGCGAACAGCTCGAGCGCAGCGCCGAGATGCTCAAGCGAGCGGCGCTCGAGGGCTCGCTGCAGACGCTGCACGATGAAGCGCGCGACATCGCCCGCGA
>JBIQLU010000063.1:0-16008 GCA_044463985.1 Gemmatimonas aurantiaca | reverse complement strand
GAATTGAGCGAGCGATCGGCGAAGCTCTCGAAGGACGTCGACCAGCTCTCGCAACGCCTGAAGAAGGAGCAGGCCGAATCGGGCCCGCGCGATCTGCGCGGCGCACCACAGCGCGCCGATTCCTCGGCGTCCGCGATGCGACGCGCCGCGCAGTCGCAGGCATCGCAACCTTCGCAAAGCGCCCAGGCCGCGGGCGAGGCTGCTCGCCAGATGGAGCAGGTGGCGCAGCAGCTCGGCGACGCGCGCAAGTCGCAGATCGACGAATGGAAGAACCAGATCACGTCGGAGCTCGACCGCTCGATCCAGGAGACCATGCAGCTCGCGCGCACCCAGAACGAGATCGCGCAGCGCGCGCAGCAGCCGCAGGGACAGGAGCAGGAGCTCAAGGCCGGTCAGAGCGCCGTGCAGCAGGGTGTGGACAAGATCCAGGAGCGGCTGCAGAAGGCGGCGCGCCAGTCAGCGCACATCTCCTCGGAGTCGCAGGGCGCACTCGGCTCCGCGAAGCGCAGCGTGCAGGAGGCCACGCGCCAGGTGGCCGAGGGCGAGACTCCGGGCTCCTCGGGGCGCCGCGGTCTCGGGAGGCAGGAGACGGTGGACGCGATGTCCGATGCGGCGCAGGCGCTCCAGCGCGCAGCGGCAGCGATGATGCAGGACCGCGCGCGCGCGGCCAGCGGCAAGTCGGCATCGGGTTTCGCCGAGATGGTGGAGCGGATGCAGGAGGCGGCGAAGCAGCAGGGCGGCGTGAACCAGCAGTCGGCGGGGCTTCTCCCGATGCCCGGCGCGCAGCCCAACTCGCAGATGCTGGCACAGGCACGGCAGCTCGCGCAGCAGCAGCGAGAGATCGCGCGTCAGCTCGAGGGGGACGGACCAGGCGATGGTACTGGACGCGCGGGCCAGCTCGCGAAGGAGATGCGCGACATCGCGCGCTCGCTCGACCAGGGACGCGTGGACCAGGAGCTGCTCCAGCGGCAGCAGGGTCTCTTCCACAAACTGCTCGACGCAGGGCTCACGCTGCAGAAGGACGAGCGCGAGGACAACGGCGAGCGCGAGTCCGTGACCGCCGAGCGCGATGAAGCCGTCACCAGCGGCACGGAGTCGAGCGGACGCACCGTGGAGCGATACCGCGAGCCGGGCTGGCGCGAGCTGCAGGGGCTCACCGCCGATGAACGCCGCGCGGTTCTGGAATACTTCAAGCGGATCAATGCCGAGCAGCCGCCCGACAATCCCTGACGCGGCGGCGTTCACGACACGATTCGTGCTGTGCATTTCGCTCTTCGCGCCGCTCGCCGCGCTGCTCGTCGCTCCCGTGAGTCTTCGTGCGCAGGCGGCGTCATCCGCCGCGCTCATCAGCGCCCAGTCGCTCGAGGACGAGAACCAGCTCGACGCGGCGGCGCAGGCGTACCGCCATGCGCTCGATCAGTCGCCGGCCTCGGTTCCCGCGATGCTCGGACTCGAGCGCGTGCTCGCGGGGCTCGGCCGCTCGAGCGAGATCCTTCCGCTCCTCGATAGCGCGATAACGCTCGATCCATCCGAGGCCGCATTCCACACGGCGCTGCTTCGTACATGGCACTCGCTCGGCCAACCCGACAGCGCGCGCGCGGCGTTCGAGAGGTGGACGCGCGCGACGCCGCGCAATCCGTCGCCGTATCGCACCTACTCGCGCATGCTCATAGCCGACGGCCGCACCGCGGCCGCCGACTCCGTGCTGCACTCAGCGCAGTCGGCGTTCGGATCGGCGCGCGGCTTCGCATACGAGCTGGCGCAGCTCCGCGCAGCGGACGGCCAGTGGGAAGGCTCGGCGCAGGCGTGGCGCGCGGCGCTGGATGACAACCCATTCCTCGGACAGGCCGCGCTCTTCTCGCTCGCGCCGACGCCGCTCGCTTCGCGCGACGGAGTTCGGAGCGCGCTCGGCGCAGGCGCGCCCGCGCTCGGTCCGCTGCAAACGCTCGCGCGGCTCGAGCTTCTCTGGGGTTCACCGCGCGCCGGCTGGGATGCGCTGAGAGTACTGAAGCCCGACAGCGCGACCGTAGCCGCCTGGACCGAGTTCGCGAAGCGCGCATCCGACGCGCGGGCATGGCTCGTCGCGCGCGACGCGCTGGTCGCGGCCGCGCAGGCGACCGGCCGTCCGGAGCTGGCCGCGGGCGCTGCGATGGCGGCGCTCGAGGGAGGCGACGCTGCAGGTGCCGTCACGCTCGCCGAGCGCGCCGAGGTGCGGCTCGACTCGGCGAGCGCCGCGCGCACCGTGCTGGAGGCGCACCTGCGGGCACTGGCGGCGCTCGGTCAGCCGAACGAAGCGGAGCGCTTCCTTTCACTCTACGCGCAGTACCTGTCGCCGGGTATGCGGGATCGCTACTCGCGACTCGTGGCGTGGGGGTGGGTGCGCAACGGCAGGATAGACCGCGCGCGCCGTCTCCTCACCGATGCCGGCGGCGACGACGACCAGATCGATGGCTGGCTCGCGCTCTATCAGGGTGATCTCGAGACGGCACGCGGTCTCCTCACTACGGCCAGCGAACCACGGCCCGATCTGCTCACGGTGCTCGCGCTGCTGGAGCGGACGAAGGCGAAGAAGTCGGACGAAGCGGGGCGTGCATTCCTCACTCTGGCGCGCGGCGACACGCTCGCCGCGGCGGCCGACTTCGAGTCCGCCGCGCGCACGCTTCCCGAGGCGGGCTCGCTGCTTCTCTCGACGGCGGCGCGACTGTATGCCGCACGCGACTCCACTACCAGCGCGATGGCGATCTGGAAGACGATAGTCGACTCCATCCCGCACGCGCCCGAAGCGCCGGAATCCGAGCTGGAGCTGGCGCGCGCGCTGCGGCGCGCGGGCGATACGGACGCCAGCGTGAAACGGCTCGAGCATCTGATACTGAACTATCCCGAGAGCGCGATGGTGCCGCAGGCGCGCCGCGAGATGGAGCTCGCCCGGCGTACCGTTCCCACGGCCGCCGATTCGAGCTCACAGCCGAGGAGCTAGGGACAGGAAGTGCAACGATCGATGCGAACGATACTCGCCGCCGCCGCGCTGCTCCTGCTGGCCATGGGCCGGGCGGCGAGCGCGCAGCATCTCCTCGTCCCCATGGACGACGATCAGTCGAACCATCTCAAGGCGTACGGACTCACGTACAACGCGCTCCTCGCTGGCGGAAAGGGCGAGTGGCTTCTCAACTATCGGGGCGGCTCCTTTCTCCTTCCCGACACGCCGGCGCTGCGCCGCGAGGCGGGGCTCGACGGCGTGAGCGTGGAACCGCTGGACGATGCCGCGCTCGCCGATGTTCGCGGCGAGATGCAGGGCGCCAACATGGAGTCGATACCGCTCGAGAAGGCGCCGAAGATAGCGGTGTACACCGCGCCGTACACCGCGCCCTGGGACGATGCCGTGCTCCTCGCGCTCCGCTACGCCGGGATCCCCTACACGCCGATCTGGGACGAGGAAGTGGAGCGCGGCGACCTGAAAAAGTACGACTGGGTGCATCTTTTCCACGAGGACTTCACCGGCCAGCTCGGAAAGTTCTATCTTGCATATCGCGGCGCGCCGTGGTTCGAGGAGATGCAGCGGACCAACATGGACATGGCGCGCAAGCTCGGTTTCCAGAACATCCCCGCGCTCAAGAAGGACGTCGCCGAGAAGATCCGCGAGTACGTGGCCAACGGCGGCTTCCTCTTCGCGATGTGCGGTGCCACCGAAACGCTCGAGCTGGCGATCGCGGGCTACAAGGTGGATATCGCATCCGAGTTCGCCGACGGTACGCCCATGGATCCAGACGCCGACGCGAAGATGGACTGGTCGAGAAGCTTCGCCTTCCGCGACGCGCACCTCGAGCATTCTCCGTTCGTGAACGCGATGAGCGACATCGACGGCCACCAGGCGAACGTCCCAGGGCGCCGCCAGCCGCTCGGCACCTTCACACTCTTCGCGTTCAGCGCCAAGTTCGATCCCGTGGCTTCCATGCTCGTGCAGGATCATCGCTCCGTGATCCCCGACTTCTACGGGGTGACCACCAGCTTCATGCGCAACCGTCTGAAGCCGGGCGTCACCGTGCTCGCGGAAGAGCCGGGTGCGCCGTGGGTGAAATACATCCACGGTGACTACGGAAAGGGGAGCTGGACCTTCCTCGGCGGCCACGATCCGGAGGATCCGCAGCACGCGATCGGCAATCCGCCCACCGATCTCTCGCTTCATCCGTCGTCGGCTGGCTACAGACTGATCCTCAACAACGTGCTCTTCCCGGCGGCGAAGAAGAAGCCGTTGAAGACGTGATAGCCGCAGCGCCGTCGGCGGCGATGCGCTCGGCCATCGCGCTCGCGGGCGGGCGCGAGGTCTGTTTCGTGGCGAAGGTGGATGCGGACGGAACGGTCTGCTCCGCGCGCGTCGTGGCGCGCGGCGATGCGAGCAGCGTGCTGGCGCTCCCCGGCTTCGCCGCGCCCGGCGAGATGCTGCTGCACAACCATCCCTCCGGACTGCTCGAGCCATCGGATGCCGATCTCGCCATCGCCGCGAAGCTGCACGATGATGGCATCGGCTTCGGGATCATCGACAACACCGCGCGCGAGCTGTACGTGGTGGTGGAGATTCCGCGCGAGTCGCAGCACACTCGCATCGATCCGTGCGACGTGCAGGATGTCCTCGGCGCCGCCGGTCCGATCGCGGCATGCCTGCAATCGTACGAGGACAGGCCGAGCCAGCAGACGATGGCGGGCGCGATCGCGCGGCTCTACAACGAAGGTGGAATCGGTCTGCTCGAGGCGGGAACGGGAGTGGGCAAATCGCTCGGCTACCTCGTGCCGGCGCTGCGCTGGGCCGCGGCGAATGGCGAGCGTACCATCGTTTCCACGAATACGATCAATCTGCAGGAGCAGCTCGTAGGGAAGGACCTCCCATTTCTTCGACGCGCGCTCGATGATCAGCCGGTGCGCTTCGCGCTTCTCAAGGGGTGGCGCAACTACGTCTGCCTGAACCGTCTCGAGCAGGCAGGCTCCTCGGGCCAGGACCTCTTCGACGACGGCGCGATGCGCGAGATAGACGCGCTGCGCGAGTGGGCAGCGACTACCACCGACGGTTCGCTCGCCGATCTCCCCGTCCCGCCGCGCACGGAAGTGTGGGATGAAGTCGCAGCCGAATCCGATCTGTGCGCGCGATTGAAGTGTCCGCACTTCGATGACTGCTTCCTCTTCGCGGCGCGCAGGCGGGCGGCTCAGGCCGACGTGATAGTGGTGAATCATCATCTGCTGCTCTCCGATCTCGCGGTCCGGCGCGCGCAGCAGAACTGGGGTGAGGCGGCGGTGCTTCCGGCGTACGACCGGCTGGTGGTGGACGAGGGGCATCACCTCGAGGACGCCGCTGCGTCGCACCTCGGAGTGACGGTGACGCGCCGCTCGCTGCAGCGGCTCCTCTCGCGCCTGGACCGCCGTGGCAAGGGGTTACTCAACGCGCTGATGGTGAAGCTCGGCGGCTACGATGATCTGCTCAGCGTGGCGAGCGTGGATCTCGTGCAGGCGCGGCTGGCGCCGGCCACGCGCGCCGCGCGCGAAAAGGGGGCGCTCATCTTCGATCTGCTCGACGGTCTTCTCGAGCAGGCCGGCGCATCGGTACTCAGACTCACCGACGCGTTCGAGGAGCATCCGATCTGGAAGGGCGGACTCGATGCCGCGCTCACCGACACGCTGCGAGAGGTGGGACTGCTTCGCGAAGGGCTCGAGCTCGTACGCGACCGGCTCGAGGTGGACTCCTCGCGGCACGAAGCGGTCGCCGGGCTGATGGGCGAGATCCGCGGCGTGACGCGTCGGCTGGAGGCGGTCGGCGACGGGCTGCAGCGCGCTCTGCGTCCTTCTGGTGGCGGCGCGAAGGAGGTGCGCTGGATCGAGGTGCGCGGACGCGATCGCAACATCGCGGCGACTTCGGTGCCGCTCGACATCGCGCCCATTCTTCGGCGGGATCTCTTCGAGCGCGTCGAGACCACTGTCGTCACGAGTGCGACGCTCGCAACCGGCGAGCGCTTCGATTTCCTCGCCGGACGCCTCGGGCTGGACGAGCCGCAGGTGGAACCAACGACAGCGATCTTCCCATCTCCCTTCGACTACGCGCGCCAGGCGCTGCTCGTCGTGCCGTCGGACGTGCCCGCGCCGAACACGGACCCAGCGGGCCACGCCAGAGCCGTCACGAACATCGTATGCGAAGTCGCCGAAGCGTCGGATGGAGGGCTCTTCGCACTATTCACGAGCCATCGCGACGTGCGCGCGACGGCGGCCGAGCTCCGTGCACGGGGAGTGGACGGGCGCTGGCCGCTGCTGGTGCACGGCGACGAGTCGCGAGACGTGCTCCTGCGTCGCTTTCGTGAATCGGGTCGGTCGATTCTGATCGGTACCGCGTCGTTCTGGGAGGGCGTGGACGTGGCCGGGAGCGCGCTACGGGGGATCGTGCTCGCGCGGCTGCCGTTCAGGGTGCCGACCGAGCCGCTCACGGCCGCGCACTGCGAAGCGATCGAGGAGCGCGGTGGAGATTCCTTCCGCGATTTCATGCTGCCGCACGCGGCGCTGCGGCTGAAGCAGGGGTTCGGCCGACTCATCCGGAGCTCCACCGATCGCGGAGTAGTCGTTCTGTGCGATCCGCGCGTGGTCACGAAGGCGTACGGTCGCTCGCTGCTCGCAACGCTACCCCCCGCCCGGCGCGTAGTGGGCCGATGGAACGACCTCCGCCGCCAGGTCGAGTCGTTCTACTCGAGCGACTCGCGGTACGAGGAAGATGAGGGAGTTGCTCGAGTCCGCGCGGAGGAAGGGCGCTACGCGTTCGACATCGCACCCGACGACATCTACGAGGGAGCAGAATGACCAATATTCGGGAGGGGAGGGAATGAACGACAGTACATCGGCGCGTCGCCCCGGCAAGATCGTTTGCGTCGGCAGAAACTACCGCGCGCACGCAGCGGAGCTGGGCAACGATGTGCCGCGCGAGCCGCTTCTATTTCTCAAGCCGCCGTCGAGCATCATACATGACGGCGAGAAGATCGTTCTGCCGGAGGCATCGAAGCAGGTCGAATACGAGGGGGAGATCGGCATCGTGGTCGGCCGGCGCCTGAAGAACGCTTCCGAAGACGAATCGCGCTCCGCGGTCGCGTCTGTGATCGCGATCAACGACGTGACCGCGCGCGACCTCCAGAAATCCGACGGTCAGTGGACGCGCGCGAAGGGCTTCGACAGCTTCTGCCCCGTGGGGGCCCCGATCGAGCCTCCCCAGGACCTTTCCACGCTCACAGTGACCACGCGCGTGAACGGCGTCGTGCGCCAGTCCGGCACCGCCTCCGACATGGTCTTCCCGATTCCGTTTCTTCTCTCGTACATCTCCCGGATAATGACCCTCGAGCCCGGCGACTACGTCGCCACCGGTACGCCGTCGGGCGTCGGTGCACTCGTGAGCGGCGATCTCGTGGAGGTCACGGTGGCAACGCCAGCCGGCGCCGCGTCCACCGTCTCGAGCGGGGTCTCCTGAACGGCGGTCTCCAGGAGGGGTCTGACCCCATGAAATAGGGTCTGACCCCTCAGGTCCGGCGTTATCTTTACACGCATGCCAAAACTCTCCGATCGATTTCAGCGCCTTCCGGCGTATCCGCTGGCGGCGATTCCGCAGAAGAAGCGCGAGCTGATCGCGCGTGGTGTAGATGTGATCGATCTCGGCGCTGGCGATGCCGACCTCGCGCCGCCGCCACGGGCCGTCGATGCGCTCGAGCGCGCCGCGCGCGATCCGAAAATGAGTCGCTACGGATTCGGGCTCGGTCTCCCAGCGTTTCGTGAGGCGATCGCGGCGTGGATGCACCGGCGCTTCGACCTGGAATTCGATCCGTACACCGAGATAGTGCCCCTCATCGGTTCCAAGGAAGGGATCGCGCACCTCGCGCTGGCCTACATTGGCCGCGGCGATGTGGGGATCATTCCGGAGCCGGGCTACCTGGCCTACCTCGGCGGTACGCTCCTATCCGATGGCACGCCGCACATCTATCCGCTTCGGCCGCGCACGAACTTCCTGCTCGAGCTGGACGATCTGGATGACGATGTGCTCCGGCGTGCGAAGCTCGTCTACATCAACTATCCGAACAATCCGACGTCCGCGATCGCGCCGCGCGAGTACCTCGAGCGCATCGTGGCGCGCTGTCGGGAACTCGATATTCTGCTGGTGTACGACAACGCGTACTCGGAGCTCACCTACGGTGGCTACCGCGCGCCGAGCATTTTCGAGATCGACGGAGCAAGGGAGATCGCCATCGAGTTCCACTCGTTGTCCAAGACGTACAACATGACCGGGTGGCGCTGCGGGTGGGCCGTGGCCCGTCCCGAAATCGCGGGCGCTCTGGCCAAGATCAAGTCGTTCGCCGACACCGGGACGTTCATGGCGGTGCAGGCCGCGGGGGTTGCTGCGCTCGAGTCGTGGGCGGAGTTCCTCCCCGGAAACCTTGCCACGTTCGAGAAGCGGCGTGATGCGGCAGTGGCGGCCTTCGGCTCGGCCGGGTTCGCGTGCGAGGCGCCGCGCGCCACGATGTATCTCTGGCTCCCGCTCCCGGAAAGCATCCCGAGCGCTGCCTTCGCGGATCGCCTGTTGCAGGAGGAGGGTGTCGTGGTGATGCCGGGTTCTTCGTTCGGAGCGGGAGGAGAGGGCTTCCTCCGCATCTCCTTCATTACCTCGCCGGAGCGTATTGCCGAGGCGGCGGTCAGGGCAGGGCGAGTGTTGAGCTCGTTCGCCGCCGGTGTGTAGTGAAGCGTCCGGGCGGCTCGCTCCTGGTTTCCATCGCCCTGCACGTCGTGCTGGGCGCCGGACTCATCTGGGTGCTGGGCATCCCGACCTCGTTTCACGACTGGATGGGGCTGACCCCGCCACCGAAGGAGCCCACCGAGCACATCGCCTACGTGGCGCTACCCAGTGCTGGCGGTGGAGCGGCTGGGCAGAGGACGACTGAGCCTTCGACAGGTGCCCCCGCGCCCGCTCCGCGGCTGAGAGCGCCGAGCGCGATCCCGAGCACCGTTCCCGCTCCCACGCAGGGTGAAGCCGTGCCATCGGGCGAGTCCGCTGCGGGCGGCACGGGGACGGGGGGAGGGGGCACCGGACAGGGCCTGACGCAGGGGATCAGCCCGTCCTTCGAGGACCCGCGCGTCTGGGTTCCGCCCGGCGAGGTTCGCTCGGCGCCCAAGACCTCCACGCAGCGGCTCGACAGCGCGCTAGCCTCGACGCTGCGGACGCACCAGGACTCGGTGAACGCGCTGGCTGCGGCGCGCGGCCGCGATCCGGGCGACTGGACGTTCGAAAAGGGCGGCAAGAAGTGGGGAATGGATCGCAACAAGATCTACATCGGTGACCATTCCATCCCGACCGCGATACTGGCACTGCTACCGCTCAATACGGGGAGCAACCCGATCAAGAATCGGGAGGAGCGAATGCTGAACTCCCAGCGCGTCGAGATCATGGAGCAGGCGCAGCGTGCCATGAACGAGGAGGAATTCCGCGAGGCCGTGAAGAAGATCCGCGAGCGAAAGGAGCGGGAGCACCAGGCGGAGCTGGCTCGCAAGAAGGCGGCGGAGAAGGCGAACGCCGCAGGCGAGCAACCGATCCCCTGAATCGGTAGCTCGCCCGCAGCCTGCTAAGTGCTGCCCGGAGTGTCTATTCTTCGGCCTGGGCGGGGAGGAGTTCCATTTCCTGGAACGGTCTGAATACACCGCAGACCACACCTAGGAATGTGAGATTCTGGCCGGGATCCACCGTGATGTCGCCGTCCGCGGGGTTCGCGGCCTCGAGCACCACCTGGCCGCCGTGGTGCGCCATGGTCTTCACAGTGCCGTCGTTGCCAAGCCGAACCGCGACGACGTCGCCATCGCGCGGCGTTCCGGCCGGATCGACGAGGATGTAGTCGCCGTCGAATATCCCGCGACCGCGCATGCTTTCCCCCGATGCCTCGAGGAAGAACACTCGTTCATTGGGGAGGAAGCGGCGGTCCAGCGTGATGAAGCTCTGGAGATTCTCCTCCAGAAGCGCGGGCTCGCCCGCCGCGATCTTTCCGTAGAACGGTACCGGCTGGGTCTTGAGCGCGCCCGCGTAGCCACGCAGGTGGACGCCCCGCGAGCGCGATGGATTGCGCTCTATGTAGCCCTTGTCCGCGATCGATTGCAGGAGCTCGGACACTGTCTTGGTCGACTTGATCCGGAATTTCGCACCGATGTCGCGTACACTCGGCTGGTACGTGTTCTCGGACAGGAAGTCGATCAGGTAGTGATAAACCTTGCGTTCAACATCCGTGAGCGGCTCGAGCATGAGTCCCTCGCGCGGTGGGGAAGTAGCCGGAAATCCTGGGGGGATGGATTTCCGGGGGGATGCCGTCATCTAGCTCCAATATTCATTAGAAGTCTTTAACGGTCAACTGTCATTCTCGACCAGCCAGCACTTTCAGGGCCCCATCCAGGCGCGCCAGCGACAGCTCGCGCCCTGCCGCCAGAAGCACCTCGAAGATGCCCGGGCTCACGCTGGCCCCGGTCAGAGCCACTCGAAGCGGCTGGAATATCTTGCCGCCCGCGAGCGAGCGCTCCTCCGCCAGCGTCCGCAACGCCTCTTCCAGCGCCTGTGCCTCCCACTGGGGAAGCTCCGCCAGCCGCCGCCTGACCTCGCCAAGCAGCTCAGCGGTCGCGGCGGCATCCTTCCAGTGCTTGGCCACGGCGCCCGCGTCGTACTCGATCGGTCCAGGGAAGTACGGAACAGCCTGGCGAACTATGTCGTGCACCGTGCGCGCCCTGACCTTCAGGAGGTCGAGCAGCGCCAGATACCACTCATTGCGTCGATTCAGCTCCTCGGCCGTCACGAGCCCGAGCGCGATGAGCTCCGGGGTGACCTTCGGCTCCAACAGCGCGGCGGCTAGCAGGCTCATGTGTTGGCCGTTCATCCATTCGAGCTTCTTCGGATCGAAGATCGCCGCCTTCTTCTGCAGCCCATCGCTCGAGAAGAGTTCCACCATCTCCTGGAGCGTCATGACCTCGCGGTCGCCGCCGGGCGACCACCCCAGCAACGCGAGGAAGTTGACCATCGCGCCCGGAAGGATTCCCTCGTTCTGATACTCGGCAACCGCGGTGGCGCCGTGCCGCTTGCTCAGCTTCTTGCCATCGAGACCGTGGATCATCGGCACGTGCGCGAAGCGCGGCGGCTCGGCGCCCAGTGCGCGGTAGAGAAGTATCTGCTTTGGAGTGTTCGAGATGTGGTCGTCGCCGCGCATCACGAGTGTGATGCGCATGGCGATGTCGTCGGACACCACTGCCATGTTGTAGATGGGAGTGGCGTCGGAGCGCAAGATGACGAAGTCCTCGATGTCCTTGTTCGGGAAAGCGATCCGTTCGTGCACCAGGTCATCCCACTCCGTGGTTCCGTCGGGAACGCGGAAGCGGACGGCGAATGGCATCCCGCTCGCCATGCGACGCTCCACCTCTTCGGCCGGGAGCCGGTCGCAGCGCCGGTCGTACTTGAAGCTCTCCTTCCGAGCGGTCGCCGCTTCGCGCTGTTCGCGCAACTCTTCGGTGGTGCAGAAGCAGCGGTACGCCAGACCGGCGTTCAAAAGACGCTCGGCATCCGAGCGGTGCCGCCCGAGGCCCGCCGACTGATATACCACATCTTCGTCCCAGTCGAGGCCGAGCCACTCGAGCCCCTCGAAGATGGCGGCGGTGCTCTCCTCGGTGCTGCGTGCGCGATCGGTGTCTTCGATGCGCAGGAGAAACTGGCCGTCGTACTTTCGTGCGTAGAGCCAGTTGAAGAGCGCAGTGCGTGCGCCGCCCACGTGGAGAAAGCCCGTAGGCGACGGCGCGAATCGCAAGCGAGGTCGGATCCCCGGTGCGTCGGTCAAGGCGTTGGTCATTGCAGAATTCCCCGGAGCGAAAGCAAGAGCAGGCCCGCCCTGCTGGACGGACCTGCTCACGGAGTGGGAGGGATTCGAACCCTCGATAGGGCTTTAAGACCCTATAACGGTTTAGCAAACCGTCGCCTTCAGCCTCTCGGCCACCACTCCTCAGTCAGGCGGAGGGCACAGGATTCGAACCTGTATGGGATTGCTCCCGGCGGTTTTCAAGACCGCTGCCTTACCAATTAGGTCTAGCCCTCCGTATCCGCGTAAGATGGTCGTACACCACCTCCATGGCAACGGTCGGAGGACAGGAAAAGCGCGGAGTTCCTCCATCCGGATGGAGCGCGCGCACGAAGCGTGCAATGGCATGGTCCAGTAGCCGCTGGAGGAGCCCGGTGCCGCGCGTAGTCGCGCAGTGGCAGATCTGGTGCTCTCTACCGCGCCCGGAATCCAATGTTCCGATCCATCCCAACAACTTCGCCTGCTCTACCCGGTCGCCTGGCGTCACATCGCCTGGAAGACTCGCTGTACAGGGTGCTCGTGGAGAGCGTCGTCGACTATGCGATCTTCATGCTCGACCCCGACGGACATGTCGCGAGCTGGAACGAGGGGGCGCAGCGCATAAAAGGCTACCTCCCCGAGGAAATAATCGGACGCCACTTCTCCTCGTTTTACACGGCGGAAGACAGAGCGCGCGGGAAACCAGAATGGGAGCTGGAGACGGCAGTGCGGGATGGCCGCGTGGAAGACGAAGCGTGGCGCGTGCGAAAGGACGGATCGCTGTTCTGGGCCAACGTCGTGATCACGGCGCTGCGCGACGACGCGGGGCGATTGATCGGCTTCGCGAAGGTGACGCGTGATCTGAGTGAGCGGCGTGCCGCCGAGCAGCGAGCGATCCTCGATGCCCGACGCGTCGCGGAGTCCGAGGCGGCGAACCGCGCCAAGTCCGGATTCCTCGCGGTGATGTCGCATGAGCTGCGCACTCCGCTCAACGCCATCGCCGGCTACACTCAGCTCCTCGAGATGGGTGTTCCCGGAGCCATCAACGACCAGCAGCGCGAGATCCTCCAGAGACTCGGTCGCAGCAATCGCCATCTCCTCGGTCTCATAAACGACATCCTGAATCTCGCGCGTATCGAGGCCGGACGCATCGAGTATCGCACCGAGGACGCACCGCTCGCCGACCTGGTGCAGGAGATTCTCCCGATGCTCCAACCGCAACTCGCACGCAAGGGCCTGCGCTACGAGGAGAACATCGCGCCGGAACTGGCCGTGCGGGTAGACCGCGAAAAGACCCAGCAGATCTTCATCAACCTCCTGGGGAACGCCGTGAAGTTCACGCCTCCCGGAGGGATGGTGCGCATCGATGCGGAACCGAGCGAAGAGCGGCCGTGCGCGCTGCGCGTCTCGGTACACGACACCGGAGTCGGAATTCCGGCCGACAAGCTGGAATCCATCTTCGATCCGTTCGTACAGGTCGACGCCAGCCATACCCGCACGACCGAAGGCTCGGGGCTGGGTCTCTCCATCAGTCGCGAGCTCGCGCGCGGGATGGGTGGCGAGCTGGAGGCGAGCAGTACTTCCCGCGAAGGATCGACTTTCATCCTCACGCTTCCTCGCGCTGGCGTCCCGGTATCCGAGCGATAGCGCGGGCGCGCCCGCAGCGGCGTGCGCGCCACTTCTTCCGTCCGACTATCGCGTGCTGTCGCTGTCGCTCAGCGGGATCGCGCTGCTCTCGCCCGGGAGCGGTATCGCCGGTTCCGTGGTCAACGGCGGCGGCGTGAAGATGTCGTCGAGTCCCGTGGCCTTCGCGATCGCGTGCGCATCGGCCACCAGCGAATCGGCGCGCGCGCTGTTGCCGAGGCGCTCCTCCGCTTCCGCGAGTGTGGCCGCGGTGGATATGTACAGGTACGGAATCCCCACCGATGCGCGGTCGACCCAGCCACTGCGCGCGGCGAGCGACGTGGGCGCCTCGAAGTCGTTCTCCCAGAGCCACGCGGAGCGCTTCACATCCAGGAATCCTTCGCCGGGGACGAGCAGCGTGTCGCGTCCCGATACCGGCATCTGCGGCATGAGCTTTCGCGCCAGTCCCTGACTCAGCATGTAGCGACCCAGCCCCAGCGACTGCGGATAGTTGCCCGCGGTGCGGCTGAAGTAGATCGGACGCTCGGGAAATGCATCCTGGATCATCCTGAGCACCACGATGTCCGCCTTCACGAGAAGCTGCGGCTGCACTGTCGCTTCGATTCCGTCCTTCTTGAAGAGCTGCGGCTGCCGCACTTCCATCGTTTGCGGGAGCTGATCGGCCTGCTCGATGGTCATCGTGAGCGGCGGCCCGCTCGGCTTCTTCCACTCCCTCCCGCGGTAGATCGCCGGACCCTTCAGCGAATCGTACTCGTACACCGGTCGGCGGATGAGCTGGCGCACGTACCACTCCGTGTTCAGCAGCGAAGTGTTGGCCACCACCACGTCCTTCCGGATCCCTTCCACTTCCTGCGCGTACCAGAGCGGGAAGGTGTCGTTGTCACCGACGGTCACCAGAACACCGTACGGCTCGACGGAGTCCAGTAGATCATGGGCGAAGTCGCGTGTGTCGGTCTGGCCGGCGCGCGATGCGGCGGTCCAGTTGGCGAAGAGGGGAATCAACGCGAAGAGCAGGACCCACGACGCGTAGTACCAGCTCTTACGACGTGGGAGATCCACGAGCTCCCGTCCGATCTTCACGCTCTGCGTGCCGAAGAGCGATGAGATTTCCTTCCACACCAGAACGAGCCCGAGCCCGGCCCATACTCCCCACGCCGAGAAGCTCACGATGAAGAAGTAGTCGCGGTCGCGTACCTCGCACGGCACACCCGGCGGATTCCCCATCTGGGCGCACTGGCTGTGGCCGTACTTGAAATTGAGATACGTGACGAGGAGGAGCGTGAGCGTGAGCATGAACGTTCCGAAGTACCAGAACGAACGCCGGTCACGCTTGTAGTGCACCCAGCCGCCGAGAAGCCCGAGGATCATGAACGTGCCGGCGAGGATGGACTGCAGCCACTGCAGCTTCCCCGTCATGTCCCGGAACCACTGCCAACTGAAATACATCCAGTACATCCCGATCTGGCCCACGAACGGCGCCTGCCGGTCGAAGACCGACGGCTTGCCGTACTGACCGCGATTGAAGTTGTACCAGAACGCACTCCACGTGGTGGGTTCCCCCTCGTTGATCGCGGGGAAGTGCGCCGCGCGGATCGGCTGCGTGAGGAACGGCGTATTGCCCAGAAGGAAAACGCCGAAGAGAAGCAGCCAGAGTCGCCAGCGAAGGATCGTGTCGGGCCGGCGAACGAGCACCGCCACCACCACTGCGGGGAGCGCGAGCAATCCCATCATGTGGTTCGCGTTCCCCAGGCCGAGCAGGTACGCGATGAGTATGAGGATGCGATCGGCTCCCGGTCCTTCGGGATCGTCGGACCAGCGCACGGTGAGCCACGAGATGATCGCGAGCCCCATGAGCGAGACGGTGTAGACCTTCTCGTTCACCACCGACTGGTTCCACACCGTGAACGCGGTCGCGCCCATCACCGTGGCCACCACGCCGCCGGCTATTCGCTGCCATCGTTCCGGCAGCCACGACACGAGCACGCGCTCGGCGACGAGGAACCACATCCCGGCCGCGATCGCGCTGGTGAGCGCTGCCAGGATGTTGATCTTCACCGCGACGCTCAGCCCGCCGAGCGGGAGGATCGCGAAGAAGCGTCCGAGGAGGACGAAAAGTGGGTTCCCAGGCGGGTGCGGGAGCCCGACCACGTATGCCGCTGCGATGTACTCGCTGGTGTCCCACATCGCCGTCGAAGGCGAGAGCGTCACCAGGTACAGGACGAAGATCGCGGCTGCCGTGATCGTTGCGGCGAGGTACGACGGCCTGTAGTCGAGCTCCGTGCTTTTGTTTGGCGCCATAAGCCAGCAAAGATGGCGTTCGGAGAGGCGCGAGGGAAGAACCGACGGGCCCGACGGGGTCAGGTACTTTGTGTAGAGGTCCCGGCAGCAACGCTGCCGGGACCTCTACACAAAGTACCTGACCCCGTCGGTCAGTGGCGGAAGAGCCTCCGGCCAGTGAATACCATCGCTATCCCGCGCTCGTTGGCGGCGGCTATCACTTCCTCGT
>JBIQLU010000062.1:0-20280 GCA_044463985.1 Gemmatimonas aurantiaca | reverse complement strand
CGCGGCCGCGCGAGGAACGAACGACAATGGCGGAATCCGAGAGAGCGCGCAGACTTCGCGAGCATGGCGAACGGCTGATCGAGCTCAGGGGGTATCTTTGACCTCGATGGCAAGCGGCGCGCGCTGACGGAGCGCGAAGCGCGCATGTCGGAGCCCGGTTTCTGGGACGACCACGAGCGCGCACAGGTAGTGATCCAGGAGGTCAAGAAGCTGCGTGAAACCGTGGAGCCGCTCGAGCGGCTCGACGCGCGCGTGCGGTCGCTGAGCGAACTGGAGGAACTCCTCGGCCTCGAGCCCGACCCGGCCATGGAGGCGGAGATCGATCGCGAGCTCGACGAGCTAGATGAGGAGCTCCCCGCTTTCGAGCTGCGCGCCATGCTCAACGGCCCCGACGATCACCGCAGTGCGATGGTCGAGATCAGCGCCGGCGCCGGCGGCACCGAGGCGCAGGACTGGGCGTCGATGATCATGCGCATGTACACCCGCTGGGCCGAGCGCCGTGGCTACTCGATCGAAGTGCTCGACATGAGCGAAGGCGAGGAGGCAGGGATCAAGGGCGCGATGCTCGAGATCGAGGGCGACTACGCGTACGGCTTCCTGCGCGCGGAGGCGGGCGTGCATCGACTCGTGCGCATCTCTCCCTTCGATTCGCAGGCCAGACGGCACACCAGCTTCGCTTCGGTGTTCGTATATCCCGTGGTGGACGACGAGATCACCATCGACATCCGCGACGACGACATCAGGATGGATGTATTCCGCGCGTCGGGTGCCGGTGGCCAGCACGTGAACAAGACTTCGTCCGCCGTGCGCATCACCCACATACCGTCGGGTATCGTGGTGAGCTGTCAGCAGGAGCGCTCGCAGTTCAAGAACAAGGCGACGGCCATGAAGATGCTTCGCAACGCGCTGTACCAGCGTGAAGTGGAGGAGCGCGAGCGGAAGAAGGCGGCGCTCGATGCCTCCAAGAGCGACGTTTCCTTCGGCAGTCAGATCCGCAGCTATGTCTTCCAGCCCTACACGATGGTGAACGACCACAGAACGGAGCTGAAGCTCACCGACGTTCAGAAGGTGATGGACGGCGCGATCGATCCCTTCATCGAGGCATACCACCGGAAGTTCGGCGCGAGCGAGGCGGTGGCGTGAGCGAAGAGGATCTGAACTTCGTCCTCCGGGCGAGACGCGACAAGCTCGCGCGCCTGCGTGAACGGGGGATGGAGCCGTACGCGTACGGCTTCGCACGTACGCACACGCTCGCCGAAGCCGTCGAGCTCCCGGTCGAGGGTGAGGGAGTGGCCGAAGGGGAGGGTGAGCTGCTCGCTCTTGCCGGTCGCATCGTCTCGTGGCGTGCGCACGGCAAGACCACCTTCGCTCATCTCTCGGATCAGAGCGGGCGGATCCAGCTCTATTTTCGGCGAGACGCGCTCGGCGAGGAGCGCTACTCGGAGCTGGAGCTGTTCGACATCGGCGACTTTCTCGGGGTGGCCGGCCGCCTCTTTCGCACGCGCAGCGGCGAGGTGACGCTGCGCGTGGAGTCGTTCGAGCTCCTGGCCAAGTCGCTGCGCCCCCTCCCGTTCGGGAAGGAGGAAGTGGTGGACGGGAAGCTCGTGCGGCACTCGGGATTCGCCGACGCCGAGCAGCGCTACCGCCAACGCTACGCCGACCTGGCGGTGAATCCCGAGGTTCGCGAACTGTTCGTGGCGCGTTCGCGGATGGTCACCGCCATCCGCACCTTCCTCGATGCGCGTGGCTACGTGGAGGTGGAAACGCCGGTGCTCCAGCCGCTGTACGGCGGCGCTTCCGCGCGTCCGTTCACGACCCACCATCACGCACTCGACATGCCGCTCTTCCTGCGCATAGCGGACGAGCTGTACCTGAAGCGGCTCGTGGTGGGTGGCATCGAACGGGTTTACGAGATCGGCCACAACTTTCGGAACGAGGGGCTCGACCGCACGCACAACCCCGAGTTCACCATGCTCGAGTTCTACGAGGCGTACTCGGACTACCAGGGGATGATGACGCGGGTCGAGGAGCTGGTCGCGGCGGCCGCCGCGGCGGTTCGTGTTCTTCCGGGCATGACAGAGCGTGTGCCGGATCTCGCCCCGCCGTTCCGGCGCATCGAGTGGATACCTTCGCTCGACAGAGCGCTCGGAACGTCGAGCGCCGCCCTCTCGGATGCGGAGCTGCGGAACGCAGCGGTGCGCCACGGTGTCGAAGACACGGCGAAGATGAGTCGTCCCAAGCTTCTCGACGAGCTCTTTCAGGCTCTGGTGGAGGCACATCTGGACGAGCCCACGTTCGTGATGGATTATCCGATAGAGCTTTCGCCGCTCGCCAAGCCGCGGCGCGGCAGCGCGGGGGAGGGGGATGGTCTCACGGAGCGCTTCGAGCTGTTCGCGCGCGGCACCGAGCTCGCGAATGCATTCAGCGAACTGAACGACCCGCTCGACCAGCGCGCGCGGCTCGAGGCGCAGGCGGCGCTCAGGGAAGGTGGCGATCTCGAGGCGAGTGGAGTGGACGAGGACTATCTGCGCGCGATGGAGTACGGCATGCCGCCCATGGGCGGTGTGGGAATCGGAATCGATCGGCTCTTCATGTATCTCACCGGAACACCCAACATCCGCGACGTGATCCTCTTTCCCACCATGCGCCCGGAATGACGCGGCTCGAGCTCGCCATCGCCTGGCGCTATCTGCGCAGTCGCGGTGGGTCACGTCTCTTCTCGTTCATAAGCGCGATTGCCATCGGCGGCGTGATCGTGGGAGTGAGCGCGCTCATCGTGATCAACGGCGTCATGACGGGAATGCAGGACGATCTGCGCGACAAGATCCTCATCGGCAGTCCCGATCTGCGCGTCCTGACGTTCGGCGACGATCTCAGGATGGACGAATGGAAGGCGGCGCTCTCGAAGGTGCGCGGGCAGCCGGGGATCGTCGCGGCATCTCCCTTCGTGCTTTCGCAGGGGCTTGCCGTGCCGGTCGGACGCACGTTCTCCGAGGCGGTCTTCGTGGAGGGAATCGATCCCGCCGACTCCGGCGCGGCGGAGGTGACGAGGATACGCCACTATGCCAAGGAGGGCGATTTCCGATTCGCGAGCAGCGATGGCGAAGTGAAAGGCGCGGTCCTCGGCTCCAGCCTGGCCAGCAACCTCAACGTCTTCATCGGCGACAAGATCAATCTCATCTCGCCGGCCGACGCCAAGTTCAATGCGGCGGTGGGATCGATCATACCGCGCATCTTCCAGGTGGAGGTGACCGGGATCTTCGAGACGGGGATGTACGAGTACGACTACTCGTATCTCTTCGTGAGTCTCGACCTCGCGCAGCAGTTCGCCGGACTCGGGGATGCGGTGACCGGCCTCGAGGCGAAGACTCCTACGCGGAACGGCGCGGGCAAGGTGGGTACGAAGCTGGCCGACTCGCTCGGCTATCCGTACCGCGTGGTGGACTGGGAGGCGCAGAATTCGTCGCTCTTCCAGGCATTGAAGCTGGAGAAGCTGGTGATGGCGGTGATACTCCTGCTGATCGTGGTCGTGGCGGCGTTCAACATCGTGAGCACTCTCTCGATGGTGGTGAAGGACAAGACGCGCGAGATCGGCATCCTCAAGGCGATGGGACTGCCGGCGCGATCGGTGCGGCGGATATTCCTCGTTCAGGGATTGGTGATCGGCGGCGTGGGAACACTGATCGGCCTGACCATAGGCGTGGGCATCGGCCTCGCGATCGACAAGCTGAAGCTCATCAAGCTCGACGCAAAGGTATATTTCATAGACCATCTCCCGGTGTCGCTTCAGCCGCTGGACGTCTTCTGGATCGTCACCGCGAGCGTGTTGATAGCCGTGCTGGCGACTGTGTATCCGTCCTACCAGGCGGCGCGGCTCTACCCGGTGGAGGCGATCCGGCACGAATGACGGTCATCGAGGCGCACCAGATCGGCAAGACGTACGTTGGAGGAGACGGTCGTCCCATCCAGGTGCTCGAAGATGTGGACCTCACCGTGCGCCGTGGAGAGATGGTGGCCGTGGTGGGTGCGAGCGGAGCGGGGAAGAGCACGCTCCTGCAGATCCTCGGCGCGCTCGACCGTCCCGACCGCGGTTACGTCGTGCTCGATGGCGAGCCGCTCCAGGGGCTCGGTGAGGAGGAGCTCGCCCGGGTGCGGAACCGGAAAGTGGGATTCGTCTTCCAGTTCCATCACCTTCTGCGGGAGTTCTCGGCGCTCGAGAACGTTGCGATGCCGCTACGGATTGCGGGGTGGACGCCGAAACGTGCCGCCGCCCGCGCCGAGGAACTTCTGACGCGCGTCGGCCTCGGTGCGCGAATGACGCACAGGCCGGCGGAGCTTTCGGGTGGCGAGCAGCAGCGTACAGCCGTGGCGCGCGCGCTCGCCATCGACCCGGCCGTGGTGCTGGCGGACGAGCCATCCGGGAACCTCGACCACTTCAACGCCGAGCAACTCCACGATCAGTTCGCGCAACTCGTAAGGGACCTCGAGATCGCGATGATCGTCGTTACTCATAATCGGTCGCTTGCGGCGCGCGCGGACCGCGCGTTGCTGCTCGAGGATGGGCGGTTGCGCGATACGGACGTTCGAGAGGTATTGGCCTGATGCTGTGCGACAATTGCAAGGAGCGCGACTCGGTCGTGACGCTCACCACTTCCGATGCGCAGGGTGTAACCGAGCTGCACCTCTGTGAGCGTTGCGCCGCCGAGCGGGGGATCGAAACCCAGGTATCGGCGCCGAAACAGCCGCTCACCGATTTCATCCTCGCCGTGCAGAAGCAGCTTCCGGCCACGCTGCTGGAGAGCTCGCGCTGTACCTTCTGCTCTGGCACGCTCCGTGACTTCAAGAATACGGGGCGGCTCGGTTGCGCCTACTGCTATCAGGCGTTCGAGTCGAGCCTGCGCGACCTGCTGCGCCGGGTGCACGGGAACTCGCGACACACGGGGAAGCGCTATCAGCCGCCGCGGCCGGAATTGGCCGAGGACGCGACCGTGCTTTCGGAGCTGCGCGACAGGTTGCGCCGTGCCGTGGAGCAGGAGCAGTTCGAGGAGGCCGCGCGTCTCCGCGATCAGATCAAGGTGATGGAGTGATGCTGGACCTTTCGTTGCTTCCCGACGGGGGAGTGAGCTGGCTGGACGCTTCGGGCGAGCACGCTGGAATCGTGCTCTCCACTCGCATCCGTCTGGCGCGCAACCTGGAGGGCTTCGCGTTCCCCGGCCGGGCGCGCGACGGCGAGCGGCTGCGCGTGCTGTCGCAGGTTCGGGAAGCGATGGAGGCGATGCCATCGATGCGGAGCCATCTGCTGGTGCGGGTGGACGATCTGGGGAGCGACGAGCGGCTTCTGCTCCTCGAGCGGCATCTGGTGAGCAGGGAGCTGGCGGGGCTGGATCCACAGCATCCGGTGCGCAGCGGCGCGGCGGTGTTTCTCGGGGCGGGGATGGGCGTCATGGTAAATGAAGAGGATCATCTTCGACTCCAGACGCTCCGCTCGGGATTCGCGCTCGCGGATGCGTTCGCGGACATCGAGCGGGTGGACGAGGATCTCGGGTCGCGGATCCCGTTCGCGTACCACCAGGAGTTTGGTTTTCTCACTTCGTGTCCCACGAATACGGGCACCGGAATGCGTGCGTCGGTGTTGATACATCTACCGGGGCTCGTGCTCACGAAGGAGATCGGGCCGACGCTGGCCGGGCTGCAGCAGATGGGACTGACGTATCGGGGGCTGTACGGCGAGGGGAGCGAGGTCGTTGGGAACTTCTTTCAGATATCGAACCAGACCACACTGGGGCGGCCGGAAGAGGAAATCATCGACAAGTTGATGTACGTGCTTCGAACGGTGATTTCGCGCGAGGAGGACGCCAGGCGGGTATTGCTTCGCGATGCGGGTTATATTATTGAAGACAAGCTCTGGCGGGCTTATGGGACCCTCCGCTACGCGCGCAGCCTCTCTTTCGAGGAGGCGATGAATTTCCTCAGCGGCGTACGACTGGCCGTCGGTCTGAAACTGATCAGCGGCCTCAGTGTATATACTCTCAACAAGCTCCTGATTTTTTCCCAGTCCGCGCACCTGGCATACGCCGAGGGGAAGCCGCTCACGGAAAGTGAGGCGAATCTCGTGCGTGCACGATATGTGCGACAGTTGCTGGCGGATGAGACGGGGACGAACGGGTGACCCCGCGGAGGGGGCCCCCGCACTGAGGGACCTATGAACGGCTACAACTTCACCGAGCGTGTGCGCAAGGTTCTCGCAATGGCCCGCGAGGAAGCAGCGCGTCTTCACCACGAGTATGTGGGGACGGAGCACATCCTGCTTGGACTCATCCGCGAGGGTGAGGGTGTCGCTGCGGCCGTTCTCCAGAATTTGAGCGTGGATCTGGACGAGATCCAGCAGAAGATCGAGGAGACGGTCAAGAAAGGAAAGGCGGCACAGGCAACGGGCCCTGACCTTCCCTATACCTCTCGCGCGAAGAAGGTACTCGAGCTGGCGATGGCCGAGGCGCGGGAGCTCAACCACAGCTATGTCGGCACCGAACATCTCCTCCTTGGCCTCCTGCGCGAGGAGAAGGGGATAGCGGCGCAGGTCCTCACGGAGATCGGTGTGAACCTGGACGCGGCGCGCACGGAGACTCTTCGTCTCCTCGGCACGGAGATGCCGCAGGGCGGAGTCACGTCGCAGGGCGGAACGCAGCCGCCTCCTCAGCAGGCGAAGGGTGCCGACAAGAAGTCGAAGACCCCCGCGCTCGACCATTTCTGTCGCGACCTCACCCAGCTCGCCGCGGAGGGGCAGCTCGATCCCACGATCGGGCGCGCCAGCGAGATCGAGCGGGTGATGGAGGTACTCACCCGGCGGAAGAAGAACAACCCGGTGCTCATCGGCGAGCCGGGCGTCGGCAAGACGGCCATCGTCGAGGGACTCGCGCAGCTCATCGCCAACGGAGAGTGCCCCGAGTCGCTCCGCGACCACCGGGTTCTCGCGCTGGACATGGCGGCGGTCATCGCCGGCACCAAGTACCGTGGCCAGTTCGAGGAGCGGCTCAAGGCCGTGATGAACGAGATCGCGCAGAACAAGAACGTGATCCTCTTCATCGACGAGCTCCACACCCTGGTGGGTGCGGGAGCCGCCGAGGGCGCCATCGATGCGAGCAACATGCTCAAGCCGGCGCTCGCGCGCGGCGAGCTGCAGTGCGTCGGTGCTTCCACGCTCAACGAGTACCGCAAGTACATCGAGAAGGACGGTGCTCTCGAGCGCCGCTTCCAGACGGTGGTGGTGGATCCGCCGTCGATCGAGGAGACCATCGAGATCCTCAAGGGTCTGCGCAAGAAGTACGAGGACCATCACCACGTGACGATCCCCGATCTCACGCTCGTGACGGCGTCGAAGCTCTCGGAGCGCTACATCACCGACCGCTTCCTTCCCGACAAGGCGATCGACGTGATCGACGAGGCGGGAGCGCGGGCGCGGCTCGCGGCGCAGGCACCGCCGCCGGAGGTTGCGGCGCTCAAGGCGAAGCTCGAGGAAGTGAACGGCGAGAAGGAAGCTGCCGTGCGCGACCAGAACTTCGAGCGGGCCGCCGCGCTCCGTGACAAGGAGCGCGAGCTCCAGGGCGAGATCCGCAAGAAGCAGGAAGAGTGGGAGAAGCACCGCCAGTCGTTCCGGCCGGTGCTGGGCGACGAGGAGATCTCCTTCATCGTCAGCCGCTGGACGGGAATCCCGGTCATGCGGCTGCGTGAGGCGGAGAGCTCGCGGCTGCTGCGGATGGAAGATGAGCTGCACGACTCGGTGGTCGGACAGGACGAGGCCATCAAGGCACTCGCCCGCTCGATCCGCCGGAGCCGCGCGGGGCTCAAGGACCCGGCTCGTCCGATCGGTTCGTTCATCTTCAGCGGTCCCACCGGTGTCGGGAAAACCGAGCTGGCGCGTTCGCTGGCGAAGTTCCTCTTCGCGGATCCCACGGCGCTCATCCGCGTCGACATGAGCGAGTACATGGAGAAGTTCTCCGTGTCCCGCCTCATCGGCGCGCCTCCGGGATACGTGGGCTACGAGGATTCCGGTACGCTCACCAAGGCGGTGCGGCGCAAGCCGTACAGCGTGGTGCTGCTCGACGAGATCGAGAAGGCGCACCCCGACGTGTTCAACATCCTGCTTCAGGTGCTCGACGAGGGCCACCTCACCGACAACTACGGCCGGGTGATCGACTTCAAGAACACGGTGGTGATCATGACGTCGAACGTGGGCGCCCGTGACATTACCAAGGGGCGGGGCCTCGGCTTCGCCGCGCCGGACGACAGTGAAACCTTCGAACGGATCCAGGAGAAGGTGAAGGAGGAGATCCAGAAGGTCTTCAACCCCGAGTTCCTGAACCGGCTGGACGACGTCATAGTCTTCCACCCGCTCACGAAGGAGCACATCTCGCAGATCGTTGGGATCCTGCTCAAGGACGTTCAGCGCCGGCTGCAGGAGGAGGAGATCACTCTCAAGCTCACGCCGGCGGCCACGGAGTTCCTGAGTACTCAGGGCTTCGACGAGCACTTCGGCGCCCGTCCCCTGAAGAGGGCGATCCAGCGCTTCATCGAGGACCCGCTCTCCGAGAAGATCCTCGTGGGCGAATTCTCCAAGGGCGACGAGATCGACGTGGACGTGGCGAGCGACGGAGCCAGGCTCGAGTTCCGGGTACTGAGCAAGACGAGCTGAATCAGGGGCCGACCCGCGCGAAGCAGGGTCGGACCCCGGGAAACGATCGAGACGGCCAGATGACCCCCCTTGGGGCCATTTGGCCGTTTCGTGTGTATCTTATACCCATGTTACGACCCACCCTTTTGCCGCTCGTCCTGGCACTGGCCTTTGCGAGCGCGTCAGCACGTGCGCAGCAGCAGCCCGAGAACAGTCCCTGTCTCGTCCCCGACTCCGTAGCCATCCGCGGCAACGCGCGTGTGTCGCTCTCCACGATTCAGGGCGACATCGGAATCTCCAGGGGCGACACGCTCAATTTCCGCGTGCTGCAGCGCGCGATTCGAAACCTCTTCGCAACCGGTCAGTTCTCCGACGTGCAGAGTGCGTGCGCCGTCGATCGCAGTAGCGGGCGGGCCACCGTCGTGTTCACTGTCACCGAGCGTCCGGTACTGGGCGGCTTCTCCGTGAAGGGGACGGACGTGGTTTCCGAAGGCTCCGTGCGCGATCGCATCACGCTCGAGTCGGGACAGCCGCTCGATCCCGCGGCGCTCACCACATCGGTGCAGCGAATCGACTCGCTCTACGAGTCGAAGGGGTATTATCTCGCGCGTGTGCGACCGGAGACCACGGTCGTGAACGACACCACGCACATCACCTTCGACATCGAAGAGGGACGGCGACTCGCCATCTCGGGCGTGGAGATAAAGGGCGATACGAACGTCCGCGAAGGGGCCATCGTCGGCGCGATGAAGACGAAGCCGGAAGGCTTCTGGTTTTGGCGCAAGGGTGAGTTCGACGAAGAGAAGTTCAACGCCGACCTCGGCGAGCGCATCCCGAAGGTGTATCACGAGCGGGGTTTCATCGATTTCCAGGTGACGCAGGACACCATGCTCGTCGACCGCGAGAGCGGCAAGGCGATGCTGCAAGTCGGTGTGCGCGAGGGGCAGAAATACCGCGTCGGTACGTTCGACGTCATCGGCAACAGGCACTTCCCGACCGACGCCATCGAGCGCTACTTCCCCTTCGGCCAGAGCTCTCCGTCCATCACCGAACGGGTCAAGGGCCTGTTCGGCGGCTCCGATCACGATGACAACGTGTTCGACCAGGAGAAGTGGCAGACCGCCACGCAGCAATTGCAGACTGCGTACAGCAACGAGGGCTACATCTACGTCCAGATCCGGCCCGTGATCGAGCGCACCATCTCGCCCGTGGATTCCACGCCGGTCGTGAACCTGCGCTGGGAGATCAACGAGGGCACGCCCGCGATCATCAATCGCATCGACATCGCGGGCAACGACTACACGAGCGAGACGTGCATACGCGACGCCCTGGTGATTCTCCCGGGCGACGTCTTCAGCCAGGATCGTCTGATCCAGAGCTACCAGAACATCCAGAACCTGGGCTTCTTCGAATCACCGCTCCCCGCGCCCGATACCCGACAGGCGAACGACAAGGGCGACGTGGACGTGATCTTCCACCTGAAGGAAAAGCGCACGGGGAGCGTGAACTTCGGAGCGTCGGTCGGAGAGGGCACCGGCGTGGGCGGCTTCATCGGTCTCGATCAGCCGAACCTCTTCGGCAAGTGCAAGCGCGCGTCGCTCCAGTGGCAGTTCGGGCGCTACATAAACGACTTCCAGCTCAGCTACACCGACCCGGCGATCAAGATGTCGTGGATCAGCGGGACGGTCACGGCGTATCATACACAGTCGCGCTACATCATCGCCGACCTGGGGCGCAGCACCAGCACCGGCGGCTCGCTGCAGCTCGGCATTCCGATTCTCAACCCGCTCCACCGCACGAGACTCTTTCTGTCCTACGGCGCGGAAGCGGCGAAATTCTCCGGAGGTATAGCGAACCGGGATACCACGATCGATACCAGCAACCGCTTCCGATCGATGCTCGGTGCAACCGTCACGCACGACAGCCGGTACGACATGCCGTTCGCTTCTTCCGGCTCGATGCAGACTTTCACCGCGCAGTTCAACGGCGGTCCGCTGGGAGGCTCGACGGAGTTCCAGCGTTACACCACGGAGATGCGCAACTACAGCACGCTCGCGCAGTTCGGTGGTGGCGAACCTGGCTCCGCTCCGATGAAGCTCGTGCTCGGCCTCACGGCGCGCGCGGGAGCGCTCTTCGGCGATGCGGGTCCGTTCTTCTTCTCGCAGAAGTTCGCGATGGGCGGTACGCAGTACGGTGAGCAGCTCCGCGGCTACGACGAGTTTTCCGTCACGCCGCTCGGCTACGTGCCGGAAACCAACCAGAATGCATCACTCAATTCCTTCGGCAATGCGTTCTTCTCGGCGACGGCGGAGCTGGGAATCCGTTTCAACCAGATGCTTTATGCCGATCTGTTCTACGATGCGGGCAACGTTTACTCGAACCCGCGAGACTTCGACCCCACGCGGCTCTTCCGCGGCGCGGGTATCGGCGTGGCCATCGTGACGCCGCTCGGGCCTCTGGGGCTCGATTGGGCTTACGGCTTCGATCGCGTCGACGAACTGGGGCGCAAGGACCCCAAATGGCAGCTTCATTTCAAGCTCGGGCAACTATTCTAGGACTGGAGTCAACATGCGTTCGTTCGTAAATGCAGCTATCGCAGCTGTGGCAGTCACGATCCTCGCCGCCGGCAGCGCCGCGGCGCAGGGCGCGCTCAAGATCGCCTACGTGAATTCGCAGGAGATCATCGCCGCGGCTCCTGGCCGCGCCGATGCCGAAGCGCAGATCCAGAAGGACATGAACTCGTACCGCTCCCAGGTTCAGAAGATGGGCGATTCGCTCAACACTCTGATCGCTTCGTACACGAAGTCGGAGTCCACTCTGAGCGAGGCCGCGCGTGCGGCCAAGCAGAAGGAGATCCAGGACAAGGAGAAGGAGTACCAGACGCGCGTCCAGGGTCTCGAGCAGCAGGCGCAGCAGCGCCAGGCGGAGCTCATCAGGCCGATCATGGAGAAGATCAACTCGATCATCGAGCAGGTCCGCGCCGAGGACGGCTACGCGCTGGTACTCGACGCCGGTAATCAGTCGGGCGTGGTGGTGGCTGCCGACTCCTCGCTCGATATCACCGACAAGGTGATCGCACGCCTCAAGGCGGCGGGCGGTACGGCCAGCAAGCCTGCCCCCGCGGGCCCGACTCCCCAGGCAACCGGGGCGACCCGAAAGGTCCCGCCAGCGGAACGTTGAGCACGAACGACTCGGCGCTTCGCGATGGCCTCGGCGGTGATGACCCGAAGGGTGGGGGGCTCACCGCCGAGGCCATCGCGCGGTTGGTGCACGGCGAAGTGATCGGCGACGGAGGCGTGCGTCTGACGGGCGTCGCGCCGCTCGATCGCGCCTCCGCCCACGACCTCACATTTCTCGCCCACGAACGCTACGCGCCGCTGCTCTCCTCTTCGGGAGCGGGGGCGGTGCTCATTTCCGCCGAGCTCGAAGCGGCTGCGAACGAGGGCGACGGGGCGCAGTACGACGGCTGCCGGATCGTGGTGGAGCGACCGTACGACGCGATGCTCCAGGCGATTCCGGCGCTCTATCCACCGTCGCCGCCAGCCACCGGAGTACATCCCACGGCCATCATCGGCGCGGGCGCCTCGTTGGGCAACGCCGTCTCCATCGGCGCATACGCGGTGGTGGAGGACGGGGCGGTGCTCGGCGACGGAGTGCGTGTGGGAACTCATTCCACGGTGGGTCGCGGCGTGCGGATCGGCGAGGGAAGCTGGCTCGGCGATTCGGTGACGCTCTATCCCGGCGCCGAGGTGGGGCGGCGGGTACGGCTGCACGCCGGCGTTCGCGTGGCGAGCGACGGCTTCGGCTATGTGCAGAAGGACGGGCGTCACGAGAAGATACCGCACGTGGGTCGCTGCATCCTCGAGGACGACGTCGAGGTGGGCGCCAATTCCACGCTGGACAGAGGGAGCGTGGATGACACGGTGATCGGAGCGGGCACCAAGATCGACAACCTGGTGCACGTGGCGCACAACGTTCGCATCGGGCGACTCTGTCTGATCATGGCGCAGGTAGGGATTGCCGGATCGGTGCACATCGGGGATGGGTGCATACTCGCCGGACAGGTGGGCGTGAGCGGCCATCATACCATAGGCGCCGGTGCCAGACTCGCGGCGCAGGCGGGAGTATTCGGCGACATCCCCGAGGGCGAGACGTGGTCCGGCTATCCGGCGCGCCCGCACCGCGAGGCGCTCAGGGCGCATGCGGCGTTCTTCAAGCTGGCCGGAGTGATGCGCAGAATGGAGCGGCTGCTCGCGCGCGCGGAGGAGGGGGAGTGACGGAGCGTCGCAATTCCATACGCGACCAGATTTCGCTCGAGGGTGTGGGACTGCATCTCGGAAGGCCGTGCACGCTGACCTTCAGGCCGGCCGAAGCGGAGTCCGGGATCGTGTTCAGGCGCATGGATCTTCCCGGCAGGCCGGTCACGGAGGCGCTGGTGAGGAACGCGGTGGCGAGCGAGCGGCGCACGCAACTCGGTACCGGCGAAGGCGCGCTGCACACCGTGGAGCACGTGCTCGCAGCGGTCGCGGCGCACGAGATCGACGACCTCGTGATCGAGATGGACGGCCCGGAGCCGCCGATTCTGGATGGGAGCGCGCAGCCCTTCTTCGATGCGCTCTCGCGAGTCGGACTCGCGCCGCGCCGCGGCGAGGTGCGCTACCTCGACATTCCCGACAGTATCACGGTGACCGATGGTGAGTCCGTGTACGACGCGGAACCCGCGGCGCATCTGTCGCTGCGCGTCACCATAGACTTTCCACACCCGCTCATCGGCCGGCAGAGCTGCGAATTCGCGATCACTCCGGATACGTTTGCCCGTGAGTTGGCGCCCGCTCGTACCTTCGGCTTCGTGAAGGAGGTGGAGGCGCTGCGCGCACGCGGTCTCGTTCTGGGCGGCTCGACCGAGAACGCGATTGTGCTCGACGAACAGGGCGTGGTGGACAATACGCTTCGCTGGTCCGACGAGTTCGCGCGCCACAAGACCATGGACTGCGTGGGCGACCTCGCGCTGGCAGGGCGGAGGGTGCGAGCCCGCGTGAGTGCGGTCAAGCCGAGCCATCGCGGCACCATCACACTCGTCCGGGAGATGCTCACACTAGCCGCCAGGGAGACACGGATGCTTGGTATCGACGAGATCATGAAGATCATCCCGCATCGCTACCCGTTTCTCCTCGTGGATCGGATCCTCGAGCTGGAAGCGGGCAAGCGTGTGGTCGGGATAAAGAACGTCACGATCAACGAGCCGTTCTTCCAGGGCCACTTTCCGGGGCATCCAGTGATGCCGGGAGTTCTCATCGTCGAGGCGATGGCGCAGGTAGGCGGCCTGCTGCTCCTGGGTTCCGTGTCCGATCCGGAGAGCAAGATCATGTACTTCACCTCGCTCGACAACGTGAAGTGGCGGCGGCCGGTGAAGCCTGGCGATCAACTGCGCTTCGAGCTGGAGATGCTCCAGGTGCGCGGCCGGCTGTGCAAGATGCACGGCGTCGCGCGCGTCGACGGCGATGTGGCGTGCGAGGCCGACATGGGCGCCATGGTAATGGAGCTATGAGCACGAAGATCCATCCCACGGCGGTAGTGTCGCCCACGGCGCAGCTCGGGGAGTGTGTGGAGATCGGCCCCTATGCGTTCGTGGGTGACGACTGCGTGGTGGGAGATGGCTGCGTCCTGGCGACGCGCTCCACGCTCGAGTGCAACGTGCGGCTGGGGCGCGAGGTGCGCATCGGGATCGGCTCCGTTCTGGGCGGCGATCCGCAGGACCTCAAGTTCCAGGGCGAGCACACCGCCGTCGAGATCGGCGACCGCACCGTGATCCGCGAGTACGCGACGATAAATCGCGGAACCGCCGAGTCGCTGAGGACCACGGTGGGTACCGACTGCTTCATCATGACGTACGTGCACCTCGCGCACGATTGCCATCTGGGCAACGGCGTGATGATCTCGAACGGTACGCAGCTCGCCGGACACGTGACGGTGGAGGATCACGCCATCATCTCCGGTCTGGTGGCGGTGCACCAGTTCGTGAACATCGGGGCGTACAGCTTCGTGGGCGGCTGTTCCCGCGTGCCGCAGGACGTGCCCCCGTATCTCAAGGCGGTCGGAAACCCGATCAAGCTCTATGGTCTGAACAGCGTCGGCCTGCAGCGCAACAACTTCGACGCAAACGTGATTCGCGAGCTGAAGCGGGCGTATCGCCTCTTCTTTCGCTCGGATCTGAACGTGTCGCAGGCGCTGGAGCGCGCGCATCAGGAGCTCGATATGTGCGCCGAGGTGCGGCACTTTCTCTCTTTCGTGGACAACAGCGGACGCGGGGTGGTGCGGTGAGCGATGTGACACGCATCGGCGTGATCGGAGCGGGGAGCCTCGGCTTCCACCACGTGCGGCTCCTTCGAGACGTCGCGGGCGCGCGGCTCGAGGGATTCCACGAGCTCCGTGGCGAGCGTGCGGCCGAAGTGGAGCGCGAGCTCGGAGTGCCCGCCGTGGCGTCACTCGACGAGCTTCTCTCGCGAGTCGATGCGGTGACGGTGGTGGTTCCCACGCCCGAGCACCATGCGGTGGCGAAGCGCGCGCTCGAACGCGGCGTGCACGTTCTCGTCGAAAAGCCGATCGCCTCCACGCTCGAGGAAGCCGACGAGCTGCTCGAGGTCGCCCGCGCCAGCGGCGCGCTGGTTCAGACGGGGCACGTCGAACGCTTCAACCGGGCGATAAGAGCCGCGCTTCCGTACATCGACGCGCCGCGCTTCGTCGAGAGCGACAGACTCGCACCGTTCAATCCGCGCGGTTCCGACGTGGCCGTCGTGCTCGATCTCATGATCCACGACATCGACCTGGTGCGGACGCTCGTGGGCGGTCGTGTCGACACGCTCGCAGCGTCGGGCGTGCCCGTGCTCACTCCTTCGGTGGACATCGCCAACGCGCGGCTCACCTTCGATACCGGCGCGGTCGCGAACATCACCGCCAGCCGCGTCTCGCGCGATCGCGTGCGCAAGCTGCGCATCTTCCAGCAGAGCGGCTACCTCTCGCTCGACCTCGGGCAGGGCACGGGTGAGTTCTACCGTCTGCGCGACGGACTCGATGTAGCCGCGCTCGCGTCGGCACCGCGCCGGCTCGAGGAATACATGGAGCGGGTCCAGTTGGTTCCTCCCGACCACGATGCGGAGCCGCTGCGCCTCGAGCTGGAGAGCTTCGTGGCAGCCACACTGGGACGGGAACCGGTGATAGTGACCGGGGCCGATGGGCGCGAAGCGCTGGCGCTGGCGCTCAGGATCATGAACGAGATCGAGCGTTCGCTTCCGGAGCTCGCCGGGGCAACTTCGCCGCAGGGTGGGGGAGCGCGTCGGGAGAAGCCGGGTGCGTGAAGTTCTGATGGTCGCCGGCGAAGCTTCCGGCGACCTGCACGCTGCCGGGGTCGCGGAGGCGCTCGTTCGCCGCGCGCCTGATATACCGCTCGCGGGAATAGGTGGTGCGCGGATGGAGCGGGCCGGGGTGAAACTCATCGAGCACGCCGACCGGCTGGCTGTGATGGGCTTCAGTGAAGTCGTGCGACACATCCCCAGGCACTACCAGCTTCTCGCCGAGCTGCGCCAACGGATGCGGAGCGGGAGCGTCGGACTCGTGATGCTCGTGGACTATCCGGGCTTCAACATGAAGGTCGCCGCAGCCGCCCACGATGCCGGGGTGCCGGTGCTGTACTACATCACGCCGCAGGTGTGGGCGTGGGGCGAGGGAAGACTCGCTAAGATGGCGCGCACCGTCACGAAGGCCGCCGTCATTCTGCCGTTCGAGGAGGAACTGCTCACGAGCCACGGAATCGACGCGACGTTCGTGGGACATCCGTTGCTCGATCGTGCGGCCGAGCATCTTCCCGACCGCCCGGCCGCACGAGAGGAGCTCGGGCTTTCGCCGGATGCGCCGGTACTCGCGCTCTTTCCCGGGAGCCGGGTCCAGGAGATCTCGCGCCATCTCGCGAGCTTCGTCGCCACCGCGCGCGAGCTGCAGCGACGGATCGAGCGACTCGAGGTCATAGTGAGCGTGGCGCCGGGCATCTCACTCGACGCCGCGAGCTGCCCTTTCCGCCAGGTGCACGCCGCGTCGTTCACGGTCTGGCGCGCCGCGGATGCCGCACTCTCGAAGAGCGGCACCTCCACGCTGGAGGCCGCCGTGGCCGGCTGTCCGCTCGTGGTCGCCTATCGCACAGGCGCGCTGAACTACGCGATCGCTCGCAGAGTCGTACGCATCCCGCTGATCGGGCTCGTGAACGTGGTGGCGGGGCGTCAGGTCGCGCCCGAATTCATACAGCACGACCTGCAGCCGCAACGCGTGGCCGACGCACTGGAGCCTCTGCTTTCACGCGGCAGCTCCGAGCGAAACGCGATGCTCGCCGGGCTCGAGGAAGTTCGCGCGCGACTCGGCGAGCCCGGCGCGGCGGAGCGTGTGGCCGAGCTGGCACTCGCTACCATGAAGCGCTGAGGCGATCGGCGAGATGAGCGACGGCGATCGCGGTGAGAGTACAGGCCGCCTGGCTGACGGCGGCAACGCGACGGGCGGTAGCGCGGCCGGCGGCAATGCGACCGGCTCACTCGTGAACGACGAGCGCGCGCGCCGGCGCGCGCGGCGCGTGAAGTGGGCAGTCCGACTCGGCCTCCCGCTGTTTCGCCTCCTCGCATCCACGTGGAGACTTCGCGAGATCAACCGCGCGCCTTCGCAGAAACTGCGCGATGGCGGAAAGCCGGTGATCTTCGCGCTCTGGCACGGCGAGCTGCTCCCACTCGTGTGGAACATGAGGAACGAGGGAATCACCGTTCTGATCAGCGAGCACGGAGACGGCGAGATCATAGCTCGCGTGGCCGAGGCGCTGGGGTACGACACGGTACGCGGTTCGACGTCGCGCAATGGGGGGAGAGCGCTGTTGGCGATGTGCCGCACGGCGCAGAACGGCGTGGATGTGGCATTCACGCCTGACGGGCCACGAGGGCCCGCACGAAAGTTCGCGCCCGGCGCCCTGATCGTCGCGCAGCGCACGGGCACGCCCATAGTCGCGCTCTCCGCGGCGCCGAGCCGATTCTGGCGCCTGAAGAGCTGGGACGGCTTCGAGGTGCCCAAGCCCTTCGCGACGATCAACGTCGCATTCGGAGACCCGACATACGTCGAGGCGGCCACGCCGCGCGAAGCGACGGAGCAGACGACGCAATTCGAGGCGGTGCTCGATCGGACGGTGGCAGCAGCTCATGGCTGAGCTGCGCGGGGTGGACCGGCTCTGGTATTCGCCCGACGCCCTGTCGCGAGCCGCGCGCACTGCGCTCCTTCCGCTGGAGGCGGCGTACGGCGCGGTGGTGGCGCTTCGCGCCAGGCTGTACGACTCGGGCGTGCTGCGCACCCGACCAGTTCCGATACCCGCGATCAGCGTGGGCAATCTCAGCGTGGGCGGCACGGGAAAAACTCCGATGGCGGCGTGGCTCGTTGGGAGGCTCGCCCGGATGGGAGCCACGCCCGCGGTGGTGCTCAGAGGATACGGCGAGGATGAAACGCTGGTGCACCGTCTGCTGAACGTCGACGCGATGGTGCTGGCCTCCGCCGACCGCGTATCAGGAGTGGAGCGCGCAGCCGCCGCAGGATGCGACGTGGCCGTGCTCGATGACGCCTTTCAGCACAGGCGCGCGGCGCGGACTGTCGATGTCGTGCTGTTGAGCGCGGAGCGGTGGAGCGAACGGCGGAGGCTCCTTCCAGCGGGGCCGTGGCGCGAACCGTTGTCGGCGCTCGCGCGTGCCTCGCTGGTGGTCGTCACTCGCAAGTCGGCCAGCGCTGAAGCGGCGCGGCAGGTAGCGGAGCGCGTGGCGCGGGCCGTGGCTGGCCCGCCCGTAGCGATCGTGCACCTGGCGCCGCGCGACCTGCGTTCGCTGATCCAGCGCAAAGAGGCGTCGCCCAGCACGGATCCCGAGACGCTCCAGCTCGATGCACTTGCCGGCAGGAGCGTCCTCGCGATTTCCGCGATCGGCGACCCCAGGGCCTTCGAAGAGCAACTGGCCGCTCTTGGCGCTAGGGTCACCTCCAGTCCATTTCCCGATCACCACCGCTTTACCAGCGTCGAAATCGAGCGTCTTTCGAAGACCGCGGCCGAACTGGCGCGCACTGACGAAGGCGCCCCGCCGTTGGTGGTCTGCACTTTGAAGGACGCCGTCAAGCTGGCGACGCGCTGGCCTGCTGAAGCGCCGCCCCTGTTGTATGTTTCACAGCGGGCAGAAGTGGAGCGCGGAAGTGACGCACTCGATGCGTTGCTGGCGCGCACCCTTGCTGCACGTCACAGTCAACCCTGAGCCGGATGCACCACTACCGGCACTTTCCCTGATAATGAGCACCGACCTCAGATTATCCACCGCGAAGATCGTCCGGCCCGACAAGGACCGCTTTCTCAACGAAGACAATCCGTTCGAAGACATGATGTCCCGGTTCGGCCACGCCGCCGAACTGCTCGATCTCGAGCCGGGGCTGTACAAGATTCTGAAGAGTTGCGAGAAGGAAATCACGATCTCCGTGCCGATCATGATGGACAGCGGCGAGATCGAGGTGTTCACCGGATACCGGGTGCTGCACAACACGTCGAGGGGTCCGGCCAAGGGCGGCATACGCTTCGACGAACACGTCAGCCTGGATGAGGTGAAGGCGCTGGCCGCGTGGATGACCTGGAAGTGCGCGGTGGTGAACATCCCCTTCGGCGGCGCCAAGGGCGGCGTGATCTGCGACCCGTTGAAGCTCAGCGTCAACGAGCTCGAGCGGCTCACGCGCCGCTATACGGCGGGTATCATCAACACGCTCGGTCCCGATTCCGACGTCCCCGCACCGGACGTGAATACCAATGAACGGGTGATGGCGTGGGTGATGGACACGTACTCCATGCATGCCGGCCACACCGTAACGTCCGTGGTCACGGGCAAGCCCGTGGAGATGGGCGGCTCCGTCGGCAGGCGTGAGGCGACGGGTCGGGGCGTGATGCTGGTGCTCCTGGCCGCGCTCGAGCACCAGGGACTCGATGTGCGTGGCACGCGCGTCGCGGTGCAGGGCTTCGGCAACGTCGGCTCGGTAGCGGCGCGGCTGCTGCAGGAGCAGGGATGCATCATCACGGCGATCGGCGACAAGTCCGGCGCGGTCCACAACGAGAAGGGGATCGACGTTCCCGGTGCGATCGAGTACGTGAAACAGCACAAGTCGCTCGAGGGATATACCGAGGGAGACAGGATCACGAACGAGGAGCTGCTCACCCTCGACGTCGATGTGCTGGTCCCGGCCGCTCTCGAGAACGTGATCACGCGGAAGAACGCCGCGCAGATTCGCGCGAAGATCATCTGCGAGGGCGCCAACGGCCCCACCACGGCTCCCGCCGACGCCATCCTCGACGAGCAGGGCGTCTTCGTGATTCCCGACATCCTCGCGAACGCCGGCGGCGTCACGGTTTCCTACTTCGAGTGGGTGCAGGATCGGAGCGGCTACTTCTGGACGCTCGATGACGTCAACCAGCGTCTGCAGCACATAATGCAGACCGGTTTCCGCGACGTGCTCGGGCTCGCGAACAGCCACAAGGTCAACATGCGTACCGCCGCGTACATGCTCGCCATCTCCCG
>JBIQLU010000061.1:12126-20545 GCA_044463985.1 Gemmatimonas aurantiaca | reverse complement strand
TCCGCTCCCATCACATTCTCTCCGGCGCGGTGATTCCGAGGATCGCCAGACCGTTGGCGATCACGATGCGTGTCGCGCGGGCGAGGACGAGACGTGCGTTCATGATCTCGGGCGGCTCGTTCAGGACGTGGTGCTTGTGGTACCACATGTGGGTGAGACGCGCTGCCTCGAGAAGGTAATTCGCGACGCGGTGTGGTTCGAGCGCTTCCGCAGAGCCGGCGACGAGATCGGGGAAGTCGAGGAGCGCCTTGATCAGCTCCTGTTCCGCGGGCTGATCGAGCACCGAGAGATCCACTCCGCTCCCCGTGATCGATTCGGAATCGATGCCGCCCACCCGGAAGATTCCCGACATGCGAGCGTGCGCCATCTGGATGTAGTAGACCGGATTCTCCTCCGACTGCGAACGCGCGAGATCGATGTCGAAGATCAACTGCGAGTCGCCCTTCCGCATGAGGAAGAAGTAGCGCACGGCATCGCGCCCGACTTCATCTATCAGGTCGCGAACCGTCACGTAGCTCCCGGCGCGCTTGGAGATCTTCACTTCCTCGCCGCCCCGCATCACCGTGACCATCTGGTGCAGCACGTACTCGGGATATCCTTCCGGAATTCCGATGTCGAGCGCCTGCAGACCTGCGCGCACCCTGGTGACGGTGCTGTGATGGTCCGAGCCCTGCACGTTGATCGCCCGGCGGAAGCCGCGCTCCCACTTCGTCACGTGATACGCCACGTCCGGCACGAAGTACGTGTACGTGCCATCGCTCTTGCGCATCACGCGGTCCTTGTCGTCGCCGAACGCGGTGGTGCGCAGCCAGAGCGCGCCATCCTTCTCGTACGTGTGTCCCGCCTCGGCGAGCGCGCGCGCCGTGCGCTCCACGCGACCGTCCGTGTAGAGCGACGACTCCAGGAAATACGTGTCGAAGCGCACCCCGAACGCCTGCAGGTCCAGGTCCTGCTCCTTGCGCAGCTCCCGCACGGCGAAGCGTGTGATCGCATCGAGATCGTCACCGCCCCCCCCCCGATCGGACTCGCTCTCCGCCGCGTAGCGTTCGGCGATCTCGGTTATGTAGGCGCCGTGATAGCCACCCTCGGGAATGGCGGCATCCGCGCCCGCACTCTGCCGCACGCGCGCCTGCACGCTCAGCCCGAGGTTCGCGATCTGCACGCCCGCGTCGTTGTAGTAGAACTCGCGCGACACATTCCAGCCGCTCCAGGAGAGGAGCGCCGAGATGGCGTCGCCCAACGCGGCCTGCCTGCCGTGACCCACGTGCAGCGGCCCGGTGGGATTGGCGGAAACGAATTCCACGTTGACGCTGCGCCCGGATCCAGTCGCATTCGACCCATACCGCTCGCCGGCGGCGAGGAGCGCAGGGAGGCCACTCGCAACCGCGGTCGCGGAAAGGTGAAAGTTGATGAATCCCGGCCCGGCGATCTCGACGCGCTCCACGCCGGCCTTCGCCAGATCGAGCCCGTCCACGAGCGAACGCGCGATGTCGGCCGGCCGCTTGCGCAGCGGGCGAGCGAGAGTCATCGCGAGATTGGTGGCCCAGTCGCCATGCGACGGATCGCGCGGGCGCTCGAGGAGCGGATCGACCGTCTCGGGCGCACCGAGCTCCCGCGCCGCATCCACGAGCGCGGCGCGGATGAGTTCACGCGGTGTCATTTATTCTTCGTTCCGCTATCCGCGCCCGCGGATTTCGAATCGTTCGCGGGAGCGCTGGATGCCTTCGACTCGCTGCCGGTCGAAGTCGTCGAAGGGGTCGTCGACGACGAAGTTCCATCGCCGCCGCTCGGTGGCGATGGAGGATTCATCCCCTTCTTGCCGTCCTTGCCGTAGTCGGTGATGTAGAATCCCGATCCCTTGAAGAGCAGTCCCGCGCCGCCGGATATCTGACGTTCTGCCGTAAGGCCGCACTGCGGACACGGGAGCTCGCTCGCGGCGCTGCTGATTCTGCGGAAGAACTTGTCGAAGTGGTGCCCGTTGGGACAGGCGAACTCGTAAGTTGGCATTGGTGAGTGACTTGGAAACATCCAGACCGACCCGGAAAAATACGCCCAGTCCGTCTGCCCAACAAGTCGGATGCACCTAGTTCGCCAACCGCCACGAGCCGCTCAGCGCAGCGGCGACTCGCTACGACCTTCGCACCGGCAACTTCACGCGGAATCGGGTCCCCGCGCCAACGGTGCTGGACACGTCGATCGCGCCGCCGAGCAGCGTCGTCAATCGATGCGCTACCGCGAGCCCGACGCCGGCGCCTCCGTAGCGCCGGGTCATGCGCTGCTCCGCCTGCCAGAATGGATCGTAGATCCGATCGAGAAAGCGCGGCGCTATCCCGATTCCGGTGTCCCAGACCTCGAATGCCACCGAGTCGCCGTCGCGCTCCGCGGTGATTCCCACCTCACCCTTCTCAGTGAACTTCACGGCGTTGCCAAGAAGATTCACGAGAATCTGCCGGAGCCAGAGCGGGTCCGTTTCGAGCACCACATCGGCGGGAGGGGTCCTCACCGTGATCGCCAGATTCTTCTGGCGCAGCGGAGTGCCTATCAGCATCACTGCCTGTTCCACCACCGCGGCAGCGCTCACCTCGGCCACGCGCGGCGCGTGCACTCCCGCATCAACGCGAGCGAGATCGAGTATCTGATCCACCAGCGCCAGAAGGAGATTGCCGCTCGCTCGGATACGAGCGAGCTGCTCGCGCTGAGTCGCGTTCAGCGGCCCCACTATCTCGTCGCCCAGCAATTCCGTGTAGCCGATGATCGCCGTGAGCGGTGTTCGCAGTTCGTGCGACATCGACGCCATGAACTCGTCCTTCGCGCGGCTCGCTCCCTGCGCCATGGCGAAGAGGCGAGCGTTGTCGGCCGCGAGCGCCGCGCGCTGCGCGAGGTCTTCGGCGAGCGCGATGTCCTCGTCGCGATGCGCGTGGTGCGGAGCGCCGGCCAGGAAGGTCAGCGCTCCCAGTATCTTGTCGCGAGCAACCATGGGGACGATGATCACCGAGCGTACGTCGATCGCGCCGAGCGCGCGAAACTGTTCCTCGTTCACCGCGAGGCGGCGCAGCCCCTCGTCGCTCAGCGCGCGCTCGACGAACGGCCTTCCGCTCTCGAGTACGGCGATCACCGAGTTCGATCCGTCCTGCGGAGCGGGAGCGACGCGCATCGCTGCGCGCTGCGCCGCATCGTCGAGCTCGCGACGCGCCGAATGGAAGCGCACGATGTCCCCCTCGTACTCGATGATGTCGACCCACGCGTGATCGCCGAGCGCGGGGAGCGCTACCCGCGCCATCGCGGACAGAGTCTCTTCCAGATCGAAGGAGCGCGAGAGCAGCGCAGATGCATCGGCAATGATGCGGGCGTTGCGCGCGACGTGGCGTCCCGGCACGGCGGAGCTCACATCATCGGGCTCGCCGAGGCGCGGTTCGACGGATTCAGCAGCCGCGACGGGCGAGAGCAGCCACCTCACGAACGCGACCTCTCCACTCTCCGTGCGAACCACGGCAGGGATCAGCCGTGCCTTTCGCTCTTCGCCGCCGGGGAGCGCGATCCGGACCGACCACGCAGAGCGTGAGTTCGCCGCCCGTCCGGCAAGGAAGCGACGAAATCGAGTTCGAAATCTCGCGCGCTCCGCCGCCACCAGCAGATCCGCCACTGACGCACCCTGAAAGGCAGCATCGTGCGGTCCGAAGAGCTGTACCGCAGCCCTGTTGGCCGAGTAGATGAGCCCTTCCGAATCGGTCACGAGATATGCTTCGGGGAGAAACTCCGCCAGCTCGCTCTCGCGCTCGATGGCCCGCGCGCGCAAGGCAGCCGCGGTCGTCGAGGAGTCGATACCCGATCGGGCGCGCGTCGCGCCGGCGGGCGCGCGATCGGCATCCCGCACGGTGGGGAGCCTGCCATCGTCGTGCGCCGGCTTGTCGGAGCCGGGGGTGCGCCTCCGCACGTCGTGGGGAGGGCTGTCTACTTTCTTTCCAGCATGCTGGTCCACACGACGCGAAGGGCGGCCAGCCAGCCCAAACTCATCAAGACTCACTCGGATCCCATGGCACTACGTCGCACCGCGAGAGCGCGATCGAACCGCTACCGACCCGGATGATAGGTTCCCCACCGGGCAGCCAGCGTGTCCGAGATCTCACCTAGCGTGGCACGCTTGCGAACTGCGTCCACGATGAACGGCATGATGGAAGCAGAGAACGTGCCATCCGAAAAGGCCGCCGCGGAGCCCAATGCGCCGAGTGCAGAGTCCACCAGGGCTGCGTCGCGAGCGGCCCGGGCCGCGCGAAGGCGCTCGATCTGCTCCGCCTCGAGGCGGCTGAAGTCCGGAGCCGGAAGCGGCTCCGATTCTCCGCCATCGTCCGTGAAACGGTTCACCCCCACCACCACGGTCTCGCCGCTCTCGACGCGCAACTGATGTTCGTACGCGCTGCGCGCGATCTCCTCCTGGAAGAAGCCGCCTGCGATGGCGCGTTCGGCGCCTCCGAGCTCGTCGACCTTTTGTAGAAGCTCGTTCGTTCGCCGTTCCAGTTCGTCGGTGAGGCGCTCCACGTAATAGCTGCCGGCGAGCGGATCGACCGTGCTCGTGACGCCCGATTCGTGCGCGACGACCTGCTGCGTCCGGAGCGCCAGCGTCGCCGCTTCGGCGCTCGGCAGCGAGAGCGCCTCGTCGTAGCCGTTGGTGTGCAGCGACTGCGTGCCGCCGAGCACCGCGGCGAGCGTCTGCACCGTCACGCGTACGACGTTGTCGAGCGGCTGCTGCGCGGTGAGTGTAACGCCGCCGGTCTGCGTGTGGAAGCGAAGACGCGCGTCGCGATCGGTGGCGCCGAAACGCTCGCGCATCAGCCGCGCGTAGATGCGGCGTGCCGCACGAAATTTCGCGGCTTCCTCGAAGAGATCGTTGTGCGCCGCGAAGAAGAAGGAGAGACGCGGGGCGAAGTCGCCGATCTCGAGCCCCGCGTCGAGCGCGCGCTGCACGTACTCCACCGTATTGGCGAAGGTGAACGCCAGCTCCTGAACCGCCGTGGCGCCCGCTTCGCGAATGTGGTAGCCGGATATCGAGATGGGATTCCAGCGCGGCACCTCCGCCGCGCAGAAGCGGAATACATCGGCTATCAACGCGAGGCTCGGCGCGGGTGGATAGATGTACGTCCCCCGCGCGATGTACTCCTTGAGGATGTCGTTCTGGATCGTCCCGCTGAGCGCCGAGCGGTCGATTCCCCGCTCCTCGGCCACCACGATGTACATCGCGAGCAGCGTGGCCGCGGTCGCGTTGATGGTCATGGAGGTGGAGACGCGGTCGAGCGGAATTCCGTCGAGGAGCAGGTGCATGTCGTCGACGGTATCGATTGCGACTCCCACCCGGCCCACCTCGCCGACCGCGCGCGGCGAGTCGGAATCGAAGCCCATCTGCGTCGGCAGATCGAACGCCACCGACAACCCCGTCTGCCCCGCATCCAGGAGCAGCCGAAAACGTCTATTCGTCTCGACAGCAGTCCCGAACCCGGCATACTGCCGCATGGTCCAGAGCCGCGAGCGATACATGGTCGATTGAATCCCCCGCGTGAACGGGAACTCCCCCGGCTCCCCGAGCTGCGTTTCGTAATCCCCGCTCACATCCTCCGGATGGTACACCGCCTCGATCTCGATTCCGGAGGGGGTGTTGCGGGTGGTTTTGGGGCGAAGCGAGTCGGGCATGGGCTGGGGGGAAAAGCAGAGGGCAGAAGGCAGAGAGCAGAAAGCAGGGACTACACACGAACAATAGTCATTCCCGCAGAGTGGAACGACGGGGTCAGGTACTTTACGTAGAGGTCTCGCCAACAAAGCTGGCGAGACCTCTACGTAAAGTACCTGACCCCGTCCGTCTTTCCTGCTTTCTGCCGCCTGCTTCCTGCTTTCTGCCCCTCACACCACCGCGGCCTCGCGCAGAACGGTGTTCGCGAGGTCGACTTCGGTGCGGCTGCCGATGTAGAGAGGGGTGCGCTGGTGGAGCCCGGCGGGGTCGATGTCCATGATGCGGCGGGAGCCGTCGGACGCGCCGCCGCCGGCCTGTTCGACCACGAACGCGAGCGGGTTCGCCTCGTACATCAGACGAAGCTTCCCGAGCGGGCTGCGCGAGCTCGCGGGATATGCGAAGACGCCGCCGCCGAGAAGGTTGCGATGGAAGTCGGCCACCAGGCTCCCCACGTAGCGAACGCTCAGCGCGGGGTGGTCACCCTCGAGCCCGCGATAGCAGCGCATCAACGTCTTCACCTGGTCGTCCCAGTGCTGCTCGTAGGAGTCGTTGACACTCAGGTAGCGACCGCGCTCGGGAATCTGGATGTCGGGATGCGAGAGGAGGAACTCGCCGATCGAAGGATCGAGCGTGAAACCGTGCACGCCCTGGCCGGTCGTGTACACGAGCATCGTGCTCGATCCGTAGATCACGTAGCCTGCAGCGACCTGACGGCGGCCCGGCTGCAGCACGTCTTCCATCTCCGCACGCGTACCACGCGTGATCTTGCGGACCACCGAGAAGATCGTTCCGACTGGAACGTTGACGTCGATGTTCGACGAACCGTCGAGCGGATCGAAGAGGAGGAGGTACTTCCCGCACTTGAAGCCCTCGGGGATCTGGATGATGTCCTCTTCCTCCTCCGACGCCATCCCGCAGAGCCGCCCGCCATGATCGAGCGCCTTGATCATGATCTCGTTCGCGAGAACATCGAGCTTCTGCTGCACCTCGCCCTGAACGTTCTCCGACCCGTTCGAGCCGAGGATGTCCGCGAGGCCGGCCATGCGGACCTTGTTGGCGATCATCTTCGCGGCGAGCGCGAGATCGTAGAGGATTCCGGAGAGCTCGCCCGTCGCCTCGGGGTGGCGACGCTCCTGCTCCACGATGAACCTGTCGATCGTGACGACCGATGTAGGGGTGTGCTTGACCACGTTACACGTCTCCTCTGGGTGAATCCTTCATGGAGGCGCGCAGCTGCGCCGCGGAACGCTCTCTCAAAGATAGCGCGGGAGCGCGGCGACGAGTGCCGCCAACCGCCCTGCGTTCCTCACCAGCGGCGCACCGAGCCGCGCGACAGCGTCCATCTGTCGTCCCCTTCCTCGACTTCCAGCGACCTGCCGTCGGTTCTCACCACGACGCTCCCTACCCTGTCGGTTCGCAACACCGTGGCACCGTGCCCGGCAAGCGAACGTACAACGCCCGAATCGGGGTGGCCATAGCTGTTCCCGGCGCCCACCGAAATCACCGCGAGCTCGGGACTCACCGCATCCAGAAACTCGCCGCCGCTGCTGGTTCGACTCCCGTGATGCCCCACCTTCAGGACATCGGCGGCGAGAAACGCGCGCTCGTGCTCCATGAGCCACTGCTCCTCGCCACGCTCGGCGTCTCCCATCAGCAGGAAGCGGACCGTGCCGTACCGGATCAGCAGCACTACGCTCGCTTCATTTGGGTCGGCCAGCGCCGACATCCACGCGGAATCGGGCGCCAGGACGCGGAGCACGACCCCGTCCACCACGAGCGAGTCCCCCGGATGCACGCGTTCCCAGAGAACGCGCGCATCACGCGCCGCCTCGAGCGACTCGCGGTAGGGCTCGCTGGTTCCCGCGAAGGCTCCGTCCCAATACTCCGCTGGATGGAGCGAGCGGAGCACCGTGGCGGCGCCACCGACGTGGTCGGAATGAGGGTGCGAGAGCACGAAGAGACGCAGGTCGCCGCCTCGCCGCCTCAGATAGGGGATCACCGTGGCTCGCCCGGCGTCGCCTCCGCGCCATGCGCGTCCCGCGTCCACCAGCAACCAATGCCCCCTTGGCGTCCGCAGCGCTACCGCGTCGCCCTGGCCCACATCAATGACGTGCATCTCGAACGCCGCGCCGCGCGCCCCGCCGCCGCCGCCGGCGTCCGGCAGAATAGGGAGCCAGAGTGCGGCCGTGAAGGCGGCCGCGGAGACGAGCAGGGCGCGCGCCGGGAAGTAGCTCACGCAGGCCACCACCAGTGCGCCGGCGGCGAGCCCGGCGAAGGTGGCTCCCGTTAGCGTGGGCGCGACGGTCAGCACGCCATGCGGGACACTCGCGCCCGTACTAGCGATCCCGTCGAAGAGAACGAGCAACGGGTGCGCTGCGCCGGCGATGAAGCGCGCCAGCGGCTCGATCGGTGCGCAGATGAGCGCCAGGAAGATGGCTGGTTGCAGTAGCGCCACAACAGGTGTAGCAGCCAGGTTGCTCGCGGGAGCTATCAGACTGAGCCGGCCGAATTTCCAGGTGACCAGTGGCGCGGAGACGAGCGAGGCGACCACGGACGCCAGCAGCAGCGTGCAACAGTGCGCGCGCCACCCCTCGAGCCGCGGCGCAATCCACCGGCGGGCGAGCGCCCCACTCGCTATCAGCCCCGCGATCCCGATCACACTGAGTTGCCACCCCACCTCCATCACGGTGCGCGGGTAGA
>JBIQLU010000061.1:0-12026 GCA_044463985.1 Gemmatimonas aurantiaca | reverse complement strand
ACGTGCAGTCCGGAGATGGAGAGCATGTGGATGATGCCGGCCGCCGCGTAGCGATCCTTCAGCTCCGGCGGGAGCGCGTGCGTGTCGGCGATCAGCAGCGCACGCACCATGGGCGCATCGCTCCCGAAGATGCGATCGATCCGCTCGCCGGCGCTCGCGCGCAGCGAGAGCAGGACCGACCCACCGCGCGGAGCACCGATTCGCGCGTGGCGCACGCCGAGCCCGCGATCGGATCTCACCGGATCGCCGCTCACCCGGACGTGGGCTCCGGCCGGCGCCCTTCCCGCAACGACGGACAGCGCCGCGCGACCCGTGCATTCTCCATTCGAAACGCTGGCCTGAACGAAGGCGCCGGGTGCGGCCGCGGCTTCGAGCTCCGCGCTCCACGAATGCGCGTCCAGCAACGAAGCGTCGCACGATCGCCGACGTGCATCGTCGCCGACGGCCATGAGTGCGCCCGCTGCCAGGAGCGCCGCCAGCGCAGCCGTCGTCACATCGCGCCGGAGCCACGCCGCGCAGCACGCGGCACACGCGACCCCGAGCGCGCCCGGAGCCGCGCCCCCGTATCCAGCCAGAAGCCCAGCGATGATCGCGATTGCGGCGCGCGCGATGAGCGGCATCTCCGCCTCCCCCCAGTTCGCCCGGATCACCCGTGCGGCAGCTCGCGCCCCCGCGCCGCCGCGCTTCAATTCGATGACCCCGGCGCCCGATCGCCGACCACGATGAAAAAACCCCGTCGCCGATGGGCGCGGGGTGTCGCATGTTGCTCTGCGGAGCGTGCGGGCTACTTCCGAGGCTCGTCGTGTCTCGGGCTCGCCGCCACGCGCCGCATCGCGTCGAGGACGAGTACCGCGATCGTCGCCCTCGTCTGGTCCTTCTGAAGGTCCACAGCCATCAACGCGTGCCCCACGTCCGCCCCGCCGCCGTAGCGCGGCCTCGCCGCGTTGAGCGCCATGGCCATGACATCGGTGCGGCAGTTCTCGCACGCACAGAACTGGGGGTTCTGCTCGCGCAGGTCGGCATAGACCGCCGCGATGCTCCCCTCCAGCATGTTCTTCATCCTGCGAGCGGGAGCGCAGCGCGCCTGGATACCACCGCGCCTGTGAAGGTGGAACCGGTAGTACCGGTGAGCTCCACGGTGCGATACGCCCCGATCAGCGACTCGTCGCCCGGTACCAGCACCGTGTGATGCCTGCGCGTTCTCGCCTGCAGCAGCGTTCCGCGACGCGAAACCTTTTCGAACAGCACTTCGTGACGCGAACCGAGGAGCGCCATGTTGCGCAAACGCGCCCCATCTCGAACGACTTCTATGAGCCGCTCCAGCCTCTCGCTGGCCACTTCTTCCAGCACCATCAGATCCGCGGGGAGCCGCGTAGCCGGCGTGCCATCGCGCGGCGAGAAGATGAAAGTGAACGCATCATCGAAACTCGCCTCCCGCACCGCGCTCAACGTCTCCTCGAAATCCGCGTCCGTCTCGCCGGGGAAGCCCACGATGATGTCCGTGGTGAGCGCGAGATCCGGAATCGCCTCCCGCAAACGTGCGACACAGCTCATGTATCCATCACGCGTGTAACGCCGGAGCATCCGCTTCAACGTCCTCGACGAGCCGGACTGCATCGGGAGATGCACGTGCTCGCATACCGTGGGCGTTTCGGCCATCGCGGCGATTACGCGGTCGCTGAAGTCGTTCGGGTGCGGGCTCGTGAAGCGCACTCGCCGGATGCCCGGCACGGCGCCCACGGCGCGCAGCAGATCGGCGAAATCGTACTCGCCGTCGTTGTACGAGTTGACCGTCTGCCCCAGGAGCGTGACCTCCGTGATCCCATGCTCGGCCACCTCGCCCGCTTCCCTCACGACGTCCGCCAATCTACGCGAACGCTCCGCACCACGCGTCATCGGAACTATGCAGTAGGTGCATTTGTAATCGCAGCCGCGCTGCACGGGGATCCACGCGCGAACTCCATCGAAGCGACGGGCATGGAAATCCTCGTAGTGCTCCTCGATGTCGAAGTCCACCTTCGCCACGCGCTCGCCCGCGCGCGCGCCCTCGATGAGCTCGGGGAGCGAGCGGTAGCCGTCCGGACCCACCACGAGCTGCACGTGCCGCGCGCGGTCGAGCAGCCCCTGCCCCATCCGCTGCGCCATGCATCCGGTGACGCCGAGCACCGTGTCGCGCTTCATGAAGCGCTTCAGCTCTCCGAGCCGCCCGATCACGCGCTGCTCCGCGCGGTCGCGGATCGCGCACGTGTTGACGAGGATGACGTCGGCGCCGTCGGGCGCGTCCACCGCCGTGTAGCCGTGCGCGGCCAGATTGCCGTACATCAGCTCCGAGTCGCTGACGTTCATCTGGCAGCCGTACGTCTCTATGTAGACGGTGCCGCGGGGAGTTTCACTCATGCTGCAAAGCTAAGGCTGCAGTGGGCGCGCGAACAGGGCACCGTCGCGCGCCTCCAGCAGTGCGTCGACGCGTGATCCACGCGCGATCCCACGATCGGGTATCGTGACCGCGAGGTAGTCTTCGGTGAGTCCGCTCCACCCGGCGCCTCGCGCGCCGCCGATCACGATCACATCCGCCCTCCCGCCGATTCGCTGCGACTCGTAGTCGCGTGCCTTGCGCGCCGCGAGCGCGCGGAGCTCCGACGCCCGACGCGATACCTCCTCGCCGTGTACGCGCTCGCCCAGCCGCTCGGCCGCGGTGCCCGGCCGGAGCGAGTACGGGAATACGTGCAGCCCGGTGAACGGGAGCGACTCCACCATGGCCATCGTCGCGCGATGGTCCTCGTCCCGCTCACCCGGAAAGCCGGCTATCACGTCCGCCCCGAGTCCGAACACGCTTCCGTCACGCACGATCCTCTCCACCGCCGTCGCGTACGTGGACGCGCTGTACCAGTGCCGGCCCATCCTGCGCAGCACCCGGTCGGAACCGGACTGCAATGGAGCGTGCAGGTAGGGCACCAGCCCCGAGTCGCCCGCGACGAGAAGTTCCCTCAGCCGATCATCCACTTCCGTGGCCTCCACCGACGAAAGTCTGAACCTCGCGCGCGGCACCTCGGTGACGAGGCGCTCCACCAGCACGGACAACGACGCACCGCCGCCGAGATCCGCACCGTAGCTGCCGATGTGCACGCCCGTGAGCACTATCTCCGCGTGCCACTCTGCCAACCGCCCGGCTTCCTCGAGCAGCTCCGCGACCGGTCGCGAGCGATTGACGCCGCGCGCCTGGGTGGTGGCGCAGAAGGTACAGTGTTCGTCGCAACCATCCTGGATGCGCAGCAGAGCGCGCGCTCCGCTCTGATGTGCGCGGCGCCGCAGCGCGAGAGCGGGATCGAGGCCGAGGGCCCTCGCCACGCCGTCGAGGTCCGCGCCCGCTACCACGCTCTCCACCGCCGGAAGCACTCGCAGCGAACGCGCCGGATCGCGCCGAGCATCGAGCGCGGACGCGCACCCCATCACGACGGTGCGCAGCCGCGGGTTCGCGCGTGCCGCGCGTCGGATTCCCGACCTCAGATCCGCCTCCGCGCGCGACGTCACGGCGCAACTGTTGAAGAGCGCGACGTCCGCGTCCTCCGGCGCATCGACCATCTGCGCGCCGCCCGCCTCGAGCATCGCGCGCGCCGCCTCGCTGTCGTAGTGGTTCGCGCGGCAGCCGAAGGTAGCGATGTACACCTTCATCGCTCGCAGCTCAGTCCGTGCGAGCCGGCCGGGCCGGGAGAGTCAGGTGAAATTGACTCCCGCTCCCCTCGCTGCTCCGCACCCAGATCCGCCCGCCGTGCGCTTCCACCACCAGCTTGCAGAACGCGAGTCCGAGTCCCGAGTTGCGCGCGCGAGGGAGTTGCGGGTTCTTCACGCGCTCGAACTTCCTGAAGATCACTTCGTGATACTCCGGCGGTATCCCGGGCCCGTCGTCGGACACGGTGAACATCACGCTGCGCGTTTCCGCGGCCTCATCGTGGGCGCGCGCGGACAACGCGATGTGCACGCCGCTCCCTGCGTGGGTGATCGCATTCTGGATGAGGTTCGAGAAGACGCGCTTGATCAGCCCCTTGTCCGCCATGAAGACCGGACAGTCGTCGGAGATATCGGTAGTGACCTTCGCCTCCTCCTGCTGGAATCGCACGCGCCACTCCTCCACGAGCTCCGCGATCAATGCTCCGGGTGCGAGCGGCTGCAGATCGAGCTCGAGCGTCGTTTCTTCTATGCGCGCTACCTCGAGGAGGTCCTCGATCAGCGCCAGGAGGTCTTCCGCCTTCGCTTCGGCGTCGCCGAGCGCGCCGCGGAGCCCCTCGCTCACGACGCCGAAATCGCCGTCCAGCGCCATCTCCAGCGAGGCGAGCACCGATGTCAGCGGAGTCTTGAGGTCGTGTACGATCATCTTCATCAGATCGTCACGCACCTTCTCCAGCTCGCGCAGCTTGCGGTAGCTCTCCTCCAGCGCGTCTGTGGCGAACTTGAGTCTGAGGAGCGACCTCACCCTCGCGCTGAGTATCTGGCGATTGTGGGGCTTGGTGAGGAAATCGTCGCCACCCGCTTCGATCGCCTTCACCCTGTCGGTGGCGTCGTTGAGCGCGGTGACGAAGATGACGGGGATTCGCGAAGTGCGCGGATCGCGCTTGATCCTGCGGCACACCTCGAAGCCGGTGGTCCTGTCGCTTCCGCCGAGGCTGCCGGCGGGCATCGCTACGTCGAGGATGCAGAGGTCGGGACGGTTCTCGAAACAGCTCTCGACGGCAGACGGCCCGTCGTAGGCACTCACCACTCTGTACCCGAGGAGCGCGAGCTGATCGTGCAGAAGCTCCACGTTCGCCGGGACATCGTCCGCGACGAGGATCAGCGGTGGCTGGGTGGCTATTCCCGCCACGAGCTCATGGCCGGACCATCACTCCGACACTCAGGATCCATGCCTTCTCCGAAATACCGTTCACCGACCCTCTATTGGCGCGCTCCGCACCGAGATCGATGCGCGAGCGGCCGCGCGAGATCGGAATTCCAGCTCCGAACGAAAAGCTGTTCTCGACCACCTTCACTCCGCTCACCGTGAACGGGAGCGTGCGTTGACGGTAGCCCACCCGCACCGGGAAACTCAGACCGAAGGCGAGCGGACCGGCTACTTCGACACCACCGCCTACATCCCATGCGTCCGTGACCCCGAGCCCCGGCCTGCCGAGATCCGCGAGACTCGACCAACCCGTCCAGTTGGCGCGCGCGGTGACCAGCAGCCCGCTCACGCCGGTGAAGGTACCGCCCACTCCCCATCGGGCCGGCACGTCGGCCTTCGTGAGGCTGGTGTCGTTCCTGAAAGTCTCGATCTGCCCGCCCAGTCTTCCCGATGCTCCGAGCAGCATCCCCTGGAACGGCCGCCAGGTCACGCCGCCACTGAGGCCGGTCCCCGAGTAGCTCAGACGCGACTGCTGAAGAAATGGCGTAGTGGTGGTGTCGGCCGACACGCGGGTGATCTTCAGCCTGTCATCGCCGCTGAAGACGTGGCCACCCGCGCCTATCCAGAGCGATGGAGTCACCGCAAAGGCCACGCCGAGCCGGATGTCGTTGATGGCGCCCGAACTCGTGAAGTCCTCCTCGAAGCGCGCGCTGTCTGCCCCCGAATGGGTATACCCCACGCGGCTGGTCTCCCAGGTGCGGTCGAGAAGCGTGGACGCCGAGAGTCCCAGCACCACGCGGCTGCCGGCGGTGACCGCCCCCATCATCACGGGAAAGCGCGCCGTCATCGTGTGGTCGGAGATATCGGTCGACGTCACGCTGCGATACTCCGGCGAGTACTGGACGTACAGACCCGAAGCCACCCACTGCGAGAGCGCCGCCGGATTTATGGGCGACAATGGATCGGTCTCGGCGAGCCCCCCGCCAAGGGACGTAGCGCGCGTGGAAAGCTGCCCCGGCGGATAGCCGAACCCCTGCGTGCTGAGTGTTCCCTGAGCGACGGCGCGCGCGGGAACCACTGCAGCGAGGAGAATCACGATCGCGAGCGCGTATCTCAAGGGAGTCCGAATCCGCTGCGTGGAATGTAGGTGATGCGAAGTCTGGGACGCAGCGATTCGTCGGCCGCGTCACTCGAGTACAGGTAGAAACGGCGCGGGTCGAGTCCCTGCCCGGAAGACTGGAGCACTATGGCGCGTTGCATCGTCTCCGGTCCCTCGGACTTCCACAGCAGCAGGATCGGCGCCAGAGGGATGGTGTCGACCTTGGTGTCGCCGGGGCTCGAAGCCACTTCCGGCACCGCGAAGCTCGCCGACAGCGCGGCCGGATCGATCGAGAGGACCGCGGCCTGCGCCGGATCGCTCACGGCGTTCGTCGCGCGAACCAGCCGTGCCACGAGTGCAAGGGTATCGTCGCTGGCGTACAGCGAATTCCCCTGCTGATGCATCTCCAGGTTCGCGCGTATGATGGTCGTGTTGGAATCGATCAGCGACGCGGGGATGTCGAACCGGATGAAGATGCGACTCGAAGGAAGTCCGCCAGCGGCCAGGATCCCGGACGGCGGCGGTGCCGCTCCCTCGAGCACCAGCAGGTAGTCGGCGAGGCTGCGAATGGACGGCGCGGTGGCCGTGCGGGTATTCACGCTGGCCACCGCGGAGAGGCGAGACGTATCCGCGTGCGCTATGTACTGCAGCGACGAAGGTGATCCGCCCTCCAGGCTGTAGAGCCGTACCTGCGCGCCACCGTCGCTGTGCACGGTGAGCCCGAGTCGAATCCGCTTGCCCTCGCGTACGTGCGTCGCGAAGTAGCCGGTGTCGAGCGGGATCGAGATCGTTCCGGTGAGCGAATCGCGCTCCATGGTGAGCGAGCCGACTTCCTCTGCACCGAAGCGGGCACGCACCGCGGCGGTGTCGAAGTCGCTGGCAGCGGCATCCACATCGTAGACCGTGAACGTCAGGAGCGAGTCGCCGACCAGTGTGCTGTCGTACGCGCCGCTCGATGGCGTGACGATGTTGATCCGGAGAGTGGCTGTGTCGACGGAAGTGATGGGTACCGGCGGCGCGTCGGTAGTGTCATCGAGCACGCGCTGCACCGAATCGAAGCGGAAAACCACTCCGGTCCGCAACACATCTCCACCCCTCTCGAAGTCGGCCACCAGGAGCTGCGTCTCCGTCCCCAGCGCAGGCGATCCCGCGAGGGAGACGTCGGTGGCCAGCGCCTCGTTCGCGTACAGCACGGTGTCCAGGACACTGAGCGTATCCGGACAGAGCGCCGGGCACGCCGCGCCGCCGGCGAGATTCTCCTGACAGCCGGCGAGCGCGAACATCGCTCCGGCGATCACGGCGAACGCGCTCAATGACCTTCGCGTTACTGGTACTCCGAGCTTCACTTGCGGTAGCGTGATGGGGAAGAGTTGGAGGGGCGCGGAAGGAGCCGAGGTCGCGATGATGAAACCCCGCCAGACGTCCTGAGTGCCCTGGAACCAGCCAAATCTAGTCTACTGGCGTCAGCGGGCCCACCACCGGGAATCACTCAGGAGTCTCCGGCATACACTCTCGTGAGGCGGCCGCGGAGCCCCGTCAGCAGTTCGTAGGGTGAAAGACCGGCCTGCCCGGCCACCGTTTCCATGTCCAGCAGGCGGTTCCCGTCGCGACCTATGAGCGTCGCCACGTCTCCGATGGCGCAGTCCACGCCCGTGACATCCACCATCGTCATGTCCATCGTCACGCGTCCCGCGACCGGCACCGGCGTTCCGCGAACCAGCGCAGTTCCGACGCCGCTGAGCGAGCGGCGATAGCCATCCGCGTACCCGATCGACAACGTGGCGATACGGCGCGAGGCGGACGCATCGGCCGGTACCCCCCAGGTGGCGTCGTAGCTCACCGTTTCGCCGGGCGGAACATCGCGCAGATCCACTATCCGCGCGCGAACGTGCGCCACCGGCTCCGCGCTCACGAGCGAACCTGTGCCGCTCCCCACGCCGTACAGGAATACGCCGGGACGGAGGAGATCGAGCTCCGACGCGGAGATCCGTTCGATGGCCGCGGAATTCTCCGCATGCAGCAGCGCGGGGCGCGCCGGAAGCCGGGCCAGAGCGCGCGCGAAGCGTTCGCGCTGCAGACGCACCGAACCGTCGTCCAGCGCCGCCGAGTGAAAGTGCGTGAACGCGCCCTCGGGAGGGTGCTCCGCGAGAGCGTCGCGAAGCGATTCCACCTCGTCCCACCGGACCCCGGCGCGGTTCATTCCGGTGTCGATCGAGAGATGCCACGCGCCTCCGCCCAGCGACTTCCAGCGGCGAATCTCGGACGCCCTCCCCAGCGACGGCGTGAGCTTCGAATGCGCGGCAGCCGGGAGATCCTCCGGCACGAGAGGAGTCGCTATCAGGATGCGCCGCTCGATGCCGCTCTCGCGGAGCTCCGCGCCCTCGGCCACGGTGGCCACGCCGTAGCCCCATGGATCGAGCGACTCGAGCGCACGCGCCACGCGGACCGCGCCCAGTCCGTAAGCGTCGGCCTTGATCATCGGGAGAAGCCGTCCGCCGCGCGACGCCATCGCCCGGGCATTACGTCGCAACGCGCCGAGGTCGATCTCGACCCAGGCGCGCGTCAGCTCGGTGTGCATTGACCTGTCATGATTCGGGCGCGTAGTATACCGGCCGCGGAGGTGCCATGCAAGACGATCACACACTCGAGGACGCGCTGGAGCTCATGCGCGATCTGCGCGCGCGCTGCGAGTGGGATCGCGCGCAGACGCACGAATCGCTGCGACCATATCTGATCGAGGAAGCGCACGAGCTCGACGATGCGCTTCGCTCCGGGGAAGTGTCGCAGATGCGGGAGGAGCTCGGCGACGTGCTCCTGCAGGTGCTCTTTCATTCGGTCATAGCGGAGGAAGCTGGCGACTTCGATGCGGGCGACGTCGCCGCTTCGCTCATCCGGAAGATGAAGCGGCGGCACCCGCATCTGTACGGCGGCGGCGAGCGCCAGCCGTGGGAGACGATGAAGGCGCGCACGCGCGATTCGATCGCCGATGGTCTTCCCGCCGGACTCCCGTCGCTGCACCGCGCGCATCGCCTGCAGGACCGCGCCTCCGGCGTGGGTTTCGACTGGGACGACACCGAAGGTCCGGCGCGAAAAGTGGAAGAGGAGCTCGCCGAAGTGCGCGAGCTCCTCCCACCCGCCGGCACCGCGCACGCGAGGGAGCGCACGCCCGGAACGCCGGGATACATCGAGCTCGAGAGCGAGCTGGGCGACCTGCTCTTCGCAGTAGTGAATCTCTGCAGGCGCGCCGGCGTTCACCCCTCGCTCGCTCTCGACCGCGCCAACGAGAAGTTCGTGCGCCGCTTCGAGCACGTCGAGCGGCTGGCTGCCGCCCGGGGTATCGTGATGGGCGAAGCCGGCCTGGCCACGCTCGACGCGCTCTGGGATGAAGTGAAAGCGGACGAACAGTGATGCGGCGCGACCGCTAGTATCCGACGGCGCCTCCGCTCGAACGCGGCTCCGAGAGCCCCATGTAGCCGCCCTCCACACGCATCACACCGTTCGAGTTGGCGATCGATCCCCGTTCACCGAAGCGATGGCCCATCGCCGTCAGCGAGTCGAGGGTGGCGGGCGCGATTCCACCGCGTTCGTAGAAGACGGAGTCGGGCCATGCCTGCTGGTGCAGGCGCGGCGCACGCATCGCATCGGCCAGCGCCATGTGGTTGTCGATCGTGTTCAGGATGATCTGAGTGGTGGCGGTGATGATCGTGGGGCCGCCGGCCGCACCGATGACGAGGAAGAGATTCTTGTCGGGGTCCAGCACCACCGTCGGCGACATCGCGCTCAACATCCGCTTCCCCGGCACGATCGCGTTAGCCTCACCCTGCACCAGCCCGAACTGATTCGCGTGGCCGGGCTGCGCGGAGAAGTCGTCCATCTCGTTGTTCATGAAGATGCCCACGCCGCCGATGTACACCCCCGATCCGTAGCTGCTGTTGATCGTCGTGGTGGTTGCCACGGCGTTGCCCTTCGAGTCCGCCACGGAGTAGTGCGTCGTGTGCATCGGCTCGCGCGCGCTCGCGGCGAAGCTCGGCGTGCGCGACGCCTGATCGGCCTTGATGGTCGAGGCGAGCTCCTTCGCGTACGACTTGCTCGTCAGCTCCGCGATCGGCACGTTCACGAACGCGGGATCGCCGAGGCGGGTGTTGCGATCGATGAACGCCCTGCGGAACGCCTCGACCACGAGGTGATCGTACTCCGCGCTCCCGAACGGAGGCAGTTTGTCGAACGTCTCGAGGATGTTCAGCGTCTCGACCGTCGTGATCCCTCCCGATGACGAAGGCGGCATCGCGATGATGGAGTAGCCGCGATAGCTCGACTCGATCGGAGTGCGCCACTTCGGCTCGTAGGCCGCGAGATCCGCCTTCGTGATGATCCCGCCGTCGCGCTTCATCTGCGCCGCGATGCTGTCGGCGATCGGGCCCTTGTAGAACGCGTCGGGTCCCTTGTCGGCGATGGCCTGCAGCGTTCGCGCGAGCGCCGGCTGCACCAGGCGCGTGCCGGGCTTCACCGGCTCGCCGCCGGGGAAGAATACCGCCGCGCCGTCGAAGCGCGTGATCTTCCGGCTCGATCCACGGAGCGAACGATACAGCGCGCTGTCCACCACGAAGCCGTCGCGCGCCAGACGGATGGCGGGCGCGATCACTTCCTTCAGCGGGAGGTTGCCGAACTTCGCGAGTGCGGCCGACATCCCCGCCACCGAACCCGGTACGCCGGAGGCGAGCGGTCCGATCACGCTCTTGTCGGTGAGGTTCCCATCCGAGTCCAGATACATGTCCCGGGTGGCTGCGAGAGGCGCGATCTCACGATAGTCGATGGCCGCGTTGCGGCCATCCGCCATCCGGATCACCATGAAGCCACCGCCGCCGAGGTTCCCCGCCGCGGGATGCGTGACTGCCAGCGCGAAGCCGGTTGCGACGGCCGCATCGACGGCGTTTCCGCCGCGCTTGAGAATCTCCACGCCCGCTCTGCTCGCGAGCTCGCTGTTGCTGGAGACCATGGCGTCGGCGGCGAACGAAGCGCCGCCGCCGGCTGCGAACCTCCACCCCTCGGGAAAGTGCGCCGCCGCCCTGGCGGCAACGGACCTGGTTTCGGGCGGTGCGCCCGCCGGTGGCCGGCAGGCGGCCGCTGCGAAAAGCGCCGCGACCATCGCGTAGCGCGTGCGTCTGAAAGCTCGAGACATCGACTGGAGTGGAGTGAAGTGGATTGTGTGTGGAACGATTGAGCGGTTATGACTTCCCGTCCGGGCCACCGCGGTAACCCATCTGCGCAGAGAGCGAATCCGCACCGCCTGCAGCGGCTCTCGCGAGATTGCCGAGTGCCTTGAGCGGAACGCGCGATGCCGGCGCGCTCAGCGCCACCGCCGCGACCACCTCGCCGGTGTGATCGCGCACCGGTGCCGCGACGGCCGCCAGCTCGTCTTCGAGCTCGCGCCAGGCCGTCGCGTATCCGTGGTCGCGCACCCGGGCCAGTTCGTAAAGGAAATCATCCATCGAAGTGATGGTGCGCGACGCGAGCTTCGGAAGCCTGCGCGGAACGAGTCGCTTGATGGTTGCCGGATCGCGCCAGGCGAGCAGCACCTTTCCCGACGCACTGGCGTGACACGGAAACCTTCGACCCACCCATCCCACGTGGATGATGGGGCGAGGACTGAGCACCGCCTCGATGTTCATCGCCTCCGCGCGCACCATCACGGTGAGACTGGAAGTCTCCCCCGTATCGACGGTGAGCTTCTCGAGCACCGGATGCGCGAGCCGCTGCATGCCGGTGGAATCGCGCGCGATTTCCCCGAGCACCGCCAGCCGCATGGAAAGCCGATAGCGGCCCGAATGCGGATCGCGCTCGAGGAGTCCCGCTTCGGAGATCGCCGCGAGCCACCGCGACACCGTGCTCTTAGGCCTGTGCAGCAGCTCCGCGGCTTCCACCACGCCTATCTCGCGACGCATCGGAGTGAACAGCTCGAGAACAGCCATCGCTTTCTGAAGCATCGCGCCGGGGTTGATCGTGAATCGGGAGCGCGTCCCGGAATATGGAACGATCCCCGAACATACGGCG
>JBIQLU010000060.1:0-20951 GCA_044463985.1 Gemmatimonas aurantiaca | reverse complement strand
GCCACCGAGTCCTTGTCACCGGCGCCAAGGGTCTTGGAGTCGGTGATCGTCGCGCCGGAAGGAACGTTCGTGAAGTGAATCTGGTGTTCTCCCTCGTCGCCTGCAGCCACCTGCCATACGATCCAGTCGCCTATGTAGATAGGATCGGCCGATGGCGCTGGCAGCACATCCGGCGAGAAATCAGTTCCGTCAATCGTGATGACGTACCGCTGAGGATCCGGGTTCGGATTGCCGTCCCCCGGCCCTGTGCTGTCCTTCCCACAACCAAGTAGCACCGCCGCCGCAAGTGTGGCGATGATCGTCTTGCGCATGGTGTCCTCCAGTACGTGATCAGGGTGCCCGCAGCCCACCCCGGGGTGCGCCGTGCGCCCGCCGCGCAGGGCGGGCACGACTCACGACCTCTTCCGCAAAAGCTCTGCCGCCGGCTCCTAGCCCACCAGAAGGCTGTACGCCAGCAGCGCCAGAACTATCGCGGAGATCAGAACATACATCCAGTCGCGCTGAACGGCGAAGGCGACGAGTGTGAGGAGTACGCGCGCTACGGGTGTGGCGATCAGGAGCACTATCCCTAGCTGGACGATCGCCGCCGGTTCTAGCGCCAGGACGCCGGAGATCACTCCCGACACGCTGCTCAGCATCGCGGGCTGGCCCCTGAACACCGAATGATCGGGGACGAGCGAGCCGTGATGGATCATGAACGCGATCCCGCCGACTATCGTGACTGCCGCCGCGATCAATACTCCGATGCGGAGCAGATTGCCCACCATCTGCTCCACGTGCTCTTCCGCGGGTGCGTGTCCGGAGGTGCCAGTCATCGATTCAGATATTTCCCACGATTCCGTTGTAAAGCATCTCGAACGCCATCACTACCACCACGACCGCGAATATGAGACGCAGGCGGCGGGTCTTGAAGCGGGGGAGCGCCCGCGCACCCACCAGCGCACCGCACAGAACGCCGAGCATCACGGGAAAGGCGAGTCCGGGGTCTATGTAGCCGCGGTGCAGATAGACTCCGGCGCTCGCCGCCGCCGTCACGCCGATCATGAAGTTGCTCGTGGTGGTCGAAACCTTGAACGGAAGGCGCATCGCGCGATCCATCGCCAGTACCTTCACGATCCCGGAACCGATGCCGAGGAGACCGGAAAGAATTCCGGCGAGGTACATGATGCCGAATCCGAGCGGCACACGCTGCACCTGGTAGTGCTGCGGCCCGTCGTCGCCCGGGTACGAGGAATCGAGCTTCAGCCACTTCGCGATCGGATCGGGCTCGCCACCGACCACGTGCTCCGTTCGCTGCCGCGTCGTCTGCCACGCGGACTGCACCAGCACCAGACCGAAGATGATGGCGATCACCCGTGGCGATATGAGGCCAGCGACGAACGCTCCTGTGAGCGCTCCCACCGTGGTGGCGACTTCCAGCAGCATCCCCACGCGCACGTTCGTGAAGCCTTCCTTCACGTACGCCGCCGCGGCGCCGGAAGATGTGGCGATCACCGATACCAGCGAAGCGCCGATCGCGTAGCGTATGTCGACCTTGAAGACGAGCGTGAGAAGCGGAACTATCACGATGCCGCCTCCCAGACCGGTGAGCGCTCCGAGCAGCCCCGCCGCGAGCGCGCCGGTGAATACCAGTACGCTGAGTTCGAGTACGTTCACGCGTCTCTCAGCATCTCGCGCGCCGCGTTGTAACCGCACGCTCCCATCACGCCGCCGCCGGGGTGCGTGGCGGCCCCGCAGAGGTACAGTCCGCGAACCGGCGTGCGGTAGTCCGCGTAGCCGGGGAGCGGCCGCATGAAGAAGAGCTGGTTCAGATTCATCGCGCCCTGGAAGATGTTCCCGCCGTACAGGCCGAAGCGCCGCTCCAGGTCCACGGGGGAGAGCACCTGGCGATCGATCACCGAGCGGCTGAAGTTGGGCGCGTACTCATCCAGCACCTCGAAGCAGCGATCGGCGAACGACTCCTTCACGTCGTCCCAGCTTCCCTCGCGGAGCTTCGCCGGGGCGTACTGGATGAACATCGACATGAGGTGCTTGCCTCGCGGCGCAACTGTCGGGTCCACCGCCGATGGGATGGTGCACTCGAGAATCGGTGACCGCGACGGGCTGCCGTACTTCGAATCGTCGAAGGCGCGCTCCATGTAGTCCATGGTCGGCGCGATGTGGATCGTGCCTCGGTGTTCCGGGCCCGGCGTGTCGCCGGCTGCCGCGTCGCCCACGGCCGTGAACCTGGGCAACTCGCTCAGCGCCACGTTGATCTTGAGCGTCGCGCTCGAGTAGTCGATCGCCTTCACATCCGCGAGGAACTGTTCGGGGAGCGCCGCCGGGTCGACCAGCCCCGCGAACGTGTGGTGCGCGTCCGCGTTGGATGCTATCTGCCGCGCGTGGAACTCGGTGCCGTCCGCGAGTGCGACTCCGTACGCGGTATGGCCTCGCGTGAGCACGCGCGCGACCGGAGCGTTGGTGCGGATGTCGACTCCCTGCTGACGCGCCGATGCGGCGATCGAATCGGAGATTCCGCCCATCCCGCCGCGGACGTAACCCCATACTCCGCGCGCGCCGTTGCATTCTCCCATCACGTGATGAAAGAGCACGTACGCCGTACCGGGCGTGGACGGTGATGCCGCGGCCCCGATGATCGCGTCGGTCGCGAGCGGCGCGCGAAGCTGCTCCGACTCGAACCAGCGTTCCAGCACCGAGCGTGCATCGCCGGTGAGGATCTCGATGGCGCGGGCGCCGAGCTCCGGTCCGAGCTTGCGGAAGCCGAGTCCGAGTTTCGCGAGCCGCATGAGATCGCGCGGCCGCTTCGACCACGGATCCGGCGGCGTCTGCATGAGCGTCGGCTCGATGAAGTCCGCGACCCGCTCGAGCATCGCCTCGTAGCGCGGGAAGGCCTCGGCGTCGCGCGTGGAATACTTGGCGATCTCCTTCTGGTTGAACGCGAGGTCGGGGCCGAGCATGAGGTACCGGCCGTCCGGAAATGGCGTGAACGACGACGGATTTCGCGGAAGCAGCTCGAAACCGTGTCGGTGCAGCTCGAGATCGCTGATGATCTCCGGTCGAAGGAGGCTGTTGACGTAGGCGCCGGTGGAGACCTTGAAGCCCGGAAAGACTTCTTCCGTCACGCAGGCCCCACCAACCATCTCGCGTCGCTCGAGGACCAGTACTCGCTTGCCGGCGCGCGCCAGGTACGCTGCCGCTACGAGGCCGTTGTGGCCGGCCCCGATGATTATCACATCGTAATCTGCTCTCAACCGTGTCTCCGGAAGTCGGATCTGCCGTGGTGGCGGAGGTAAGCTCGGCATTGAACGCCTCGCGCGTCAAGATCGCCTGCACTAGCTTTGGGCCGTCGCGGAGGGCATCCGACCCGAGTCCTCCTCGTGGTTAACCCCCACCGCCCCGGAGATCTCGCGTGGCACAGCTGCTGGTAGAGAGCCCCGATTCGTCGGCGGACGGCAATGGCGTCACCCCCACGCGCGCCGCGTGGACGGGCCTCGCGCTGCTCACGCTCATCAATCTGTTCAACTACCTCGACAGATTCGTGGTGCCGGCCATCGGCGAGAGCCTCAAGCACTCGGAGATCCGGCCCACCGACGAGCAGTTCGGTTTTCTCGCGAGCGGCTTCATCATCGTCTACATGATCGCGGCGCCGTTCATCGGTGCTTTCGCCGATCGCGGATCACGGCCGCGCATCCTCGCGCTCGGCGTCGGCATCTGGAGCCTCGCGACCGCCGCGGGAGGACTCGCTACGAATTACGGATCGCTGCTCGCCTCGCGCGCAGCGGTCGGGATTGGTGAAGCAGCATACGGTACGATCGCGCCAGCGCTGCTCGCCGACTATTTCCCGGAGCGGCTGCGCGGCCGGGTATTCGCGATCTTCTTCGCTGCCACACCCGTCGGCTCCGCCCTCGGCTACGTACTCGGCGGACTCGTGGACAAGCATTACGGATGGCGGCACGCGTTCTACGTGGCCGGACTACCCGGATTGCTTCTCGCTTTCCTCGCGCTCGCTCTCTACGAACCACGCGCGTCGGCGGACGCCGGCGGAAGTGCATCCGAGGGAGCTGGCGAGGCGAGCGGCGGCGCCGCGCGAGTGTCGGGGATCGGGCGATACGTGGAGCTGGCACGGAACCGGCTTTACCGCCTCACGATCCTCGGCTACGCCGCGTACACGTTCGCGCTCGGCGGGATCGCGATCTGGATGCCCACCTTCCTGGAGCGCGCGCGCGGACTTCCTCGCGACGTGGCCACGGTACGTCTGGGCGCCATTCTCGTCGTGACGGGATTCGTGGGTACCTTCATCGGCGGCTGGCTGGGCGACTATCTGCTGAGATACACGAAGCGCGCGTACCTCTGGGTCGCTGGCGTCGCGACGGTCGCGGCGGCGCCCGCCGCGTGGCTCGCACTCACTCTCGAGAATCCGGCCGGCTACTGGAGCGCGCTCGTGATAGCCGAGCTGCTGGTGTTCGCGTGCACCGGCCCCGTGAACTCGGCGGTGGTCGGCGAAGTGCCGCCGCGCATGCGTGCGTCGGCGATGGCGCTCTGCATCTTCACGATCCACATACTGGGCGATGTGCCGTCACCACCGCTCATCGGCGCAATCTCCGATGCGCGCGACCTTCAGCTCGCGGTGATGCTGATCCCGGTCGCGGTGCTGGTGGGCGGTCTGATATGGTGCTGGGCAGCATGGAGTCGCGGAGGCGAAGCACTGGCGCCCGGTCTGGACGGAGCGAGGGAACCGGCATGACTGCACCTCCCGAACTGCTCTATCTGCTGGCCGGCGACCCGGCCGAGCTGGCCGAAACGCTCTCCGCGATGCACGGCGCGGACGTGGCGGAAGCGCTGAATGCACTGCGTCCGGAGGCGGCGGCGAAGGTGCTGGCCGCGCTTCCGTTCGATCTCGCGGTGCGCGTGTTCGACGAACCCGAGCTGGTCGATCGATCGGAGATCTTCGAGCGGATGGATCCGCAGGCGGCGGGCCCGATCATCGAAGCGATGTCCGCCGACCAGCAGGCCGAGATCTTCCGCGAGCTGCCGGAACGCGAGCGGACGCGTCTCCTTCGATCGCTCGACTCGGGCACGCGTGAAGGGCTTTCGCTCCTGCTGCGCTATCCGGTGACGGTGGCGGGCGGCATCATGACCACCGAGTTCGTCGGCGTGCCGCCCGACTGGACCGTGCAGCGCACGCTCGATTACATCGCGCAGGTCGGCGGCGCCAAGGAAACGGTATACGCGATCTACGTGATCGACGGCGTCACCCAGCGGCTCCTCCACGTGGTGTCGCTGCGAGAGCTCGTGCTGGCGCGACGCAACCTGCCCGTGAGCGAGGTCGGCGATCCGCAGCCGCCGGTCGGCGTTCCGCCCGACATGGATCGGGAGGACGTCGCGAGAATAATCTCCAAGTACAATCTGCTCGCAGTCCCCGTACTCGATCCGGCGGGGAAGATGCTCGGCATCGTTACGGTCGACGACGTGATCGACGCGATAGTGGAGGAGCAGACGGAAGACGTCCAGAAGCTGGGCGGACTCGAGGCACTCGAGGAGCCCTACATGGAATCGGGACTCTTCGCGATGATCAGGAAGCGCGCCGGCTGGCTCTCGGCGCTCTTCCTCGGCGAGATGCTGACGGCAACGGCGATGGGATACTTCGAGCACGAGATCAGCCGTGCCGTGGTGCTCGCGCTCTTCGTGCCGCTCATCATCAGCTCGGGAGGGAATTCCGGATCGCAGGCGACTTCGCTGATAATTCGCGCGATGGCGCTGCGCGAGCTGCGGCTGCGCGACTGGTGGCGTGTCGCACTGCGCGAGATCCCGTCGGGGATCATCCTCGGTCTCATACTCGGCCTCATCGGCTTCATCAGGATCAGCCTCTGGCAGCAACTCGGCTGGCAGGACTACGGCGAGCATCACGTGCTCGTGGCATTCACCGTCTCCGCCGCGCTCGTAGGCGTGGTCACCTTCGGGTCACTGGCGGGATCCATGCTTCCGTTCATACTCAGACGACTGGGCTTCGACCCGGCCAGCGCGTCGGCGCCTTTCGTGGCGACGCTGGTGGATGTCACCGGGCTGATCATCTACTTCAGCGTCGCGCTGGTGATCCTGCGCGGTACGCTTCTCTGATTCGGGGCGGGGAAGCCGCCGGCTGGATCACGGTGCGCGGCGATCGCCGGCGTCGATGTGATCGCCGTCGGCCGCTCCTGGTGACGATGCGGCGTCGGCTCCCTCCGCTCCCCCGATCTCCTCGGCGACGCGTCTTGCATTGCGCCTGGTGACGAACCAGACGCCTGCGGTGACAGCGAGCACCAGCACCAGAGCGATGAGATCCTCGTGCTGGTGGATGTGGCCGATGACCTCGACTGCGGTCTGGCCGAACGCCCAGCCCAGTCCGATGAAGAGAGAGCTCCAGACGACGGCGCTCGTGCAGCTTCCCGCGAGAAAGGTGACGGGCTTCACCCGTGCCGCGCCGCAGGTGATGGGCAGCACCAGTCGCGCACCGTATGCGAACCGCGTCGCGAGCGAAGCCCGCCAGGGGTGCCGCCCCACCACGTCGAGCAGCCGTTCCGTGGGCGCCGCGAGCCAGCGCCAGCGACCCACGGCCGACACCGCGCGCGTGCGGCCGAGCGCATACAGCACGACGTCCGCGAACCAGCTCCCGGCCGCGCATGCGACGAGAGCCCACAGCGGGCGGAGGTGACCCTGGTGTGCAGCGAAGCCGGCGAGCACCGGAGCCGCTTCCTCCGCGATGATGCTCGTCGCGCCCAGGCTCACGTACCCCCACGCGTGCGAGAGGCGGGAAAGGAGGTTGTGAGAAGCGGCGAGGGTCAGGATCATGAGTTCGGGAAGCGTGTTTTCGACAGGGTCAGGAAATCTACGCGGGTGCCGGCACCCGCCGCTCGTCGCCGTGACGGCGGACGAGAGGCCGGCTCCCGACGTACGCTCGACAAAATGTGGGCGATTGGTGAGCTTGAACACTCCAGCGGGCGACGTGCGCGCGTCATGATGGTGCGCGAGAGCGTCGCGCCCATACCCGGTTTCGGCATTCCATGCGTACGCATCATCTCATCTGGCTCGTGCCGCTCGTTCTTGCCTGCGACGACGGCAGCTCGGGGCCAGCGCCGATCACCTGCGCCACTTCCACGAGTGCGCAGCAGACTGCGTCGATAGTGGATCTCCAGCCCGGCCAGTCCGCGAGCTTCCTCACTTCGGCCGCGGTGGCGGGGTGTCTCCAGATCGAACCGCAGGCCGACAGTCGCTACATACTCGGTGTGGTGAACGTGACGCCCGACGGGTCCTCGACCGCCTCGTTCAGGGTGAGCGGCGGCGACCCGAACGCGCCGCAGGCGAACGTGGTGGCGCGGGCGCGGACCAACCCCGCCGCGGGAGATCTCCGCAACTGGCTGCTGGGCACGCCCCAGCAGCAGCGCAGCGCGGCCGAGCGCGCACACCGGCGCGTTCTCGACGCTGATCGACGGCTGGTGCAGCGTCGTGGGAACCCGGTGCGCGCAATTGCCCGGCTGCGCGAACGTGCCGAGCGCGCGGGCACGGCGGCGCGAAGGATGCCGGTCGCAAGAGCACTCGCACCGAACCTCGGCGACGTGCTTCCCTTTCACATACGCGACATCGACAACGACGTCGGCGACACGATCTGCGTCAAGGGGTTCGACGTGCAGGCGCGCACCGTGTACGTGGGAGAGAAGACGATTCTCTTCGAGGATGTGAACTCGCCGGTCGCAGGGCAGATCGATTCGTTCTACGATGCCATCGGTCACGAGTTCGACCAGGTGATCTACCCGATGCTCGTCGAGAACTTCGGGGATCCGCTCGCCTTCGACTCGCAGCTCGGCGGAAAGGGGAAGGTGCTGATGCTCTTCTCACCGGTGCTCAACGAGCACTTCGACGGCGTGGCCGGCTTCGTGAGCGGCTGCGACTTCTATCCGTACGATGCCGCGGAAGGGCCGGATCAGAACACCGTGGGCAACGATGCGGCGATCTTCTACGCGTACGTGCCCGATGATGCCACCACCACTTCCGTGGACAGATGGCAGGACTTCGTGCGCGGCGTGCTGGCACACGAGAGCAAGCATCTTTCATCGTACGCCGCGAAGTTCGCGAACGGCGCGAGCGCTCTGGAGGAAGGCTGGCTGGAGGAGGCCACCGCTCAGATATCTTCGGAGATCTACCAGCGCAACTTCTCGCATTCGCCGTGGAAGAACCCGACGACCTTCCTGGCGAGCGTGGGCTGCGAGCCCCCGCTCACGGAGCGCAACGGCTGCCCCGACGATCGCCCGCAGGTGATGCTGCACCACTTCACCTTCCTCTACGACTACCTCGACAGCGGCCGTTCCGAGTCTCCCATCGGTTCATCGGGTAACGCGTACTATGGCGGGGCGTGGTCGTTCGTGCGGTGGACCATCGACCAGTACGCGCCGTCGGAGGCGGGCTTTCTGCACGCGATGACGCAGAGCACCACGAGCTTCGGCGTAGACAACATCGTGAGCCGTATCAACGCCAGCTTCCCCGACCTCGTCGCGGGCTGGTCGATCGCCAGCGCCGCGGCAGGCGTGACGAACTTCACCGCACAGAGCGCACTGCTCTCCTTCCCGAGCTGGAAGCAGGCGGAAATATTCGCGGGGATGCACGACGAGCTCGTGCTCGTATCGAGCGGTAATCCGGCGTTCCCACTGGTGTACCCACTGGTGCCCGACACGCTCTCGTTCGGCGACTTCACCTCCAGCGTATCGTCGCTGCACGGCGGCGGCGCTGCGCTGTACGATCTGCGCAGCACCGCGGCCGAGCGTCAGCCCATCAGGATCACGGCGAGCGGCGGCGAACCGCTCCCCGCGAACAGTCCGGTGCGCACGACCATTCTGCGCGTGAAGTGAATTCGGGCCGGGCGCGCTAGCGCAGCGCCTCCATGGGAGTCGCCGCGAAGACGTCGCGACTGCTCCAGACTCCTATGGAGAGCGTCAGCAGCGTCATGAGCGCGGCGAGCAGCACGAGCGGCGGCGCCAGCGGCGCGAACGGGATGTCGAAGACGAAGCGCACCAGAGCCCACGCGCCGCCGAGCGAGAGCAGTACGCCGACGGCGCTGCCGAGCAGGCCGAGCACCGCGTACTCGGCGAGCAGGATGCGGCGCACCTGAGCCCTGGTGGCACCGAGCGTCTTGAGCAGCACCGCTTCGCGCAGCCGCTGGCGTCGCGTCGCCGCGACGGCGCTGAGCAGCACCAGTGCACCCGTCGCGATGCTGAAGAGCGCCATGAAGCGCACCGCGATGGAGATCTTGTCGAGGATGCCGGCGACCGTGCGCTGGATCATCGAGAGATCGATGCTCGAGACGTTCGGGTAGGAGTCCACGGCCGCGCGCTGCAACGCGGCACTGCGCGTGGCCGCATCCGCTCCGTCCACTCTCGTGAGCAGTACGAAGGTCTGCGGCGCGTCGGCGAGCGACCGTGGAGGGAAGAGCACGAAGAAGTTCGGCTCGAATCGCGCCCAGTTCACTTCGCGCAAGCTTCCCACCACGGTCGGGATCCGCACTCCCTGTACATCCCACGTCACGGTATCGCCGAGTGCGATGCCCAGCTCCTGTGCCACGTCCTGCTCCACGGAAACCGCGGGCAGAGCGCCGGCGGCACCGTGCGCCGTGCTCTCCCAGCTCCCGGCCGTCACCCGCTCCGAGCCGATGAGCGTGTCACGGTAGCTCGAGCGGTATTCGCGGCGGAGCGCCCACGACGATCGCTCCCTCGAGAGCTCGGCAACGGAGACGCCGCCGACGGACGCTATCCGCATCGGCACTATCGGCACGCTCTGCAGCACCGGATCGCCGGATGCGCGGATGAGCGAATCGAGGCCCGACTCCTGATCGCGCTGCACGTCGAAGAACGCGAGATTGGCCTGCGTTGTCGCGTCGTCGAACGCGAGATGCTGGAGAAGGCTCCGCTGCACCAGGAACAGCGTCCCGATCAGGAAGGCGCCGAAGCCGAGCGCCAGCATCACCGCGCGCGTCTGGTTCGATGGCCGATAAAGGTTCGCCACTCCCTGCCGCACCGTGAATGGCCAGTGTGATCGCAGCAGCCGGCGGGCGAGCCACGCGATCGCGAGCGCGGCGAGCCAGAGCGCCACGAGCACGGCGCCGATCGCTGCGCTCATCACGGCGCCGCGCTTCACGTCTCCGGAGCGCCAGATCGCGATCGCGACCACGCTCGCGACCAGGGCGAGTATCGCGAACCAGCGCGCTGCATCGCGTCCCGTACGTCCCGCAGCGTCGCGGCCCGACGTTTCATCCTTGCGAAGCGCCTGCAGCGGCGTCACGTGTCGTACACCGAGCAGGGGGATCAACGCGAAGATCGCCGCCACCCAGACGCCGACGGCCAGCCCCGAGATCACCGCCACCGGTTCGAACGCGGGGCTCACGTCCACCGGCATGAAGTCGCCCAGCACGAGCGGCAGTGCGAACTGTGCCGCCACTCCGAGCGCTGCGCCCAGCGCCGCGCCGGCGAGGCCGAGCGAGGCCGCCTGCATCAGGTAGATGGCCAGCACCTGTCCCGAAGTGGCGCCGAGGCAGCGCAGAACCGCTATCGGATCGCTCTTCTCCGCCACGTACGCCCTGATCGCCGCGGCTACACCGATGCCGCCCAGCAGCAGCGCGACGAGCCCGACCACTCCAAGGAAGGAGTGCAACTGGTCCACCCCACGTGTCAGCGAGCGTTCCGTATCGCGTACGGTACGCGCGCGTACGTGCTCGGCGCGGAGCGTCTCGATGTGCGCCTTCTCCCACTGGTCGGCATCCACGCCGGAAGGAAGCTCGAAGCGCGCTTCGTACTCGGCGCGGCTTCCGAAGGCGAGGAGGCCGGTGTCGTCCACGTGGCTGCGAGCGATGTAGACGCGCGGGCCCAGCGCCGATGCGATGCCCACATCGCCCGGCACATCCACCAGAGTACCGACGATCTCGAAGCGAGTCTTGCCGAGCACCAGCGAGTCGCCGAGCTTCGCTCCGAGTCCGGCGAGGAGCGTCGCATCCACCAGCGCGTTGCGCCCCGCCTGCAGCGAGCCCCACCGGCCCGGAGGGTCCGACCCCATTTCGCCGTAGAAGGGGATCGCGGGACCCACTGCATTCACCTGCACGAGGCGCGTGCCCTCGAGCCGCGGCACCACGGTCATGGAGGAGAAGCTCGTCACGTAATCCACTCGCGCTCCGGAGGAACGGAGCGAGTCGATCAGCGCGGTGATCGGCGGCGTGAATGGCTGGGGTGAGGAGAGCGACAGGTCTGCGCCCAATATCGATCGCGACTGCTCGGCCACCGAGCGAACGACGTTGGCCGAATACGAGTCGATCGCCACCAGCGCGGCTACGCCGATGGAGATGGACGATGTGAAGAGAAGGAGCCGGCGCCGGGCGGGGCGAGCATCGCGCCACGCGAGCGAAGCGAGTCTTCGCCAGCGATTCATGCAGCCAGCTCGCTGTCGCCGACCACCGCGCCGTCGCCGAGCCGGATCACGCGCGAAGCACGTTCGGCGAGGCCGGGGTCGTGCGTCACCAGCACCACCGTGGTGCCGGCGTCGCGGTTCAGCTCCTCGATGAGCGCGATGATAGGCTCGCCGGTCGCCGAGTCGAGATTTCCGGTGGGCTCGTCGGCGAAGAGAACGCGCGGCGAGTTCGCGAACGCGCGCGCGATGGCCACGCGCTGCTGTTCGCCGCCCGAGAGCTGGGTGGGGTAGTGATGCTCGCGCGCGCCGAGTCCCACGCGCTGCAGCAGCTCGCGCGAGCGCGTATCGGACTGCGCATCGCCGCGCAGCTCGAGCGGCACCTGCACGTTTTCGAGGGCGGTGAGCGTGGGGATGAGTTGAAAGCTCTGGAAGACGAATCCAACTTTCTCTCCGCGCAGCCGCGCGCGAGCGTCTTCGGTGAGTGCGCCGAGGTCGGTACCGTCGAGCGACACGCTTCCGCTGGTGGGAACGTCGAGACCGGCGAGAAGGCCGAGGAGGGTGGTCTTGCCGCTACCCGAGGGGCCCACGATGGCGACGAACTCGCCGTCGGGCACGATGAACGAGACATCACGCAGCACCGTGAGGATGCCGCCACCACTGGGGTACGACTTGGTCAGATTTCTGGCAACTAGCATGCGCTGGGTAGTGAGCACCGTCATGTTGGCGGCGTTGGCCGCCGCGTGCGTGAAGAGCGATGGCGGCGCCGCCGATTCCACGCGAGAGACGACCAAACGGGCAGCGAGTCCCGCCGGTTCCGTACGCGCTGCCGACAGCGGCATTGGAACTGCCCGGGCCGACGACGACAGACCGACGGTCGTCTTCGTCGGCACCAGCCTCACCGCGGGACTCGGCCTTTCCGATCCCGACGATGCGTACCCCGCGCTGATCCAGCGAAAGATCGACTCGCTCGACTTAAACTACCGGGTGGTCAACGCCGGCGTGAGCGGAGAGACGTCGGCGGGCGCGTTGAAGTCGATCGGATGGTTGATGCGGTCGCCGGCGAGCGTGGTGGTGATCGAGACCGGCGCGAACGACGGGCTGCGCGGCCTGAGCGTGGCGGCGTTGCGCACGAACCTTCAGGGAATAATCGACACGGTTCGCGCCGAGCATCCGGATGCGCGGATAGTGCTGGCGGGGATGGAAGCGCCGCCCAACCTCGGCTCGAGCTATACCTCGGCGTTCCGCTCCGTCTTCCCGGAACTGGCGCGGGCGAACGGCGCGGCATTGATCCCGTTCCTGCTCGACGGAGTGGCGGGCGTCGACTCGCTGAATCAGGCGGACGGCATCCATCCGAATCCCGAGGGAGCGGAGCGCGTCGCGGATAACGTTTGGAAGGTGCTGCGTCCGGTGCTCGAGGAGAAAGCGGAAGGGAGTTGACGGATGAAAGCGGGGCCCGCCGTGCTCCCTTGTGCACGACGGGCCCCGTTTCTCATGACCGAGCGGCGCGGATGTCGCCTGGTCACCCGTTCAGTGAAGCCTCAACGGCTCCCGGCGATCCGCGCCGTACATTGGTCAGTAGACAAAGGATCACCTCCTCGTTGCAGGGTGGAATGAGAGGGTACGGAACACACGCAAGGTAGACGGTCGTATCGCGGAAGTCGAGGGATGCGCCGGCAGTTCGCCGACGGTCACGGCGCGTGCACACGCGCCTTCGTGACCACGCGCCAGCCGCTGCCGCGTGGCACGAGCTTGTAGGCCTCCTCCATCAGGAAGCGCGGATGCCCGCCGCTCGTGCGGGTGTCGTAACGGTCCACCGCCTCGTGCACCAGCAGCGTGTCCGCGGCGCCCTGGAAGATCGGCGACACACGCACGGCATATCCCGCGTCGGTCACGGGGCAGGTGGGTGCACGCGTGGGGTCGGCGTCGGGAACCGGCTCGCAAGTACCTCTGAAGGCCGACTTGCCGAGCATCGCCTTCAGAACGTCTCCGGGGATGGTGCCGCCATCGCCGTAACCCGCATCGCGCGGCAGCATGCTCGGGTTCACCAGGAGCACGAGAGAAGGTCCGATGTCGAACGATCCGCCGATGGCGGTCGCGTAGACCTCGGCCTGCCTGGCGGGGGTCAGCGATGCCGGCTTCAGACCGGCACCGCGGACTTCGCTGCCGGAGCGCTGCCCGCACGCGCATACGAGCGCGATGGACGACACAAACAGGATTCGTGCTCTCACTCCTTCCCCCGATCGATGAAAGTCTCTCGTCCCCCGACTCCGGAAGCGAGCGCGAGGAGTGCAAGGTAAGCGCCGGAGTCGCGTGGCTGCGTGGCGCGTACGCGATGCCGTCTCCTTCGCATGATGGCCGAATGGGCGATCCTCCCCCATTCCCCGGGGAGGACCGCCCGCTCTGCGCTGCCGTAACGCGATCCGCTCAGTACGAGGTGGAATCGGTCTGCGACACCGCCGTGATTCGTCCGCTGCTGTCGGCGGGGTTCACCGCGGCCGGTACGCTGTCGCTCTCCACCGTGGGCGGCGCGATCTGCGACACGCGCTGTTCGGTCCAGCCGCTCACGTCCCGCGCAAACTCGTCACCGAGCTCCGCCACCGTCACCGGATCGATCCCCGGTTCGTCATTGCGGCCGTCCACTCTGGCGAGGCTCGCCGCGGCCCTGGTGTAGCCGCTGTCCGCCGTCAGCGCCGCGCGGTAGGCCTCGGCCGCGGCGCCGTAGTGGCCGGTACGCTCGAGCGCGATTCCCAGATTGTTCTCGAACACCGCGACGCCCTCGCTGAGCTGCACCGCGCGTGCTAGTGGCCGCAGCGCTTCGTCGAAGCGGCCGTGCTGGATCAGGACGAGACCCATGTTGTTCATCGACCAGGTGTCTTCCGGATCGATCGCGAGCGCCGTGCGGTACGCGTCGAGCGCGTCTTCCACATTCCCGAGGAGCGCCTGCGTGCGACCCATCACCCGGTACGCGTCCACTGACGCGGGGTCGAGGTCGATCGCCTTCGCGAGATACTCCTCGGCCGCAGCGGCCTTGTCGGACTCCAGCATCACGCGACCGGCGTTGACGAGAGACTTCACGTGGCCGGGATCGAGAGTGAGGGCGTCATCGAACGCGGCCTTCGCGCGATCGAGCTGGCCCGAGCGCCACGCCGACATGCCGAGCATGTAGAAGCCCCACGGGTTCTTCTCGTGCGACCTGGTGTAGACGTCGAACATCTCCGTGGCCGTCGCGTAGTCCTTCGTGGCGAAGGTGGATTCCGCTTCGGCGTAGGTGACGTTCTCAGGGATCACGCTGCCGCTCTCGGGCTGCACCACTTCAGCGGTGGGCTGCACCACGACGGGCTGCTGCGCCACGGTGGCGGCGGACTCGCTCCCGTTCGGCTTGATCCCCGAGTCGCGGCAGGCGGCGGCGAAAACGAGCAGAGCGGAGGCGGTGATAGTGCCGCCGGCAATACGGGCGGCGCGGTGACTGCGATGGTCAAGCGACATGGTCGACTCCTTCCAGAGGCGCGTTCGCCGGAGCGGACGCTGGTGATTGCCGGGTTGGCGATGCCAGGGAAGGGCAAGCGGGCGACCATGTGACGCGTCGTTTTGCTCGTACTATCGAAGCTGTTTCATGATAGATGGTTAGAAGTCATATAATAATCTACATTAGCAGGTCATTTCCGCCGCGTCGTGTTCCGCCGGACACGCGCGAGAGCTGCCTTTCGTGTACGGATGGACACGACGACCGGCCCCCGCCGGGTCCGGCGTCGCGCACGTTGCCCCGCAGCCGCTTCACTCCGCGCGCGTGATGTGATGCCGGCGCATGATCTTCAGCAGACTCGCGTGATCGGCGAGGCCGAGCTCCGAGGCGGTTCGCGTGATGTGCCACTCGTTGCGGTCGAGCGCCGCGAGCACGATCTGCCGCTCGGCCTCCGCCTTTCGCTCGAGGAAGGTGCGCGCACCGGAGGCGTCGATGGAGGACGCCGCGTGGACGCCGGAACCGTGCACTTCGTCGCGGATCTCCGACGGCACGTGCTCCGCGCCGATCGATTGTCCATCGGCGGCGATCAGCATCCGCTCTACCACGTTGCGCAGCTCGCGCACGTTGTTCTGCCGCCAGTCGTACGCCATCAGGATCTCCATCGCCGGGGGCTGCACCTCCTTGCGGCGGACCCCGAACCGTTCGCTGGTGGCGGCCACCATCCGCTCGACGAGGAGCGGCACGTCCGATAGTCGGTCGCGCAGCGGCGGCACGCGCAGCACGTGCACGTTGAGCCGGAAGAAGAGGTCGCGGCGAAAGCGCGACTCCTTCACCTCCTCCTCGAGCTCGCGGTTCGTGGCGGCCACCACGCGGGCCGGCACGTCCACGGGCCGGCTGCTCCCGAGCCGGGTCACCTTCCGCTCCTCGAGCACCCTCAGGAGCTTCGCCTGCGCCGCCATCGGCAGCTCGCCGATCTCGTCGAGAAAGATCGTCCCCCTCCCGGCGGACTCGAAAGCGCCCTTGCGCATCGTGGCCGCGCCCGTGAACGCGCCGCGCTCGTGCCCGAACAACTCGCTCTCCACGAGATTCTCGGGGAGCGCCGCGCTGTTCACCGCCACGAACGGCTCGCGCGCCACGCCGCTCAAGCGATGCACGTCGCGCGCTACCAGTTCTTTCCCGGAGCCGCTCTCGCCGACTATCAGCACCGGGCTGGGGATCGGCGCCACGCGCGCGATCTCGTTCTTGAGGCGCAGCATCGCGGGGCTCTCGCCCAGCAGCGCGCTCTCGTCCCCGGCGTATTTGCGAAGCGAGCGAACCTCGTCCAGGATGCGGCGGCGCTCCACCGCGTTCTCCACCTCGCGCGCCACTCGCTCCACCGGTTCGTCCTTCTCGATGAAATTGTACGCGCCGAGCTTGATGGCCTGCACGCAGCGGTCGTAGCTCGCTGTGCCGGTGTACACGATCACCGGTACTTCGCTCTCGCGTTCGCGCATCGCGCGCAGGACGGCGAAGCCGTCGGTGCCCGGCATCTCGAGATCGAGTATCACACAGTCCACGGGCTCGCTCGCGAGAAGCTCCAGCGCCTCCGCGCCTCCCGACGCGACGAGCACGTCGTAGCCGCCCACTCGCTTCAGATCGTACGCGTACTGATCCGCGAGTGCCACGTTGTCGTCGACCACCAGAACCGATGTCACGTCCTTGCTCTCTCCCGTGATTCGCCACGCGGAAGCTGAGTGCCGCCGGGCGTCGAGTCCAGCGTCACGATCGCCGAGGTGCCGACTCCCGGCTCCGTTTCGATGCGCAGCGAGCCGTGGAGGTCTGCCACCAGCCTTCGCACTATCGAGAGTCCGAGCCCCGTGCCGCCGCGCTTCGTGGTGTGGAAATCGTCGAAGGCGCGCGCCAGCTCCTCCCGGCTCATGCCGCTCCCCGTATCGCTGATCGTGATGCGCACGCCTCCCTCCGCAGCGCGTTCGGTAGCTATCGTCACGCTGCCGTTCGTTCCACTCGCCGCGTCGATGGCGTTGCTCACGAGGTTCTCCAGGATGCGGCGGAGCACGAGCGGGTCGGCGGCCACCGGAGGAAGCGCGGGGTCCACCTGGGTTCGCACTTCCACGCCGGATCCGGTCGGCGCGCCGGCGGCTACCTCGCGCGCGATCTCGTTCGCGTCGCAGGGACGCGTGTCGAGCCGCGGCGTGAGCCGCGCATAGTTGCGCGCGAGATTGTCGAGGTAGGCGACGCTCGCGTCGAGCGTGTGGCGCCGCTCCGTGAAGATCGCGGAGAGCTGCGCCGGGTCCTCCTCGGCCACCTGACCGAGGTGGCGGAGGACGTTCCGGATCGGCGCGATCCCGTTCTTGATGTCGTGGTTCACCTGCCGGGCGAAGTCACCCATCGCCGCGCGGCGCTCCGCTTCGCGCAGCGCGGCGGCGCTCGAGCGGAGCCGCCTCGTCATCGCGGAGAGCGTGCGCGCGAGTGTGCCGATCTCGTCGTCCCGCGCGGAAGGGAAGTCGGTGTCGAGGCGGTCGAGGTCCACGCGCCTGGTGCGTGCAGCGAGCTCCGTGAGTGGACGGCTCAGCGCGCGCGCGAGCCACGCCGAGAGCGCGAACGCCGCCGCGGCTGCGAGCACGATCGTCGCGAGGAACCAGCGGTCGAGGCTGCGCCGCAGCTCGGCCAGTTCCGCGGTGGAGTGAGTGATGACGATCCGCGCACTGTCCGCACGCGGGGCGCCATCCGGGCCCGTGCCGACGAACGGAACCTCGATCGCGGAGAGAACCATCTCGGCGCCCGCGATCCCGGCGGTGCTCGTGTCGCGTCGCGCGGCGCCCGTGCCGGCGATCCTCGCCACGAACGAGCTGTCCTCCGCGAGGAGCGAGTCCGATGAGAGCGCCCGGCCATCCGTCACGAGCGTCACGGCGAGTTCATTGCCGCGCGCCATGGAGCGGAGGAAACCCCGGTCCACGCGCACGCCCCCGGAGATCGTGAGGCGCGTTGCGCCGAGCGACACGGAGTCGACACCGGCCAGCACCAGCATGGGACCTTCCGGAGTTCGCGCCGAGGCAAGCGCGCTTCCGCCACTCAGCGTGAGCAGGCGCGGGAGCTCTGGTTCGAGCCGTCCGAACTCGTTGCGAAAGTGGCCGGAGCTGAGGATGCGGCCGTCGGCATCCTGGATCTGCAGCATGGCCAGACCCGCGCCGTTCATCGCGCGGGTCGCGTAGTCGAGCACGTAGTCCCGCTCCGATGCGGCGCCGCCCACGACGCCGAGCCGAAAGCGGTTGTCATCGCGCATCGCCGATGCGACCGCGTGGAGTCGGCTCGCTATCGACGCGCTCTCGCGGTCGAGATCCTCGCGCGTGACCGACGCGAGATCCTCCACCCGCCGCTCGTACTGCGCGGTGATGCGTGCCGTCATCTCGCGCCTGAGTCCCAGCGCGGCCACGCTCAGCGGCACGATCGCGAGCAACCCCATCGCGACGAGGAGACGCAGGCGAAAGCTCACGGCATGGGCCGGTAAGAGGTGGAATCCGGCTCGCCGAAGATCACGGTGCCGTCGTGCATGATGGTCATCCGTGGAATACCCCGCGCGCGCCGAAAGATCAGCCGTTCGCGCGTATCCACGAGCGGGATGAGCGCGTGCGCGAGGTAGTCTCGCGGGGCAAGCCATGGCGCGGCGTCGAAGAGGTGCGCGCGTGCGGCCGCGCGCCAGTCGGGATCGTGCGGGATGGCGACGATGTACGCGTCGTCGGCGCCCGCAGCGAGACTCGCAGCGAACGCAGAGGAGTCCATTCCGGATGCGCGCAGGCCGCCAGCGCCGGCGGTGCCAGCGAACGATGGCGCAGCGCTGCGCAGAAGCTCGGCCGCCGGATCGTCGCGCCCCGGCGCCACGAGCGCTACGATCCGCTCCGCGAGCTCGCGCGCGGTCGGGTCGTCGGCGCGGTAGACGATGCGTCCGGAGAACGCGTGCGCGGCGGCCGCTGGAGCGGCGCTGCTCTCGTTGGCGGCGTCGCTGCTTGCGAGCCACCAGCACGGTCCCGCGGCGCCGCGGGCGTCTACGTGGACCGCCACTGCCATCGCGTCGCGCAGCGGTCGCCACGCGTCCGTCGAAGTGCACGCGGAGTCGGAACCGGCGGCGACGGACGCGTGGAGCGCGAGAGCGTAGCTGCGGGTCCACGGGAGTGTCACGGTGGAGAGTTCGGGACGGGTGCGCGCGTATTGGACCGCGCCGGGCGATGCGGTGATGAGGACATCGGTGCCGGCGTCGAGCAGGTCGCGCGGATCGGCATCGGGCTCGAGCATGAAGCGCAGCGCGCCGTCGCCGGTGTGCGAGTGAAGCGCGATCACATCGCCCGCCGGCGAGCGCCGGGAGGCGCGCTCGTCGCGAGGCGTCCGCCCGGGCAGGAGCGCTCGCTGCCCCGCTGCGGAATCCACTTCGTACGACGTCGAACCATCAGGCCATGCGCCACCCGCGGCCGCGCGGTGCGCCACCGCGAACGCGGGCGCTGCCAGCAGACGCGGGTCGGTGTCCGAACCGGGGAGCTGTACGGCGAGCGTCGAATCGTCGAGCGCGCGCGCGCCGGCCGCGATGGCGGCGATTGCCGGTCCGACGGATCCGCGCCCGTGGGCGATGCCGCTTCGCTGCCAGCTCGCGATCACGTCGGCGGCCACCACGCGCTCATCGTTCGAGAAGCGTGCATCGTGGCGCAGCACGAAGCGCCAGAGCGTAGTGCCGGGGAGCGCTCCGGCATCGGAGTTCCACGACGCCGCCAGAGCTCCTATCACCCTGTCGGAGCAGTCCACGCGCACGAGTGGCTCGTAGAGCTGCGCGAACACGAGTCGTTCTCCACGGTTCCGCGCCCACGGAGCGTGCGTGGAGTCGACGCCGGCGGTGACTGCGATGCGAGTATCGAGTGCGGTGGAATCCCCGCCGTGGTAGCCGCCGCGCGCGTTCAGGGCACGGGCCTCGCTGGCGACTGCGGTGTCCGCCGGCACGACGCAGGCGGGGGCTGGCGCCGGGGTGAGCGCCAAGCGCGCCGACGTCGGGGCACACGCCGCCGTGAGCAGGGCGGCGGCGCCGGCCAGAGCCGTTCGTAGAGGAATCATCGACGGGCGGCGGAAGCGAAGGGGGCCGTTGACTGTGGTGTCAAAATCAGGTAAACTGAAAGGCTAAAACGGTTTACGACACATATCGGGGACGCCGCCAGGCGGGGTGCCAGCGCTGAAAACTGCGCGCTGCCCGTGGCAGCCCCTTCAACGTTCAAATCAGGTCTCGATAATGGCTACACCAGCGACGCAGATCCGACGCGGCATGGTGATCGTCTTCGATGGCGACCCGTGCCGCGTGGTGGACTTCCGTCACCACACGCCGGGCAACCTCCGGGCGATGGTGCAGACGAAGATGCGAAACCTTCGCACGGGGAACAACTTCGAACACCGCTTCCGCGCCGCTGATTCGATCGAGAAGGCATCGCTCGAGACACACGATCTGGAGTTCCTCTATCAGGGTGGTGACATCTACCACTTCATGAACAGCGAGAACTACGATCAGCTCGAGATGGACAGTGAGACGCTCGGCGACGCGGCGCAGTGGCTGCAGCCTGGCATGAAGATCATGGCGGAGTACTACGAGGGACGACCGATCGCCATCGATCTTCCCAACGCGATCGAGCTGGAGATCGTGGAGACTGCGCCGGTGATGAAGTCGGCTACCAAGAGCGCTTCGTTCAAGCCGGCGAAGCTCGAGAACGGAGCTACGGTGACCGTGCCGGAATTCATTCCGACGGGCGTGCGCGTGCGAGTGAATCCGAACACCGGCGAATACATCGATCGCGCGAAGTAAGGGAGTTGCTCCATGGTGGAGACCTGGTTAAGATTCCGGTCTTCATTGGAGCATCTGTGGGACGGTTGCGCCGGTGAACATGGTGACCGTAGCTCAATTGGTTAGAGCACCGGACTGTGGCTCCGGGGGTTGTGGGTTCAATTCCCATCGGTCACCCTCGATAGGCTCGTAGCTCAACTGGTAGAGCACCGGTCTCCAAAACCGGCGGTTGGGGGTTCAAGTCCCTCCGGGCCTGTA
>JBIQLU010000059.1:0-21065 GCA_044463985.1 Gemmatimonas aurantiaca | reverse complement strand
CGCCGCAGATGAAGAGCACATCCTTCGTGTTGATCTGGATGTACTCCTGCTGCGGGTGCTTGCGGCCGCCCTGCGGCGGAACCGAAGCGACAGTACCCTCGAGGATCTTGAGGAGCGCCTGCTGCACGCCTTCACCCGAGACGTCGCGCGTGATGCTCGGGTTCTCGCTCTTGCGCGCGACCTTGTCGATCTCATCGATGTAGACGATGCCGCGCTCGCACTCGGCCACGTTGAACTCGCCGGCCTGGAGGAGACGGACGAGGATGTTCTCGACGTCCTCGCCGACGTAGCCCGCTTCAGTGAGAGTGGTGGCGTCGGCGATGGTGAAGGGAACGTCGAGGATGCGGGCGAGCGTCTGCGCGAGCAGCGTCTTGCCGACGCCGGTGGGGCCGATGAGGAGGATGTTGGACTTGTCGAGCTCCACATCATCGTCGCGACCCGAGGAGCAGTTGATGCGCTTGTAGTGGTTGTACACCGCCACCGCGAGCGCTTTCTTGGCGCGCTCCTGTCCGATCACGTACTGGTCGAGGACGTCCTTGATCTCCTGCGGCGTGGGGACCTGGGTGATCGCCTCGGCGACCTCGCGCTCCTCATCTTCGGCGAGGATCTCGTTGCAGAGCGAGATGCATTCGTTGCAGATGTAGACGGACGGGCCGGAGATGAACTTCCGAACCGAGTCTTTCGATTTGCCACAGAATGAGCAGCGCAGGTGTTTATCGTGCGACATTGAATTCCGCGTTGCGGGGTGGGGCGGGATCTGTTACACCGCCATTGAAGGGCGGCGTGGGGGGTGCCGGTATACTTAACATACCCCTGGGATGACGGTCAAGCACACCGGCAGGTATCCCCCACGTGAACGATTTCACAATGTCACTTTCTTTTCCGCTGCCTCGATGGCACGCTGCTGCACTATCACGCTGTCTATGAGACCGTAGTCCTTGGCCTCTTCCGCGCTCATGAAGCGATCCCGGTCCGTATCCCGCTCGATCTGTTCCACCGGGCGGCCCGTGTGCTTGGCCATCAACTCGTTCATCTTCGCGCGGAGATAAAGAATCTCCTTCGCCTGAATCTCGATGTCGGCTGCCGTTCCGCCGCCGCCGCTCTGCGACGGCTGATGGATCATGATCCGCGAGTGCGGAAGGGCCATCCGCTTGCCGGCCGTTCCCGCCGCCAGAAGAAAGGCGCCCATGCTCGCCGCCATCCCCATGCAGATCGTCCTGATCGGCGCGGTGAGGAACTGCATCGTGTCGTAGATCGCGAGACCCGCCGACACGCTGCCGCCCGGCGAGTTGATGTAGAGGTTGATGTCGCGTTCCGGATTGTCCGCCTGCAGGAAGAGCAGTTGGGCGATGATGATGTTCGCCACATCGTCGGAGACGGGCGTACCGAGGAAGACTATTCGATCCATCAGCAGGCGCGAGAAGATGTCGTACGTCCGCTCGCCGCGGCTGGACCGCTCGATCACGTAGGGTGGGTAGATCGTGGCCATCGGTATCTCTGTCATTGTTCTACCGTGTTCTTTTCCATGAGCCAGGCGAAGACCTTCTCTTCCGTGATGTTCCGCTCCAGCTCCGCGATGCGGCCGGCCTTCTCCAGCGAGGCGTAGACCTGACCGGGTTCGGTACCGCGCTTCTCCGCGACTTCCATGACGCGTTCGTCGATATCTGCCTCCGTTGCCTCCAGCCCTTCGTTCTTCGCGATCGTGCTGACCACCAGGTCGCGGCGCACCTGACGCTCGGCGAGCGGACGGAACTCGCTGCGGAAGCGCTCCCGCTCTTCCTCGGGGATCTGGTAGGTCTCGAGATACGCATCCACCAGACGATTCACCCAGCTCTGCGGAATGTCGAACGGATTGGCCGCGATGATCTCGTCGACCAGCTTCTGCCGCACCTCGGCATCGGCCTCGCGCTCCGCGTGCTTCACGAGATCTTCGCGTACCGTGTCGCGCAGCGCCGCGATCGACTCGAAGTCGCCGGTAGCCTGCGCGAATTCGTCGTCGAGCTCGGGGAGTGTCTTCCGCTTCACGTCCTCCACGGTGACGCGCACCGTTTTCGTCTTGCCGCGCTGTTCCTCGTCGGGGAAATCGTCGGGCCACTTCACGGGCCGCTCGGTGGTGGCACCCGGCGCGGTCTCGGTGATGACTTCCTCGATGGCCGGTAGCGCCTGGCCGGAGCCGAGCACGATGCGATACTCGCGCGGTTCCACCTTGCCATCGGTGTCTTCGGGAATCGCGAGCTGCACGGTCACCATGTCGCCTGCCGCCGGCTTCTCATCGACGGGGGTCCATACTGCCTTGTCTTCGCGCAGCTCCTCGAGCTGCTCCTGAAGCGCCTCGTCGGACACCGCACGGACCTTCCGCTCGACGCGGAAACCGGTAGCGCGTGGAATCTCGATGTTCGGCCGCACCTCGATGTGCAGCTCGAAAGTGAGCGGCTCGCCGTCCGTGAACTTGAGGTCATGGACGTGCGGCTGCGCGGCGAGATCGAACTTCTCTCGCTCGAGCACTTCCTTGAAGGCTTCCTGCACCACCGACTCGAGCGCTTCCTGGCGGATCGCATCCGCGAACTTCCGGCGCACCATGGCAGCCGGCGCCTTGCCGGGGCGGAAGCCCGGCAGGCGCACCTGCCGCGCATAGCGGCGCGCCGCCTTCTCTTCGGCACCGTGCACGTCCTCGGCTGGCACCTTCACTTCGAGGAGGCGCTCGAGCCCCTCGGACTTCACGGGAGTGATCTCGATGTTCATGGGTGAAACATAATCGTAGAGGGCGCGCGGGAGGGAAGGAGGGGCGCCCCCTCGGGGCGCGTTACGACTTCGCGCGAACCGCGAACGCCGTGAGCCGATGGCGCTGCGCCGGCTGCACCGCGGCAGCAGTGTCCGACGGCGGTGCGGGCGGAGGTGGCCCGTTCACGTCCGCCTGGTTGCGTCGCGCGTAGAAGAGGAGTGCGACGATGAGAATGACGACGACTATCAGGATGAGCACGAGCTGGTAGACCAGCAGACCGCGGCGGGCACGGAGGAGAAGCGGGCGGGGGAGTCTCATTGTGGAGCGGGCAGCGGTCCGAGGGAGAACGGTGATCAGGTGCGAGAGGGGGGACTCGAACCCCCACGGGTTTCCCCACTGGATCCTAAGTCCAGCGCGTCTACCAATTCCGCCACTCCCGCGCGTCAAGGCAAGGTAAGGCACACCGAGGAACGGGGGTAGCCGGCTTACCAGGAGCGCGTGGGGCAGCCATGCACGCCCCGAGCCTGGTTCGACCCATGACGCGCATGAGGCGCGCGGCCCCGCTCGCCAGGCGGAACGTTCCTGACCGGCTCATCCGCGCGATCGGTCATTGGCGCGACATCGCTGCATCATTTTGATGCGGGCGCGCCACGGGTGCATCGACCGGCGCTCGCGCCCACTGATGTTCAGTCTGCCTCGAGGCTCGACTGCCGCACCAGGGAACTTCCGAAGTCCGAACGCTGGTGCCCGATCTAACTCTCATTCAGGTACAGTGTTGACCGTGCGGTGACAGTGGCGGCCACGACGGGTCGCTTCCGCGCCCGCCAGATGCCAGCCGCGACGCGCCGCGCGATCGCTCCGAGGGGCACGTTTTTGCCGAGCGCCGCGTCGAGATATCCGCTCGCTCTGCGGGTAGTCAACCGTTCCTCCTCTTCGTTGCGTTGCACCTCATCCCGTCAGGTAAGGAGATCCCCATGCTTGGTGCAGGGCTGTTTCAGGCGAGGCTCATGATCCGCCGTTTCGTGCGGGACGAGCGTGCCGCGACCATGGTCGAGTACGCGCTCATGCTGGCGCTGATTGCCGTCGTTTGCATCGTCGCGGTGAGGGCACTCGGTGGGGCCGCTTCAGGGAAGTTCAACGAAGCCGCAAACGAGATCGGACCCGCGACTCCGTGATCGGCCGAGAACGGCATGCTCGTCGCGCATCACCGCGTATCCTGCTCGATCTGCTACGCGATGATGATGCGGCAACGATGATCGAGTACGCCATGATGTTGATGCTGATTGCGCTTGCATGTCTGGTTGCGCTGCGGATGCTCGGCGCGAATGCGAGCGCATTCTTCGCCGACGCGGCTGCTCGTGTGACCGCCGCAGGGAGTTAGGGGAGCCATGTTCGCCGACTCGATCGCAGGCATCGCGGCAGCAGGGAGCTTCGGCGTCCTTCTCCTGGCTGCGGCGATGTGGGATGTACGAACGCGCCGGATTCCGAATGCGCTCGTAGCGTGCGCTGCGCTGCTCGGGGCGGTGTTCGCGGTGGCGCGTCTCGGAGTCGTCGATGGACTCGTGCTCTCGCTGTCGGGTTTCGCGCTCGGTCTCGTCATCTGGCTCCCCGCGTGGCTGGCCGGAATGATCGGAGCGGGTGACGTGAAGCTCTTCGCCGCGGGTGCAGCGTGGCTGGGGCCGATGGCCGCGCTGCGTGCATCCGCGTACGCAGCACTGGCGGGCGGGGCACTCGCGATCGGGTGGATCATCTATTTGCGAGCGGCGAGTGCTCGCACGGATCGCGAAGTCGGCGAGCGCGAATCGCATGGTCACGATGGCGCCGCGATCCGCGTCGCCGCAGACGCGTCCGGAATCACGAGTGCGGGTTCGACGGAGGGGAGTCTCGACCGACGTCTCCCATACGGCGTCGCACTGGCCATCGGGCTCGGCGTGGGAGCCTGGCTCCCGCACGCGCTCCGGTAGAACGGAGGAAATGGCGATGCGAATCGGACGACTGCGCAGATCGGAAGAAGGAGCGGCGCTCGTGGAGTTCGCGATCGTCCTCCCCGTGCTGCTCCTCCTCGTGTTCGGAATCATCGATTTCGGACGCGCCCTGAGCGCGCAGAACAGCATCACCGCAGCGGTGCACGACGGCGCGCGGCTGGCCGCCGTGCAGTATCCGGTAGTCGACGCGCAGGTGGTGAGAGACAGCGTGCGGAGATTCCTCGCGCCGCTCGGGATCGCGCCGGACGTGGTAGTGCGAGCGACGCCGTCGCACGGCAGCCCCACGTCGATCACCGTCGAGGTGCGGCGGTTCCCGTTCAGACCCATAACGCCGCTGGCGGGCGTGCTGGGACTCTCCACCATCCCGATCTCTGCGTCGGCAACGTTCCGCTGGGAGTTCGGTGCGTAGCCGGAGGGTCGCGGTCCTTGCCGCGACCTTCCGGCATTCCGGTGTTCAACGATTCGAAGGCGGTGCTACATGGCAGAACGGCGTTACAACATCGTCTTTGTCACGGCCCTGGTCGTCGCGATCGCGGCCACCTACGGCGTCTACCGCGTGCTGCAGCAGGTGAAGGCGAACAGCGCGGTACGGACGCAGTCGGTGATCGTGGCGGCGCGCAACATCGGCGAAGGTGAGCGGATAGGCCGCTTTTCGGTCGAAGAGCGAGAGTGGCCGGCGGGAACGGCGCCCGAAGGGTCGTACGCCGTGACCGACTCGTTGATAGGTCGCGTCGCACGCGTGCCGATCTTCACGGGTGAAGCTGTCGTCGCGGGCCGCCTCGCTCCGCCGGGCGTGGGCCCGGGAATCGAAGTGAAGATCACACCGGGAATGCGCGCGATGGCCGTGAAGATCAACGACGTCGTCGGCCTGGGAGGTCTCATCCAGCCCAACAGCCGCGTCGACGTGCTCGTCACGCTCAGGAGTTCCGATGGGAGCGGGAGGGAGGAAGCGAAGCTCTTCATGAGCAACATGCGCGTGCTCTCCGTCGGTTCGCAGGTGGAGCGCGGGAGCGATGGCAACTCGAACAACGCCACCACGGCCGCGCTCGAAGTCACACCGGAAGAGGCGGAGCGGCTGGCGATCGCCACGCATCAGGGGAGCATCCAGCTCGTGCTGCGCGGCTACGGCGACCCCGATTCCGTCACCACTTCCGGCGCGACCACGGCTGACGTTCTGGCGCAGCTCCGTTCCGCCGCTGCGCGCAACGTCCAGGAAACGCCGCCGGCTGCCCGGCGTCGCGCGCCGGCGCCGCGGCCGGTGCCGGTCGCCACGGTGGTGCCGCCGCCCGCTCCACCAGAGACCGTGTACCGCCGACCCACTCCTCCCGAATCTCTCGAGGTTCGGGTCTATCACGGCGACAAGGTGACGAAGCAGAAGTTCGCGTCCGATTCCACCAGAACGCCCTGATGCGAGGGGCGGCAACCACGGGCTGCTTCGCTGCGCCCTCGACAGGAGCTACCAGGTGACCCACTCGTGCAAGGTCGATCGCGGTGCAGCGTTCGTTCTCCTGTTGCTGCTGGAGCTGGCATCGGCGGCGTCGCTTTCGGCACAGCTCCCGCGCGTCGCGCAGAACGTGGCCGACGTCGTAGTGCCCGTGGATCTTCCCGTCGGAAGATCGTACCCGATCGAGACCACTTCTCCGGTGAGCAAGGCATCGGTGGCCAATCCGGAGGTCGCGGACGTGGTGGTGATCGGCGAACGCGACATCGTGATCAACGCGCTGAAGCCGGGTGAGACCGACGTGATCCTCTGGGAGGTCGGTGCGCCGCGCAAGCACTACCGGATCTCCGTGCATTCGTCGGCCGATCGCAAGCAGATCATCATCGCGGTTCGCTTCGCGGAGGTGCGCCGCGACCTTCTGCGTACCATCGGACTCTCGGGCCTGTATCGCGACGCCGACGTGCGCGCGGGAAGCGGTGTGTTCCGCAACGACGCCGCCATCAACAACACTACGGGAGCCGTGACGCTTCCGGCGGCCTCCGGATACGGCACGGTTCTCAGCGACTTCGGAACCACGAAGTTCCTCGCGTTGCTGGACGCCGAGGAGCAGAAGGGCGATGCGCGCATCCTCGCGCAGCCGAACCTCATGGCGGCCAACAACGAGGAGGCCAGCTTCCTCGCCGGCGGCGAGCTCCCCATCCCCGTGGCGCAGGCATCGGGCACGGGCGGTACGCCGCTCGTGACGATCCTGTGGCGCGAGTTCGGTATCCGCTTGTCCTTCACTGGCGAGATAATCAGCGACAGCCTCATCAAGCTGAAGATCAAGCCGGAGGTTTCGAGCCTCGACTACGGGAACGCGATCACGCTCGAGGGCTTCCAGATTCCGGCGCTCCGCACGCGGCGCGTGGAGAGCACGGTGGATGTGCGCCGCGATCAGAGCCTGATACTCTCGGGGCTTCTGGATGACGAGCGTCAGAAGGTCCGCACCGGCGTACCTCTCCTGTCGAGCATACCGATCCTGGGCACGCTCTTCTCCAGCACCCGCTGGCAGAACAGCGAGACCGAGCTGGTGGTGGTCGTGACTCCCGTGGTGATCGATCCGCTGTCGCCGCGCCCGCAGGACGTGCTGCAGTTCGCGCCGGATTCGTCGACTCCCGCCGCGGAACTTCTCCGGCCGCACGACGTGCCGGCGAAGCCCGACAGCAGCTCGCGTTCGCAGCGGCCGTGAGACGACGATGCCTCGAAGTGCGCTGATCGTCGCGGATTCGGCCGGGCCGACGGAGCTGGTGGCGAGCGTGCTGCAGCGCCAGGGCTTCGCGCCGTTCGAATCCGTCGGCAACTGCGCGGAGGCGGCGCAGTCGCTCCGGGCCGGCCACTTCGATCTCGTGATCCTCCCGCTGCAGAGGATCAGCGCCGCCGAGCTCGCCGCTGTCGAACGCGAGGCTCGACGTTCGGGAAACACGTTCGTGATCGGCACCGCACCACACGCCGATCCCGAGCTCATCGTGCGCGCCATGCGTTCGGGCGTGCACGAGTTCCTCATCCACCCACCGGATCCCAACGAACTGTCGGCGGCCGTCGACCGCCTCATGCGGCGCGCGGGCTCGGCCGCGCGCAGGGGGTCGTCGATCGCGGTCTACAGCGCGAAGGGAGGAGTCGGCAGCACGACCGTCGCCGTCAATCTCGCATTCGCTCTGGCGAAGGAGCATCCCGATGGCCGTGTCGCGCTGGTGGATTTCACCGCCGGCGGCGGCGACGTGCGCGTGATGCTCGACCTGCGCTCGCCGTACGACACGGGCGACCTGGCTGGCAAGTCCGAAGGGATCGACGCCGAGTTCCTCCACTCGCTGCTGACGCCCGTGTCGGGCGGAGTGTGGGTACTCCCCGCCTCGGAGGATCCGGCCGGCAACGAGGCGCTCGACGGAGGTGCGGTGACGAAGATAGTCGACCACCTCCGCGCGAATTTCGCCTATACGGTGATGGACTGCGAGCACACGCTCGGGGAGCGGGCGCTCGCCGCGCTCGATGCCGCCGACCGCATCGTGCTCGTGACGCAGCTCGACGTGCCTTCGCTTCGCAGCACGCAGCGTACGCTCTCGCTCTGCGGCCGCCTGGGATACGCTGACGATCGACTCCACGTGCTGGTGAATCGCTTCCACTCGGGAGATCTCGTGTCGCTCTCGGACGCGGCCGGCGTGCTCGGGCGTGATGTCTCGTTCACGCTTCCCAACGATTATCGAACGGCGTCGGCGGCGCTCATCAAGGGAGTCACCATAGTGGAGTACGACGCGGACTCGAAGCTCGCGGAGGGCTACACCGCGCTCGCCGGACGTCTCAACGGCGGCATCGACGAGCCGGCGGGCGGTGGCCGTCGTGCCTCGAGACTCGGCAGGATGTTTGGACGGGGGCGGAAGGGATGAGCGGCTTCCTGCGCGATCGGCTGAATGGACGCGATCGGAACGGCGCGTCGCTCGACGGTGTGAGCGAGATCGACGACTCCTCCGCGGGGTCGGGGATGTACGGTCCGACGCGCGCCGAGCCGCCTGCGCTCACGCCGGTCGAACAACTGAAGCTCGAACTGCATCGGCGGCTCATCGAGCGGCTCGACCTCGAGGCGCTCGAACAGATCTCCGACGAGGCGACGGTAGTTCGACAGATCCGTCAGGCGGTGGCGGAGCTGCTCCGCGCCGACTCGACTCCGCTCAGCCAGGCGGAGCGCGAGGACGTGACCGATCAGATAGTGTACGAGGTGATCGGACTCGGGCCGATCGAGCCGCTCTTTCGCGACAGGTCGGTAACCGACATCCTCGTCAACGGCCCGAAGGACATCTACGTGGAGCGCGGCGGCAAGCTGTCGCGCGCGCTCACGTCGTTCAGGGATCAGGCGCACCTTCTCGCGATCATAGATCGGATAGTGAGCCGGGTGGGACGCCGGGTGGATGAGTCGTCGCCGATGGTGGACGCCCGTCTTCCCGACGGTTCGCGCGTGAACGCGATCATCCCGCCGCTCGCGGTGGACGCGCCGATCCTCTCGATACGCCGATTCGGCAGCGACATCAACATCCAGAAGCTCGTTCGCTTCGGCACCATCACGCAGGAGATGGTCGACCTGCTGGCCGGCTGCGTGAGCGCGCGGCTCAACATGATGATCTCGGGCGGCACCGGTGCGGGGAAGACCACGCTGCTCAACGCGCTCAGCTCGTTCATACCAGGGAGCGAGCGCGTCATAACCATCGAGGATGCCGCGGAGCTTCGGCTGCAGCAGGAGCACGTGGTGCGACTGGAGACGCGCCCGCCGAACTCCGAGGGACGGGGCGAGGTGGTGGCGCGCGACCTGGTGAAGAATGCACTCCGCATGCGGCCCGACCGGATCATCATCGGCGAGGTGCGTTCCGCCGAAGCGCTCGACATGCTCCAGGCCATGAACACCGGCCACGAAGGTTCGCTCACCACTGTCCACGCGAACTCCCCGCGCGACGCGCTGGCGCGACTGGAGACGATGATACTCCTCGGCGGCACGAGCCTGCCGATGCGCGCGATCCGCGAGCAGATCGCATCCGCGCTCGACGTCATCATCCAGATCTCGCGGCTCAGCGATGGCACGCGGCGGGTGACGAGCATCGTGGAAGTGACGGCCATGGAGGGCGAGGTGGTGACGCTGCAGGAGATCTACCGCTTCCGTCGTCACGGTGTGACGGGTGAGGGGAAGGTGGTGGGGAACTTCGAGGCGACCGGAGTGCGCCCGCAGTTCCAGGACCGGCTGCAGCTCGCCGGCGTGCTCCTCCCGCCGCGACTCTTCGCGGGGCGGTGACGATGATTCCACTGGTACTCGCGGGCGTATTCGTCGGAACCGTGCTGGTGATCGTGGCGGCGTACACCGCTGCCAACCGTCGCCGCCTGGTGGCCGTGGATGCCCTTCGCGAGCGACTGTCGCCGGAGCGTCCCACGGTGGTATCGCGCGCGAGCATTCTGAAGAAGGCGCACACGAGCCAGCTCGCTTTCCTCGAGCGCTGGCTCGAGGGCGGTGCGCTGGCCGGCTGGCTCGACCGCGAACTGGAGCGCGCCGGCTCGAGGATGTCGGTGGGAGAGTACGTGCTGCTCACCGCCGTCTGTGGATGGACGGGGATTCTCATCGCGCAGTACCTCGACCTCCTGCTCGTACTCCCCGCCGGAGTGGTCGGTGCGCTCATCCCGTTCTACTTCATGCGGCGAAGCCAGCGCAAGCGCATCCGCAGATTCGAGGCGGCGCTCCCCGATGCGATAGACATGCTCGTGAACGCGATGAAGGCGGGGTACTCGTTCCAGGCGGCCATGAAGTTCATAGGAGACGAGCTGGCGCCTCCACTGGGCCCCGAGTTCGCGCGGGTGTACGACGAGCAGCGTCTCGGTCTCGAGACGAGGGATGCGCTGCTGAACCTCCAGCGGCGGATCTCCACGCTGAGCACGAAGATGTTCGTGACCGCGCTGATGCTCCAGCGCGAGACCGGTGGCAACCTCACCGAGATCATGAACAACCTGTCCACTCTGATGCGCGAGCGCGTCGCTCTCTCCAATCAGATAGAGACGCTCACGGCCGAGCCGAAGCTCTCGGCGCTGGTGCTCGCGCTCATGCCGCCGGTGCTCTTCGTGGCGATATCCAGTCTGAACCGCGACTATCTCCAGACGCTCTGGATGACACAGATAGGGAGGACGCTCCTGGCGTACGGTCTCCTCTCGACGGTGGTGGGTTATCTGCTTCTGCGACGCATAGGGAGTATCGACGTGTAGGAGGGGGCTCGAGGAATGCTGGGATTTCTGGGTGCGCTGATAGTGGTGGTGGTGGTCGCTCTGGCCGTGGCGGCGCATGCGCTCGTGCGCGATCGTGAGCGCCGGGCACTGCTCGAGCGCGCGGGTGGAACCATGCGCGGCGAGCTCGTGGCGCTCAAGCGCGTGCGACACGGTTTTCGCGAGGACATCGCGCGCTGGCTCGTGGATCACGCGCCGCGTTCCTGGCGGGAGCGCGACAGCGACGTGGACCAGCTCGTACGCGCCGGCTTCGACTCGCCAGCCGCGTCCACCGTGTACACGGTCATCCGGATCGCGGCGGCCATCGCGCTGCCGCTCGTGGCGCTGGCCACGGTGCCGCGGCACGACGAAGTCACGTACTACATGCTCGTAGCGATGGCGCTCCTGTTCGCATTGTTGCTGCCGCCCGCCGCGGTGGCGCGGATGGTTCGCCAGCGGCAGGAGCGGATGCGTCACGCGCTTCCGGATTCGCTCGATCTGCTGGTGGTGTGCGTGGAGGCGGGGATCAGCCTGGATGCGGCGATTCTGCGTGTCGCGCGCGACATGGCGCTGCTGCATCCCGAGCTCGCCGATGAGTTGATGCTCGTGGCTCGTCGCGTGAACGCCGGAGAAACGCGCGAGCGCGCGCTTCGCGGATTGTGGGCGCGCACCGGTGTGGATGAGCTCCGCGGGCTGGCTGCCAACATGATCCAGAGCGAGAAATGGGGGACTTCCATCGCCACCGTGCTGCGCGTCTATGCGGAGTCGTCGCGCAAGAAGCGGCGGCAGATGGCCGAGCGGAAGGCGGCCACTGCGCCGCTGAAAATGCTCTTTCCCATGGCGCTGTTCATCTTCCCCTCGCTCTTCATAGTCCTGCTCGGGCCGGCGCTCATCAAGATGGCGGACATGTTTCGCGACATTGCCAGATGAGGGCACGTTCTCACGGCGGTATCGACGCGTTCGCGGCGGCTGCGCGCACACCTCTGCGGCATGCGAGACGCGCGGGCGCCACGCTCGTGCTGGTCGCCATCATGGTATCGGCGCTCATCGGCATCGCCGCCATCGCAGTGGATCTCTCGCGGCTGTACGTCATGCGCGAGCAGCTCGGCGCCTCCGCCGATGCCGCTGCGCTCGGCGGCGCAGTGGAGCTCTCGCATCAGCGGCTGGACGATCTCGTGAGCAACACGGTCGGCTATGCCAGCGCAAACAAGGTTGGCGGCGCCGACCCCGCCGTCTCTTCGGGTGATGTGCAGGTGGGGATCTGGGACTTCGACTCCCGCTCGTTCACTCCCGTCGCGCGGGGAGACTGGAGCTCCAGGCCGGTGAACGCCGTGCGGGTGAGGACGCATCACAGAGCGGCGCTCACCTTCGGAAAGATCTTCGACCTGGCCGATCGCCAGTTGACCGCCAGCGCCACCGCCGCCGTCGGCTACGTGGATGATGGGAGTTGCGTCAAACCGTGGGCGATAGCGTACACGGATCTGACCGATGCCCTTTCGCGCGGCCGGGGACGCGGCGGCGCGAACCTGACGCCCGGTGACGTGAACGCGATAGCGTACGGCGATCAGAGTCGCAGCGGCGCGTTCGCGATCAGCAGTGTGGAAGCGCTCGACTTCGGCGGAAGCTACTCCGGCAATATCCGGTCGTGCTCCGGTCGCTACGTCAGCGCCGGCGACGCCATCCGGGAGAATTCGGCGCCGAGCAGCTCGGTCCAGCGTGACACGCGCGTGGCGCTCTGGGAGTACTGCAACGATCATGGCGGCGTCACCGGAACCGGCGGAAGCACGTTCTTTTCCTGCCTGGGCGAGCCAAAGGTGAAGGTCGTGCTCTGGAGCGCGCGAGAGGAGCACGGCCGGCGCGGGAGCAGGACCGTCACGTACCGCGTGAAGTACGTGGGCGTGATGCGGGTGACGGGCTACGGTGGCGGCGGGGGTGGAGGCGGCGCGGTGCGGGTGCGTGGATACTTCAGCACCATGGCGTCGCCAGGCGACTTCCAGACTCGCGCCACTCCGCTCACCCGCGTGGCGCTGGTGCGATGATGCCGGAACGTGCGCGCGGAGGAGCGGCTCGAGGCGAGTTCGAGCGGCGAGCGACGTGACCATTCACGACCTCGTCGACCCGGTCTTTCGTGGTCCGGATTCTCCCGATCCGCTGCCGCGGGAGTTCCGCGCCGTGCTTGGCGAGCGCTTCCGAGTGGACGGGCCGGTGGCGAAGACGCGCCACTGCACCGTGTACGGCGCGTTCGATGGCGAGCTTGGACGCGAGGTGGCGATCAAGGTCATCGAGTTCGACACGGAACGAGAGGCCGCACTCGTCGAGCGCCTCGATCAGCGGCTGCGCAGCGCGGCCGAGCTGGGACACCGCGCGGTGCTCGCGCCGACGCATCTCGCAGTCGGCGATGGCTTCTTCCTGTACGTGAGCAGGATGGCGGCGGGCGGGGGCGCGGCGGCGCTGCTCCGCAATGGAGTCCGTTCGAGCTGGGAGGACGTTCGAAGCATCGTACTCGGAGTCGCGGCCGCGCTGGGCCGTGCGCACGAGCGCGGGCTCGTACATGGTGGGCTCACGCCATCCAACATTCTGTTCTTCTCCGACGGCGTAGTCCGCGTCGCCGACTTCGGAGTGAGCGAGGCGCTCGCGGCGGCCGGGCTCGTGGATGATGTGGCAGCGTTGCGGGCGAGTGCCTATCGGGCACCCAACGTGAAGAAGAACGCGCCCGCGGATGCCGCCGCCGACCAGTACGCGCTCGCGGCGATCGCGTACGAGCTCCTGCTGGGGCGCGAGCGGCTGGTGGTTTACGGCGATGATTCCGTGCCGGTGCTCGATCCCATCGAGGTGCTCGCGAGCGTGCCCCTGGCCTCCGGCGTCCCGCTGCACGCCAACGCCGCGCTTCGCAGGGCGCTCGATCCTGTTCCGGGGAATCGCTTCGCGACCATCACGGAGTTCGCTTCGGCGTTCGCCGGAAGCACGCCGGCTCCCAGCGAGGGGGCGGCTACAGTTCCTCCCGAACTGCGCCTGAAGCGTCGCATCGGCTTCCCCATTCCGCTCGGCTGGGTGATCGTCGGCCTTCTGGCGCTGATAGTCATCGATCCGTGGAGCGGTGCGATGGTGCGCAATGGATGGAACGCACTGTGGGACTCATACTCGCCGCCCAGGCTCGACGTGGACGTTCCGGACATCCTCTCACGGAACGCGCATGCACCCGCATCGGCGTCGGGACGCGAGAAGCGCGACGAAGCGCGCGATGCGTCGTGGTTCGCGCGCGTGAAGAGTTCGATGTTCGGATCGTCGTCCGTCGCGCGCGGAGATGCGTTCATCCACGTCGCGGTCGACAGCGGCGTGGCCTCCGTAACGATCGACGGCGTGCCCCGTGGGGACACGCCGTTGCTGGTGCCGGTCTCGGCCGGCCATCACGTGGTGAAGATCAGCGGGCCGGTGGCCGGTAGGGCGCCACCGACCGGAGTGGTAGTGGCGGAGGGCGACACCGCGCGCGTGTCCTTCCGCGCGCGACGGTGACGCCGGCTCCGCCCTCCCGTCAGCCTCCCACCCTCAGATTCGCCACGGTGGTCTGCTTGGCGTCGGGGTGATACACGAGAAGGCTGACGACGTCGCCTTCCTTGAGCTTCTTCAGCACCGAATTCAGGTCGTCGGCCGTACGAAGCTGCTTCTTCTCCGGGCTCAGGACCTCGAGGAGGATGTCGCGCCCGGGCTGGAGCTGCTGGTACGCCGGCCCGTTCACGTCGACGTCGGTCACCACGAGGCCGCCCTTGCTCTCGGGAAGCGACACGCGGCTCGCCTGATCGGCGGTGACCGGTTCCACCGACACGCCCAGCTTGTCGTACGCTGCGGGCTGTTCACTCGCATCGTCGCTCCCTTCGGCGCTCGCTACCTGACCGTCGCTGGGCGCTTCGATGAGCGTGACCTTGAAGTTCATCTTCTTGCCGAAGCGCATCACGCCGACGTCCACCGTTTCGCCGGGCTTGTGGCTGCGAATCAGCCGCTGCAGCTCCGCCACGCGATCGATGTCGTGGCCGTCGAGCGAGACGATCACGTCGCCCGCCTGGATCCCCGCCTTGGTAGCCGGACTCGCGCTGCCCGGCGACGCTCCACCCACGAGTGCGCCATGGATTTCCTTCAGCCCCGCTGCCTGCGCGTCTTCGGCGCGCACGTCCTGGATCACCACGCCGAGTACGGCGCGCCTCACGCGACCATACTGGATGATGTCGTTCATCACGCTCTTGGCCAGCGTGATGGGAATGGCGAAGCCGTAGCCCGAGTAGAATCCCGTCTGGCTCGCGATGGCGGAGTTGATGCCGATCACTTCACCGTTCGTGTTCACGAGCGGGCCGCCGGAGTTGCCCGGGTTGATCGCTGCGTCCGTCTGCAGGTAGTCCACTATCGCGTACTGGCTCGCATACAGGTTCCGAAGCTGGCCGCTCCGTCCCTTGGCGCTGATGATGCCGGCTGTGACGGTGAACTGGAGGCCGAGCGGGTTTCCGATCGCGAGCACCCACTGGCCGACCTGCGCCTTGGTGTCGTCGCCGAACGTGAGAGTGGGGAAGTCCTTCCCGTCGATCTTGATGACGGCGATGTCGGTGGTTGGATCGCGACCCACCACCTTCGCCTTGAACACCCGCTTGTCCAGCATCGTGACGGTGACCTTGTCGGCGTCGGCCACGACGTGGTTGTTCGTGAGGATGTAGCCGTCGGGCGACACTATGAAGCCGGAGCCCATCCCCTCGCGCGGAGGCGCCTGCTGGTCGGGCTCGAACTGGCGGAAGAAGTCGTCGAGGTTGGGCGGAGTGTTCTGCCCGCGCGGGCGACGGATGGTGCGCGCTTCGCGCTCGGTCTGGATCGAGACGACGGCCGGCTTGGTATGCTCGGTGATCGAGACGAAACTGTTGCTCAGATCATTGAGCGGTGCGACGGCCGCCGCCGGCGGTCCCTCGAGCCGACCCTGCTGCTGCGCATAGCCGAAAGGGGTGAGGTTGAGCCCAGCGGCGATGAGCAGGCCGCCGGCAAAGGCGACCAGCGCCACTATACCCAGTCGAACGCGCGTGAAAACTCGAGATGGCATATCTGTTATCGACCGTTGGATGTTAGGACAATGTACACCGGGCTGCCGTGTCGTGTTTCCCGCCGCGCGCACTTCCCCCGTGCTGCGCCGGAGGAGCGGACAGGCATAGGGAGGTGCCCGGCCTTTTCCCTATTGGTCACCGGGAGGCCCGCGTGGGTTTCCCGTGGCCGCGTCGTCCCCTCCCGCCGTCGGCGCCGGATGCAAGAGCGGGGCGCAGCGATCGCCGCTGCACCCCGCCCGACCAGCCGGTGGCTACTTCTTTTCTTCGTCCACTATCTCGTAGTCGGCTTCGACCACGTCTTCCGTTTGCGCGTCGGTTCCCTTCGGATGCTCCGCCGCGCTCTCACGTGCCGCTTCGGCTGTGGCTTCGGCGCCCGCGGCCTGGTCGCCCTGCGCGTACAGACTCTGACCCGCCTCGCTGTACGCCCGCGTGAGCTCCTCGCTCGCCGCGCGGATCTCGCCGATGTCGTCGCCGCGGAGTGCCTTGCGCGACCGCTCGACCGCACCCTCGAGACGCGACTTCAGCTCGGGACTCAGCTTCTCGCTCCACTCCTGCGAGTTCTTCTCCACCTCGTAGGCGAGCGAGTCGAGTCGGTTGCGGGTGTCGATCTCCTCGCGACGCGACTTGTCCTCCTCGGCGTGCGCCTCGGCATCCTTCACCATCTTCTCGATCTCTCCCTCGGAGAGACCGCTCGACGCCTCGATGCGAATCTTCTGCTCCTTGCCGGTGGCCTTGTCCTTCGCGGCCACGTGGAGAATGCCGTTCGCGTCGATGTCGAAAGTCACCTCGACCTGCGGCATGCCGCGCGGTGCGGGCGGAATCCCCGTGAGCTGGAACTTGCCGATGGTCTTGTTGTAGACGGCCATGTCGCGCTCGCCCTGCAGCACGTGGATCTCCACGGTGGTCTGGTTGTCCTCCGCGGTGGAGAACGTCTCCGACTTCTTCGTGGGGATCGTGGTGTTCCGCGGGATGAGCACGGTGGTCACGCCGCCGAGCGTCTCGATGCCGAGCGAGAGCGGAGTGACGTCGAGCAGGAGAACATCCTTCTGCTCGCCGGTGAGCACCGCGCCCTGGATCGCCGCGCCGATGGCCACGACTTCATCCGGGTTCACGCCCTTGTGCGGCTCCTTCCCGAAGAAGTCCTTCACCACCTGCTGCACCTTGGGGATGCGCGTGGAGCCGCCGACGAGGATCACCTCGTCCACGTCCGCCGGCTTCATCTGCGCATCGGCGAGCGCCTTCTTCATGGGCTCGAGGGTGCGCTGGATGAGGTCGTCCACGAGCTGCTCGAACTTCGCGCGCGTGAGCGTGTAGTTCAGGTGCTTCGGTCCCGACTGGTCGGCGGTGATGAACGGCAGATTGATGTCGGTCTGCTGCGTGCTCGAGAGCTCCATCTTCGCCTTTTCCGCGGCCTCCTTGAGGCGCTGGAGCGCCATGGGATCCTTCGAGAGGTCGATACCCTGATCGCGCTTGAACTCCGCCACGAGCCAGTCGATGACGCGCTGGTCGAAGTCATCGCCGCCGAGGTGAGTGTCGCCGTTGGTGGACTTCACTTCGAACTGGCGAGATCCTTCGACGTCGTACAATTCGAGGATGGAGATGTCGTAGGTGCCGCCGCCGAGGTCGAACACCGCGACCTTCTCATCCTTCTTCTTGTCCAGGCCGTACGCGAGCGCCGCGGCGGTGGGCTCGTTGATGATGCGCAGCACGTCGAGGCCGGCGATGCGGCCGGCGTCCTTGGTGGCCTGGCGTTGCGAGTCGTTGAAGTAGGCGGGCACGGTGACCACGGCCTTCTCGACCTTGGTGCCGAGGTAGTCTTCAGCGGTCTGCTTCATCTTCTGCAGGATCATCGCGGAGATCTCGGGGGGCGTGTAACGCTTCCCCTGAACCTCGACGGCCACGAGATCGTTCTGTCCGGAGACGACCTTGTACGGAACGCGCTTCGCTTCCTCTCCGACCTCGGAGAGCTTGCGACCCATGAAGCGTTTGATCGAGAAGACGGTGTTGGTGGGGTTGGTCACGGCCTGCCGCTTGGCGACCTGACCCACCAGCCGCTCGCCATCCTTGGTGAAGCCCACCACGGACGGCGTTACACGCCCACCCTCGGCGTTGGGGATGACGACCGGATCGCCGCCCTCCATCACCGCAACCACGGAATTCGTGGTTCCCAGATCGATACCAATGACTTTTTCGGCCATGACTCCCTCAGCTATGGTTTTCGAAAGCTCGAGCCCTTCCACGCTTGCGAATGGCGGCGGGCAACCGATAGGTTCTGGCAATCTTGGGGCCGAATATCCACGTCAGATTGGCAGAGCCGGCGCCCATACATGCGTAGGAGAGGCAGGATGACGGGAGGCAGAGCAGAGGCCGCCGCGCCGAGAAGTGCCGAAAGGGCAGGAGGCGGCCGATGATTCCGGTCGGTGACGATCTGCCCACCCTTCGCACCGCGTGGATGAACTACCTGATCCTCGCCATCATGTGGGCCGTATGGCTGCTGGTCGAGCGTGGCGGGGCGAATCCGGTGGAGCTCGCGGCGCGAGTCTGCAATCTGGGAATGGTGCCGGGGGAGCTCACCCGGCTCGCGCCGCTGGGCACCGCGGTGCCGGTTGCCCCGGGGATGCTGTGCGTGGTCGACAATTACGCGATCAACGCACTCACGCCGCTCACCTCGATGTTTCTGCACGGCGGGTGGATGCACATCATCGGGAATTCGCTCTTCCTCTGGGTGTTCGGCAACAACGTGGAAGACAGCATGGGGCCGGGGCGCTACCTGGCGTTCTATCTGATCTGCGGGCTCGCCGCGGCCGGCGCTCACGTGCTGTCGGCGCCGGCGTCGCCGATACCCACGGTGGGCGCATCGGGCGCGATCTCGGGAGTGATGGGCGCCTATCTCCTTCTCTACCCGCTGGCCCGGGTGAGGATGCTTTTCATTTTCTTCGTGATCCGTCTCCCGGCGTGGATGGTGCTGCTCTGGTGGTTCGCGGTTCAGGTGCTGGCCGGGCTTCCGGAGCTGAGCGACGTGAACGCCGCGAGCAACGGCGGAGTCGCGGTGTGGGCGCACGTGGGTGGCTTCGTGACGGGCGTGCTGCTGATCAAGCTCTTCGCGAACGATGAGCTGGTGCAGCGCCACAAACGCGTGTTCGGGGCGCGGAGGGCGATCGGATAGACCGCCGGGGGAACGGTAGACCGCCGGGGTCAGGTACTTCAAGTAGAGGGCTCGTGAGAAATGCTCACGAGCCCTCTACTTGAAGTACCTGACCCCATCTCTACTTGAAGTACCTGACCCCGGCGTGCCCCGTCGTTCCATCGGGGGCTCCGGGACGGTAACTTGCGCGCGGCCCTCCGCGAAGCGGGGAGGCACGTACCGGCCAGGTCAGCGTCCCGGACCGGGCTGCGCCGGTACCTTCTGCGCAGAAATCACAACTACTCGAGGCAGGGAGCGATCACGTGCGTCTCATACCGCGCGATACCGCGTTCTTCGACATGTTCGAGGAGCTCACCAAGCGACTTGGTGCCGCCTCCCGCCTGCTCTCCGAGCTCTTCGCCGATCCAGGACGACTCGAGCACTTCACGGCGCTCATCAAGGACCAGGAGCACCAGGCCGACGTCATAACGCACGATATCATATCGCGCATAGACCAGTCGTTCGTGACGCCGATCGATCGAGAGGACATACACCTCCTCGCATCGCGACTGGACAACGTGATCGACCTGATCGACGGCACCGCGCGCCGGGCGGCGATGTTCCACATCACCGAGACGCACGCGGCCGCGCACCAGCTCTGCGAAGTCCTGGTGAAGGCGACCGACCATATCGATGCCGCAGTCCACAAGATGAAGGACTCGAAGGTCGTGGGCGAGGAGGGGAGCACGGTCAAGCGGCTGGAGGAGGAGGGCGACGCGCTCTACCACCAGGCCGTCGGCGAGCTTTTCAAGGGCACGCCCGATCCGCTCGAGGTGATCAAGTGGAAGGAGCTGTACGACACCCTGGAGCGCGCGATCGACCAGTGCGAGGATGTCTCCAACGTTCTGCAGAGTATCGCGCTGAAGCATGCCTGATAAGTGATCACCTACATCCTGGCGATCATCGCGGTCGCCTTCATCTTCGACTTCAGCAACGGATTCCACGACTCCGCCAACTCCATTGCTACGGTGGTTGGCACGCGCGTGCTCAAGCCGCTGCACGCGGTACTCTGGGCAGCATGCTTCAACTTCCTGGCGGCGTTCACGGTGGGGACCGCCGTAGCCCGCACGATGGGCGCCGGGATGGTGGAAGTTTCGGTGGTGGATCCGAACGTGATCCTCGGCGCGCTCCTGGGCGCGCTCTTCTGGAACATCATCACCTGGTACTTCGGGCTCCCGTCCAGCTCATCGCACGCGTTGATCGGCGGGTACGGCGGTGCGGCAGTGGCGAAGGCAGGATTCGGCGCGATCATCCCGGCCGGCTGGACTAAGACGCTGGTCTTCATCGTCCTCTCGCCGGTGATCGGGATGATCCTCGGATTCGGCCTGATGGTCGCGGTGTACTGGCTCTTTCATCGTACGCCGCCGGGAAAGGTCGACCGGATCTTCCGCGTCGCGCAGCTCGCGAGCGCCGCGTTCTTCTCGCTCTCCCACGGCGCCAACGATGCGCAGAAGACGATGGGAATCATCGTGGGTCTTCTCGCATCTTCCAACGCACTCTTCGCGGCCGAGACGGGCTTCCTGCACCACTTCTACGTTCCGAACGCGCAGCACATCCCGTATTGGGTGGAGATCGGCGCGTACACCGCGATCTCGTTCGGCACCCTCTTCGGCGGCTGGCGCATCGTGCACACCATGGGCTCGCGCATCACGAAGCTGCGCCCCGTGGGAGGCTTCTGCGCGGAGACCGGCGGTGCGCTGAGCATACTGCTGGCGACGAAGTTCGGAATCCCCGTGAGCACCACCCACACCATCACCGGCGCCATTGTCGGCGTCGGCGCCACCTCCCGCCTCTCCGCCGTCCGCTGGGGCGTCGCCGGCCGAATCGTATGGGCCTGGATCCTCACCATCCCCGCCGCCGCACTCATGTCGGCCTGCGTGTGGTACGTTCTGCA
>JBIQLU010000058.1:18182-21636 GCA_044463985.1 Gemmatimonas aurantiaca | reverse complement strand
GTCGAGAACTCAAAACAGGGAGAATCACGGTGAAGATCGCCGTGTGCATCAAGCGCGTCCCCGACATGGAAACGCGCTTCAAGATAGCCGCCGACGGCACATCGGTCGACCAGACCGGCCTCAAGTTCGACATGAGCGACTTCGACGGATACGCTGTGGAAGTCGCTCTCCGGTTGAAGGAGAAGGAGGGGCAGGGCGACATCACGGTGATCTCACTGGGGCCCAGCGTGGTGCAGGAGACGCTGCGCAAGGCGCTGAGCATGGGGGCGGACCGCGCCATCCAGCTCGAGACGGATTCCGTTCCCTTCGATGGTCTCGCCATAGCGAAGGCGCTCGCGGCCGAGCTGAAGGATGGCGGCTTCGATCTCATTCTCTTCGGACGGATGGCGATCGACTCGTCGAACCAGACCGTCGGCCCGATGACGGCCGTTCTCCTCGATCTCCCTTGCCTGACAGCCGCTTCCAGTCTCGACATCGAGGGCGGTCGCGCGACTGCGCGTCGCGAACTGGAGGGCGGCGCTGAGATCTTCGAGTTCCAGCTCCCTGCCGTCATCTCGATCGACGAAGGAATCGCGCGGCCGCGCCTCCCGTCGCTGAAGGGAATCATGGGCGCGAAGAAGAAGCCGCTCGAGGTGAAGCCCGCGCAGCTCGGCGGCGTACACCTCACGGTCACGAAGATGGAGCTTCCCCCCGAGCGCGCCGGCGGCCGCATCATCGGCGAGGGACCCGACGCCGTGCCGGAGCTCGTTCGACTACTGCGCACCGAAGCGAAGGTACTCTGATGGCAAACACGTTCGCGTACGCCGAGACCCGCGCCGGCGAACTGCGGCGCGTGGCGCTCGAGGCAGTGACTGCCGCGCGTCAGCTCGCCGATGCTACAGGAGGCGGAGAAGTCCACGCCCTCATCATCGGCGCTCCCGGCATCGCCGTGAAGGCGGAGCAGCTCGGGAAGTACGGTGCCGATGTCGTGACCGTGGTGGAGGATCCTGCGCTCGACATGTACTCGCCGGAAGTCGTGGCGGCTACCGCCGCGCAGATCGCGGGTGCCGCAGGCCAGCGCGCCGCCGTGTTCAGCGCGTCCGCACAGGGGAAGGACCTCGCACCCCGCGTCGCCGCGAAGCTCGGCGTCAGCATGATCGCCGACGCGACTTCGCTCCAGGCCAGCGGCGACTCGCTCGTGGCCACGCACCCCGTGAACACGGGCAAGGTGGTCGCCACCGTTTCGCTCACCGGAAGTCCCGCGCTCGTGACGATCCGGCCCGGCGCCATCCCGCCGCAGGAGTCCAACCGTACGGCGAGAGTCGAGAACGCGAAGCCCGCGATCGATCCGGCGTCCGCGCGCGTCGTGCCGAAGGAGCTGATCCAGGGGAACACCACCCAGCTCGACCTCGGCGAAGCGCCGGTCGTGGTGAGTGGTGGGCGCGGCCTCAAGGTGCCGGAGAACTTCAGCCTCCTCGAGGATCTGGCCGCCGCATTCGGCAATGCAGCAGTCGGTGCCACGCGCGCTGTCACTGACGAAGGATGGCGTCCGCATGGCGATCAGATCGGGCAGACCGGGCGACTCGTGAGTCCCGATCTGTATGTCGCAGTGGGCATCTCGGGCGCGATCCAGCATCTCGCCGGAATGCGTACTTCGCGAACCATCGTCGCGATCAACAAGGATCGCGAAGCGCCGATCTTCAAGATCGCCGACTACGGCGTCGTGGGTGATGCACTGGAGATAGTGCCGGTTCTGACGGAGGCGGTGAAAGAAGCGAAGAAGGAGTGAGCGCCATGTCGCCGACTCCCTCGCGAAGCCTTCCCGTGATCCCCGCGCGTTTCCAGCCTGCGCTCCCCGTGGATCGCTTCATACTCGCCGAGCAGCCGGACGGCGAAGCCGTTCCGATGGACGTCGTCTTCGTGGGTGGCGGACCGGCCGGACTGGCCGGCGCGATCGAGCTGTCACGCCTCGTCAAGCGCGACGCCGAGCAGGGCGGCACGCTCGGCGAAGTCGAGATCGCCGTGCTCGAGAAGGCCTCCGCGCTCGGCGAGCACAATCTGTCGGGTGCCGTCGTGAATCCGCGATCGTTTCGCGAGCTCTTCCCCGACCTGAAGGACTCCGATTTCCCGTTCCGCTCCCCCGTGCAGCAGGAGCGCGTGTACTTCATGACGGGCGGTCGCGCGCAGCGCATTCCCACTCCGCCCACGATGAAGAACCACGGCAACTTCGTGGCGTCGATCTGCGAGATCGTGCGGTGGATGGGAGAGAAGGCGGAGGAAGCCGGCGTGAACGTGTTCACCGGATTCCCCGTGGAGTCGCTGCTCGTGGAAGGCGAACGCGTGATCGGCGTGCGTACCACTCCGTCGGGACTGCAGCGCGACGGCTCGCCCGGCAGCGACTTCACGCCACCCACCGACATCACCGCGCGCGTGACGGTGCTGGCCGAGGGCACCCGCGGGTCGCTGGCGCAGGCTTACACGAAGTGGCGCGGGATCGGCTCGCGCAATCCGCAGATCTTCGCGCTGGGTGTGAAGGAGCTCTGGGAAACGAAGAAGCCGCTCGACGCGATCGTGCACACGCTCGGGTGGCCGCTTCCCAACGACGCGTTCGGCGGAAGCCTCATGTACCCGATCGAGCCGAATCTCGTGGCGCTCGGCATCGTCGTGGGAATGGACTACCGCGAGCTGGATCTCGATGTGCACGAGCTGCTGCAGCGGCTCAAGACGCACCCGTTCTTCCGCGAGTATCTCGCCGGCGGCGAGATGGTGGAGTGGGGTGCGAAGACGATCCCCGAGGGCGGCTACTTCGCGGTGCCCGAGCGCCGCTACGGCGACGGCGCCGTCATCGTGGGCGATTCCGCTGGATTCGTGGAGGTTTCCTCCCTCAAGGGAATTCACTACGCCGTACAGTCGGGGATCTACGCGGCGCGTGCGATATTCGAGGCGCTGAAGAAGGGCGACACCTCCGCTGCCGCGCTGGCCCCGTACGACCGGATGGTGAACGAGAGCTACATCATGAGCGACCTGCGCGAGCGGCGTAACATGCGGCTCGCGTTCCAGAAATCCGGCATCTACGCCGGCGGCGTGAAGGCCGCGCTCATGACCGTCACGAAAGGAGCATTCCCGGGCGGGATGATCTCGTCGGAGGCCGACGCGGAAGTGCCGCGTACGCCCGGCGGCGGCGAGGAGCTCCGCCCCGACGGCGTGCTGACCTTCAGCAAGCTCGATGCGGTGTTCAGATCGGGGAACGCGACTCGCGACGACATCCCTTCGCACCTGATCGTGGGCGAGGACATCCCGGGGGACGTAGCGACGCTGTACCAGCACATGTGCCCGGCCGGCGTGTACGAGCGCGATGGCGATCGACTCGTGGTGAGCCCCGCGAACTGCATCGATTGCAAGGCCACGGACGACATCGGGCCGCGGTGGACGCCGCGCGAAGGCGGGAGCGGAGCGAAGTACAGAAGGATGTGAC
>JBIQLU010000058.1:9780-18082 GCA_044463985.1 Gemmatimonas aurantiaca | reverse complement strand
CGGTGGACGCCGCGCGAAGGCGGGAGCGGAGCGAAGTACAGAAGGATGTGACGCGACGCGTGACGCGACCATCCGTGCGCCGTGCGTTGGCCGGCGCTCCTCAGGCGCGGTCGCGCGCCGGTGGCCGTTCTTCCAGCATCTCCGCCAGACTCGCGAGCGCGGCATCCACACTGCCGGCCGCGCGCGCGGCGGCGGCGCGCACCGCGGGGTCTTCACGTCGTGATGCTTCGATGCGCGACGGGTTGAGCGCGCATCCGTTGGCCCACCTCGCTATGTCCGGCTCCGAGCCGTAGCTGCGCGTCGCGAGCGTGCCACGGAGCTGCATCAGCGCCCAGTCGGCAGTGGTGTTGGCGTACGCATTCGGCGGGCAGAGTCGGTTTCGCTCGCGATCGTCGTCGCGTGTCGCTTCGACGTAGCCGGCGAGCGCCGCGCAGAAGCACGGAAAGCCTGCGCGGATGGTCTGCAGCCGGATCACGTCGCTGCCCCAGATCGGGACGAGCGGCGGCTGGCGCAGTCCGGCTGCGGCGCAGTGCACCACGAGCGCATCGGGCTCGAGCGGCAACTCGCCCCGGTCGAGGATCAGCCGGCGACGCGTGGCGCGCCGCACGTGCCCGAGTCGCACCACGTTCTCTATTGTGCGCAGGAGTTCGAGCTCCCATCGGGCGAGCGTGGGCGCCCTGGCCATGGTGGGGACCACGTTCTCGTCGATGCGCAGCATCACGCCCGCGGCTTCCAGTCGCAGAAAGAAATCGTCGGGAGAGCTCGCGGCGGCGGCCGCTTCCATCGTGTTCGCGCCGAGTCCCAGCGCTACGAGCGGGTCCGGCTGGACCACGGCGCGGTCGAGCATCCACGGGTCGCGGGGACGTACCCACACTATCCGGTCTGCCGCGACTCCCTCGCGCAGAAGCCAGATGATCGCGTCGGTGCCGGTCTTGCCGGAACCGACGATCACGTAGCTCGATGGCGTCCGATCGAGGGCGGCGAGGTCGTTGACGGTGGCTATGCGAAGATCATCGGCAACCTCGAAAGGCGGCGGCGTGGTCGCGGGAATCGTGGGGGCGAGGTACGCGGCATCCACCACACGTCGGCGCACTCGGAGCTCCGACGTTTCGCCGGTGAGACGCGACGTCACCAGGTGGCGCGATCCATCTGCGTGGTACTCGCTGTTGCCCAGGAAAGTGACTTTGCCGGAAGGAAGGAAGCGCCCGCGAAGCACGTCGTCGTAGTACTCGCAGATCTCCGCGCGGTGCGCGCGCTCGTGGAGTCCCGCCTCCGGACCTTCGGACTGTACTCCGCCGCCGAGCACGGTCGACGCGACGCCGTAGAAGACCGAGGCCTGGTGCAACTGGACGAATGGATAGGCGTCGAGCCAGTGGCCGCCGGGAGCGTGGCGACGATCCACGAGCGTGACGTGCACGTCCGCGTGGTCGATCAACGCGTCCGTGAAGGCCATTCCCATCGCCCCGGCGCCGACGACGAGGTAGTCGGTTTCCAGCGATCGTTTCGCCACTCCTGTTCACCTCCGTTGCGACCCCGGCTCGGCGGCCGGCCGGCCGGTGAACCATGGCGCGCACGCCCCCTCGCGCGCAACCGGTCGCCGCGCTGGCACGCCAACGCCGCGCGCGCCATCTTGCGTCGGGAGGGCGAGCGTCGCTCTCCGGGAGCGCGCCCACGCGCGCTCGGCGCTCAACCTTCGATGGATGTCACATTGCTCAGCCAACTTCTGAAGAACAACCGCATCTGGGCCGAACGCATCACCGGAGAGGATCCGGAGTTCTTCAGTCGACTCGCGCGCCAGCAGGCGCCCGAATATCTCTGGATCGGGTGCGCGGACAGTCGCGTGCCCGCGAACCAGATAGTGGATCTCCCGCCCGGTGAAATATTCGTGCACCGGAACGTGTCGAACGTGGTGGTCCACACCGACCTCAACTGCCTATCGGTGATCCAGTTCGCGGTGGAGGTGCTGCACGTGAAGCACATCATCGTCTGCGGACACTACGGCTGCGGCGGCGTGCTCGCCGCGCTGCGCGACGGTCGCTCCGGGCTGATCGACAACTGGCTCCGCCACGTGCAGGATGTGCGGCGCGCCCACCAGCGGGAGCTCGATGCGCTGGAAACGGAAAGCGAGCGGCACGATCTACTCTGCGAGTTGAACGTGATCGAGCAGGTTTCCAACGTGAGTCAGACCACCGTCGTGCGCGACGCCTGGGACCGCGGGCAGGAGCTGGCGGTGCACGGCTGGATCTACGGCTTGAAGGATGGGCTGATCCACGATCTCCGCATCAACGTCACTTCGCCGCTGCAACTCCCCGAGTGCGCTGATGTGGCGCGCGCCGGTCTCGGCAAGGCGCGGTGACGCGTTCGCTCGGTCCCAGACTCATCGCTGCGCTGTTGGCGGCGTATGCCATGGGAGGCGTGCTCCTCGCCGCGGCGATGCTCTCGTCGCGCGATCCGCGTCTGCGCTGGGTCGAGCTCGCCGCCGGGTCGGTGATCTTCGCGCTGGTCGCGGGGAGCGCCGCCCTCGCCACGTGGCGACTCGAAAGGCGCTCGCCCGCGCTCGCGATCGCCTGCGGCGTGTGCGGCGCCGGTCTGATGGGGTTCATTCCGCTCGTATCGGAGCTTCCGCCCGACGCGGCGCGCCAGGCGTGGCGCGCCGCCGTGCTCGGCGGCGTGCTCTTCCTGGCTTTCATGTTCGTCGCGGCGACGTATCTGCACGTATGGCTGCGCGCGTTCAGGGATGGCGAGGGGCTCTGACTGTCACTCCACCGTGGGGAAGTGCCGCGGTGCGATGAGTACGACGCCTATGGTGATCAGCGCGATGATCACGGCGCCCGCGTACACGTGGTGGGTCGCGACGTACATCGCGTGCCGCAGATATTCGTCTGCGGCACCCGCGAGCTGGTGCCGCTCCAGCGCACCGATCACCGAGTCGACATCGCGCGGCAACGCACCGCGCAATGCGGCCGGCGCTGCAGATAGCTGCTTCGCCATCGCGGCGTTGAACACCGCTCCGAAGAGCGCCGCGCCGAGGCTTTGCCCCAGATAGCGCCCGAAGATGTTGGCGCCCGTCACCACTCCCCGCTCGTGCCATGTGACCGTGGTCTGCACGCCCACGAGCAGCGGCGTGGAGAGGAGCCCGAACCCCGCGCCCAGCAGCATCTGCGCGATCAGCAGCGGCAGGATCCGCCCGGGGTAGGGAACCACGAGAAACGCGGCGGCCGCGAGCGCCATGAGCACCGCTCCCGCGAGCGCGCTGTCGCGGAAGCCGATGCGCAGATACAGCCGGCCCGAGAGCGACGACGCCACTGGCCACCCTATACTCATGCTGGCGAGGAGCAGTCCCGCGGCGATCGCGCCGAGTCCCAGCACCGACTGGCCGAAGGTGGGGAGGTAGGTGTTCGGCGCCATCATCACGAGCCCCATCCCGACCATCGCCAGATTGCTTCCCGCGAGAACGCGATGCCGCCAGAGCCACGAAGGCATGATCGGCTCGGCCGCGCGGCGCTCCCGCCAGACGGTGGCGGCGATGAGAACCATCGCCAGCGCGAGCACCGCGAAGCTCGGCGCCGAGAGCCACGGCCACGACTGTCCACCCTCGAGCAGTCCGAAGATCAGCGAGCCACCAGCGAGCAGCATGAGCAGCGCACCCGGGTAGTCGATGCTGTGCTCGTGGTGTGGCGCCTGCTCGTGGAGGTAGCGGACGAGAAAGGTGAGCGACACGGCGCCGACCGGTACGTTGATCAGGAAGATCCAGCGCCACGAAGCGTATTCGGCGAACGCGCCGCCGAGCGTGGGGCCGACGATCGCGGCAACTCCCCATACGCTCGAGAGCCATCCCTCGATGCGCGCGCGTTCGCGCACGGAGTACAGATCACCGGCGAGCGTGTTTACCGTCGCCATGATCGATCCCGCTCCGAGTCCCTGCAGACCGCGAAAGGCGATCAGGGCGACCATGTTCCACGCGAACGCGGATGCGACCGAACCCGCCAGGAAGATGACGGTGCCAGCGATGAGAACCGGTTTGCGCCCGAGGATGTCCGCGAGCTTGCCGTAGATCGGGATCGTGACCGTCTGCGCGAGCAGATAGATCGAGAAGACCCACGAGAAGAGAGCGAACCCGCCCAGGTCGCCCACGATCTGCGGGATCGCCGTGGAGACGATGGTGGTGTCCATCGCCGCGAGCATGACCGTCATCATGAGCGCGGCGAGGACCCAGCGTCGTTGCTGGTGGTCGAGAATCGGAGGTTCTGCCTGCTGCCGCGATGGAGGAATCGGAGCCGGTTCGGGATCCTCGCTCACTCTACTACCTGGCACCCCTCCGCCTTCGCGCAGCCGGGATCGACAGGGAGGAGCCCGGCGCCGGAGAGTCCGCTGTTGACCGATACGAGATCGGACTTCCACAGTCGCGTGAGCTCCGCGGTATAGCCGTCGAGCTCCTTCGAGAGAATCTCGTAGATCTCCGGCATGTTGTTGGTCGGGCGTCCATCGCCGCGCTCGGCCATCGAGAGCAGCGTAGCCAGACGGTTGTTGACCTTGATGGGGAAGTTGAGCGGGTCCTGGCCACTCCGATTGCGCACCTGATAGATCTTCTCCTCGATGCTCGACGCCTTCGATTCCAGCGTCGCTATGGAGGAGCGGAGCGATGCATCGGTCGCACGCTTCTTTCTGTCATCGAGCTGCGCCTTCACGTGACGGATCGCGATCACCGCCTCGTTCGCCTCGTTGGTCCTGTCGCGCACCTTCTTCGAGAACGCGTACTGCGCGCGCAGGTCGGCGTCCGAGACGTTGGTGAAGCGCGGATTGCGCTTCACCACGAGCGGCGCGGTGAGTGTGCGACCGTCGGCCACGAGGCGAACGGTGTAGCGCCCCGGCGGCACGGCCGGGCCGCGGTTGCGCGCACCCCAGAGAATCATTCCGGGGAACGAAGCGAAACCCTCGGTGCGGAGATCCCAGTTGATGTGGGTGAGTCCAGCGTTCAATGGCACGAACGTCGCCGCGTTGCGACCGCGTCCCTGCTGCGCGCGGCGCGCGCTGTCCGGCTTCGAGGTGTCGGGCACGAAGGAGCGGAGCACGGTGCCGGTGGAGTCCACTATCTCGAGCTTCGCCGTGCGCGGCTTCTCGCCCAGCCACCAACTGATCGATACTTCCGGCCCCGAGCGGACGCCGGTGGGCGGCGTGAAGAGCTGCGCGCCGGATGCGAGCGTCTCGGGAGTCACCTGGCGGAGCGCAGCGATGTCGTCGAGCGCCCAGAAGCCGCGTCCGTGCGATGCCACTATCAGCTCGTTGTCCTCGACCACGAGATCCACCAGCGGGATGTCCGGCATGCCGAGCGAGAGCGACTGCCACGATCCGCCATCGTCGTACGAGATGTAGACGCCGTGCTGAGTCGCGGCGTAGAGGAGGCCGCGGCGGTGCGGGTCCTCCCGCACGGCGTGTACGTACGCGTCGGGGCGGATCCCGCTCACGATCTTCGTCCAGCTCTTCCCGTAGTCGGTGGTTCTGAAGATGTACGGCGCGAAGTCATCGAAGAGCGGGCGGCGTACCGAGATGTACGCCGTGCCGGCATCGAATGCCGACGCGTCGATCTGGCTCACGCGCCCGAAATCGGGCATACCCTTCGGCGTCACGTTCGTCCAGCTCTTTCCGCCGTTCCTCGTGACGAACACGAGGCCGTCGTCGGAGCCGGTCCAGATCACGTCGATGTTCTTCTTGCTCGGTCCCACGCTGAAGATCACGCCGTACACTTCGGGGCCGTTCATGTCGCCGGTGATCGGTCCACCGGACTTCCCCTGTGTCTTCGGATCGTGGCGAGTGAGATCGCCGCTGAGCGCGGTCCACGTCTGACCACCGTCGGTGGTACGCCAGAGACGCTGCGACGAGGTGTAGAGCACGGTGGAATCGATCGGCGAGAAGATTATCGGGAAAGTCCACTGCCAGCGTTCCCTGATGTCCTTCGACGGCTCGCCCGAGTAGAACCAGGGATACGGATTCACCTCGCGCGAGTGGCCTGTGCTCCTGTCGTACCGGTCGATGTAGCCGCCGTTGTTGGTGCCCGAATAGAACAGCTCGGGGTCCAACGGGTCGGGCGCGATGTAACCCGGCTCGCCCCCTCCGGCCTCGTACGCGAGAGCCATCCCGCCGGCGGTGATGTCGCCGCCGGATGGCGCGCCGCGATCGTCGTCATCACCATCTGCGGCCGGGCGCTCGCTCGAGCGGCGTGCCGCCTCGAACGCACGGAGATTCCAGTCGAACGGGATGCAGAGCGTGGAGTTGTCCTGCTGCGCGCCGCACACGTGGTAGGGGATGTGCGCCGTGGTGGCTACGTGATAGAACTGTTCCGTGGGAAAGTCCTGCGCGGTCCAGTGGCCACCGGTGTCGGCCGACACGGCGCCGCCGCCGTCGTTCCCCACCACCAGGTGAGCAGGTTCGTCCGGATCGATCCAGAGGTCATGGAAGTCGCCGTGCGTGCCGCGTATCGCCTTCGTCGTCTTCCCGCCGTCGTCCGAGCGGAAGAGCGATGTGTTCTCCATGTAGACCACGTCGGCGTTCTTCGGGTCGGCGAATACGTGGGTATAGTAGAACGCACGCTGGCGGATGGCGCGATTGTCGTTGACGAGCTTCCACGTGGCGCCGGCATCATCGCTGCTGAACAGCCCTCCGCTGTCGTTCTCCACCAGCGCGTACACGCGGTTCGAGTTCGCCGGCGACACCGCAACGCCGATACGCCCCACCACGCCCGACGGCAGGCCGGGATTGCGCGTGATCTCCTTCCACGTCTCGCCGCCATCGCTGCTGCGGAACAACCCGCTCCCCGGCCCGCCGCTCGACATGTGGTATTCATTGCGGTAGGCCTCCCAGAGCGCGGCGTAGAGGACGTTCGGATTCCGCTCATCGATGCTCAGGTCCACGGCGCCCGTCTTGTCGTCGCGATAGAGCACCTTCCGCCACGTCTTTCCACCGTCCGTGCTCTTGAACACGCCGCGCTCCGCGCTCGGAGCGCTGTACTTGCCGAACGCCGCCACGTACACGATGTCGGGATCGTGCGGATCGATCCGGATCTTCGAGATGGCATCCACTCCGGAGAAACCGACGTGGGTCCACGTCTTTCCGCCGTCGGTGCTCTTGTAGACGCCGTCGCCCGGCATGATGTCGTTGCGGATGCAGCTCTCGCCGGTGCCGATGTAGACGATGTCGGGGTCGCTCTCGCTCACGGCGACTGCGCCGACGGATGCGCTCGAGATCTGGCCGTCGGTCACCGGAAACCAGTTCTCGCCTCCGTCGGTGGTCTTCCACAGGCCGCCGCCGGTCGCGCCGAAGTACGCCACCTTCGGCTGCCCCTTCACGCCAGTAACGGCGATCGAGCGCCCACCGCGATCCGGCCCTATGTTGCGCCACTGATATCCGGCGAGAAATGCCGAGTCGAGCACCACTGGCACGAGCGGGAGCCTCCCGTCGCGCGCGACGTCGGTGGAATCGCCACTCGCGAGAAGATCGCTCCAGGTCGCGCGGGGCGCGCCGCCGGGCATAGGGACGAGGGTCGTGATGAATGCAGCGATCAGCAGGCGAGACGAGAACATGGCGTGAGGCGCTGTGGGTGGGAGGCTCGGTTGCGTGCACGACGGGCACCACTCTCCGGGAACGTGCTCCGCGATGACAACGTTGGGCGCCGTTCACCCGAAGAGCAAGACGCGTCGCACGCGAAACGGCGCACGTTGAACCGAAGTACCGATACGCGACTACGACTTTGCACGACACACAGGAAAGTGAAGATGGCAAGCTGGGGAATCGAGGTCTTCGCGAACGATGACGCCATGGATTGGATCGCGGCGCTCGAGGATGCCGATGACATCGGCGTGGTCGATCTCGCGCTGCGCGCAGTGAACGACTCCGACACGCGCATCGATGCCGCGCGGGGGAGCGTCGCGCTCGCGGCCGCGGAAGTCGTGGCCACGCTGCTCAAGAAGCCCGGCGACGAGGTCCCTTCGGAGGTGTTCGAGTGGATCGCCCGGGTGGGGCGTGCGCTACCGCCGTCGCTCGTCGCGCAGGCACGGAGCGCGATCGACCGGATAGCCTCGGACTCGGAGCTCGCGGAGCTCCGTGAGGAGGATGGGGATGCGGCACTAGCCGAGTGGCGCTCCATGCTAGACGAGCTGCGGGGGCGGCTCGACTGACTCGGGGCTCCTTCCTCTGGCCCTCCGGAGGGTTTTCTGCTACCATATCGCCCATGACAACCCTGATCGTGCTGGCAGTGGCGGTGCTCATCGCGGGGTGGCTCGCGATGACGTTCAACCGCCTCGTCGCG
>JBIQLU010000058.1:6264-9680 GCA_044463985.1 Gemmatimonas aurantiaca | reverse complement strand
AGTGGCGGTGCTCATCGCGGGGTGGCTCGCGATGACGTTCAACCGCCTCGTCGCGATGCGCAATCGCATGCGCGGCGCGTGGGCCGATGTGGACACTCTCCTCAAGCGGCGTGCGGACCTGATCCCGAACCTCGTCGAGGCCGTGCGCGGCTACATGGATCACGAGGAGGGAACGCTGACCCGGGTTACCGAGGCGCGCGCCCGCGCGGCCAGCACCGGCAGCGGCCCCGAGAACGCCGCTGCGCGCGCCCAGGCGGAGAGCGCGCTGACCGCGGGACTGCGCCAGCTCTTCGCCGTCGCGGAGAGCTACCCGGACCTCAAGGCGAATCAGAACGTTCTCGATCTCCAGCATCAGCTCGGCGCTGCGGAGAACGACATCGCCAGCGCGCGGCGCTACTACAACGCCGTGGTCCGCGACTTCAATACACTTCGAGAGACGTTTCCCAACGTTCTGATCGCGGGACCGTTCGGCTTCCGCGCGGGCGAGTTCTTCGAGCTCGCGGACCCCGATCAGCGGGAAGCGCCGAAGGTGGACCTGGGCCGAAGCAGGTGATGCCCGGCGCGGCGCGCCCGAGGGCGATGCTGGCATTCATCGCGATCCTCTTCCTCCCGTTCGCGGCGCTTCGCGCGCAGGACGGGGGATGGACGATCACGTCGTTCACATCCGACTACACAGTACTCGCCGATCGCACGATCGACGTCGTCGAGCGGATCGACGTCGACTTCGGCCAGGTCATGCGGCACGGGATCTATCGCGAGATACCCGTGCGGTACAACAAGGTCGTGTCGAAGGACGTTCCGATTTCCGCCGGCAGGGTGAAAGTCGGTCTGGACGTCATCGGCGTCACCGACGCCTCCGGGAAGAAGCTAGAGTACAAGATCACGCGCGGCTCGCACGTGCGCATTCGAATGGGCGATCCGGATGTGCTGGTCGGCGGGAAGCAGAGCTACGTGGTGCACTATCGCCTCGCGAGCGGGCTCGGTTTCTTCGACGATCACGATGAGCTCTACTGGCAGGTGACAGGAACCGACTGGCCCGTTCCGATCCTGCACGCCGCGGCCACGGTCACCATCGACTCTCCGGTGGTCTCGTTATCGTCGGATACGGCAGGATGGTCGGCGTGGTGCTATGCCGGCTGGTCCGAGAGCTCGAGCAACGACAGGTGCGAGGCCGCGTTCGATGGCGGCGGGAAGTACCACTTCGCATCGGGGCGACTCGACCCGGGCGAGGGACTGACGATGGTGGCGGCGTTCCCCAAGGGGATCATCGCGGCTCCCACCGCTGCCGACAAGCTCCTGGCTGCCGTTCGCAAGTGGTGGCCCGCAGCGCTCCCGCCTATCGCGTTTCTCGCGATGTTCGGTCTCTGGTGGCGCAGGGGGCGCGAGCCCGCCACGGGGAGCATCGTACCCGTGTGGAATCCCCCCGACGGTCTTCCGCCCGGTGCCGCGGGTACTCTCGCCGACCAGCGCGCCGGGATGGACGACGTCGTCGCCACGCTGCTCGACATGGCGGTGCGCGGCTACCTCACCATCCAGGAAGTCCAGACGGGAGGACCGCTTGGCGTTGCGACGGGCGACTCCTTCGTGGCGAAGACGCTCCGCTCCATCGGGATCGGCGACACCGACTGGGAGCTCGTCCGCACCGACAAGCCGGCCGGGAGCGAGCTCGCGCCATTCGAGAAGAGCGTGCTCGATGGCGTGTTCGGCGATTACCAGGCGAAGCGCATGAGCGAACTGCACAACGAGTTCTACACGCAGCTTCCGGGCATTCGTAACGAGCTGTACGAGTTTCTCGTGGACAAGGGCCTCTTCCCGGCCAGCCCGCAGAGCGTGCGTAATCGCTGGATCCTCTTCGGCGTGCTGTGCGACTTCGTGGGCTTCGCCATGCTCCTCATCTTTCACAACGCGATCCTCGCTATTGGACTCTTCCTCACCAGCGTGGTCTTCTTCGGCTTCGCCAACGCGATGCCGCGAATGACTCTCGCGGGTGCGCGGAGCTGGCGCGACGTGAAGGGGCTCGAGGAGTACATCCGCCGCGCCGAGAAGTCGCAGCTCGAGTTTTCGCAGGGACCGGAGCGCACGACGAAGCTCTTCGAGACGCTCCTCCCGTACGCCGTGGCGCTGGACGTGAGCGACATCTGGGTGAAGCAGTTCGCGTCCGTGCTCGCGGCCTCGCCGCCTGGGTGGTACAGCGGTGGCACGCCGGGGAGCTTCAATGTGCACGCTTTCCAGAGCGGACTCGGCGATTTTCGCAGCGCCGCCACGAAGACGCTCGGCTCCTCGCCAGGATCCAGCTCGGGCTCCGGTGGTGGCGGCTCGGTGGGTGGTGGTGGAGGCGGAGGAGGTGGCGGGAGCTGGTAGCTCGCGCTCGTTCGCGGCCCTGCACGCCCCCCCCGCGCCGCCCGGCAGCGATCAGCTCGCGCAGCGCTCGCTAACGTGGAAGGCAATCGAACGCCATGTCTGTTAGCTTTCTCCCGGAGGGAAGCCTCCAACTCTCACACGGAGAAGCCATCATGACCTCCCCGTTTCGCTCCCGCTCTCGTTCCATACGCGTTCCGGCCGCACTCGCGTTCGCGGCACTCACGCTGGCGGTGACGCCAGTTCACGCTCAGCAGACCCAGGGCAATCGAGGGCCGTCCGGCCCGGCGCGCGAGGCGGCTGCGCTAGACCGGGAAGGGAAGACGGCCGAAGCGCGCGTCATCTTCCAGCGGATGATCGATTCCGCCGAGACGCCCGCCGCGAAGGCCTCGGCGCAGCGCGCAATGGCGATGTCCTACGCCTTCGACGGCGACTGCGCGAACACCATCAAGTACGAGCAGATGGTGATCGATTACTGGAAGACTCAGGAGCAGGCGGAGCCGCAGAACGCGTTTTATCAGCAGGGCGAGATGGCGAACGAGGGCGCGCGCGTTTGCATCGACGCCGGTGAGCTGGACACCGCCGAAGAGTGGTATCGCAAGGGATCGGAGCTCGGCAACAAGGAGCCGGAGCCGCGTACGCATCCGAAGTCGCTCTGGGATTATCGACTCGCGCACGCGCTGGGGCGCATCGCCGCGCGTCGCGGCGACAAGGCCGAGGCCGAAGCGCAGATCGCGAATGCGCGCCGCGCGCTCGACAGCGATACAGCGATGGCCGCGCAGCAGGAGCGCTTCTTCCCGTACCTGGTAGGGTACGTCGCGCTCTATACCGACGATCTCGCAACGGCGGAGGCCGAGTTCACGAAGACCATCGCCATGAAGGGGAACGAGCGCGATCCGTTCATGCACTCTCTTCTGGGCATGACGTACGAGAAGCAGGGGAAGGCGGACAAGGCGCGGGAGATGTACCAGAAGGCGTACGACCTGGCGACGGCGCACAACCCGCCCGCCGCGTTCGTGCGCCCGTTCGCGCGCAAGAAGCTGGCGAATTGAATCGCG
>JBIQLU010000058.1:0-6164 GCA_044463985.1 Gemmatimonas aurantiaca | reverse complement strand
AGCGCCATCGTGATGTCGTGCAGGATGGCGATGACGGTGCAGTCGTAGTCGAGGATGCCGCGCGCCACGTCGAGCAGGTGGAGCTGGTAGTGGATGTCGAGGCTCGTGGTGGGCTCGTCGAGGAAGAGGAACCTCGGTTCGCGCGGCTCGTCGTAGTTCCAGATCTGCGCGAGGACGCGCGCGAGCTGAACCTTCTGCTGCTCGCCGCCGGAGAGCGTGGTGTAGCGCTGTCTGCGGCGAGCGGTCATCCCCACGAGCTCGAGTGCGCGCGTGACGATGTCGCGGTCGCGCTTCGACGGCGTGCGGCCGTAGTGCGGATAACGTCCCATGAGCACCACGTCCTCCACGTCCAGCGGGAACGCCAGGTCCACTCGCTGCGAGAGAACTGCCCGCTTCCTGGCGAGCGCCGTGGCGCTGTACTCGCCCACCAGTCGATCGCCGTATCGCACCTGCCCGGACGTAGGCCGCAGCAGCCCGGTGGCGATTGCCAGCAGCGTGGACTTCCCCGCGCCGTTCGGACCGAGGATCACGTTGAACGCCCCGGGAACGAAGTTCACCGAGACGTCGTCGAGGATGACGGTGTCGCCCACGCGATACGTGGCGTGTTCCACCTCAGCCATAGAAGCCCACGCTCCCGCCGCGCGTCTGGCGCAGGAGGATCCAGAGGAACACCGGCGCGCCGATCACCGCCGTGATGATCCCGATAGGCAGCTCGGCGGGCGGGATGATGATCCGGGCGGCGATGTCGACGACCTCCATCGTGATCGCGCCGAAGAGCGCCGACGCCGGGAGGAGGAAGTTGTAGTCCGACGACTTCGTCATCCGCAGGACGTGGGGAATCACCAGCCCCACGAACGCGATCACGCCCACCATCGCGGTGGCGACGGCCACCATTATCGTGTTCACGACAATGAGCTGCAGGATCAGCCGATCCGGATTCACTCCGAGCGACGCCGCCTCGCTCTCGCCCAGCATGAGCGCGTTGAGCGACTTCCCGTAGCGCAGCGACCAGAGGAAGCTGACCACGAAGAAGAAGCCGATCAGCTCCACGCCGCGCCAGTCGGCTGTCGTGAACGTTCCGAGATTCCAGAAGGTGATGTTCCGCGCCTGCGGGTCGCGCGCCACGTACGAGAGGAATCCGGTCCCGGCCGCGCACAGTGCGTTGATCGCTATCCCGGCGAGCAGGAGGGTGAAGACGTTGACCTTCCCGAACGCGGTCGAGAGCCGGTACACGATCATCGTGGCCGCGAACGAGACGGCGAACGCAGCGACCGGCACCGCGAGCGAGCCGAGTGGAGTCGCGAACGCGAGTGCCGTGCTGTCGCCGAAGACGAACACGATCGCCGCACCGAGCGCCGCACCGGCGGACGTGCCCACCAGCCCCGGCTCCACGATCGGGTTGCGGAAGAGCCCCTGCATCAGCGTTCCCGAAACGCCGAGCACCGCGCCGGTGAGTCCCGCCACCAGCACGCGCGGGAGTCGCAGTCGGAAGAAGACGTTGCGCCCCAGTTCGTCGGCGGCGACGTGCGGCGTGGCGCCGAACGCTTCGCCCACGAACTGGAGCATCTTCGCGGGCGTGAACGAGAACGCGCCTATCGCGGCCGACGCCACGAGCGCGATGAGCAGCACTATGAAGAGCAGAAGATAAGTCTGCCCGAACCCGAGACGCCGCAGCATCTCAGGGGAAGAGCATCGCGTGCAGCTCGCGTACGGCCGCCGGCGTGCGCGGGCCGTAGTACATGATCTTCTGCTCGTTGATGCGGTAGATGCGCTTGTTGCGACCGGCCGGTGTGAGCGAGACGCCGGGGAGAGTGGCGAACTTCTCGGCGCTGCCGAAGCGATCGAAGCCCACGTCCGTGGCGATGATCACGTCGGGCGCCGAGCGCGCGATCAGCTCCGGCGTGAGACGCATCATCCCGCCCACGGAGTCGACGGCGTTCACGCCGCCGGCCCAGCGCAGCAACTGATCGGCTGTGCTCCCGCTCTTCACGGCGAGATAGTTGTTGATGATCTGGCCGAAGTGGATGATGAGCACCCGCGGATGCTTCTGCTCGTGCCACGTGGCCGTGTCGGCCCAGAGCTGCTGCATTCCGGCCTTCCACTCCGCGAGCACGCTGTCAGCCGCCTGTTCGCGGTGGAAGAACTCTCCGAGATGCGTGAGCAGCGCCTGCGCGCTGTCCACCGTCTTCCCGGGGTTCATCACGGTGATCGGAATTCCAACCTTGCGCAGTTGATCGAGCACCGCGTCGGGGCCGACGTTGCCATCGGTGAGGAACACCGTCGGCTTCATCGAGATGATCCCCTCGGCGCTGAGCGCGCGGTGGTAGCCCACCGTGGGGAGTTTGCGGATCTGCGGCGGATAGATCGACGTGAGATCGACGGCCACGAGATCGTGTTCGGCGCCGATCGCGTAGATGAACTCGTTGATCTGCTTCGAGACGCTGACGATGCGACGCTCCTGGGCGTCGCGCGCGTGGCGGTCGCCCTGCCTGCTGCACGCCGGCAGCAGCAGAAGCACGACGGCCGCAGCCACGCAGGAGAAGGCACGACGCGAGGGCGCGCGTTTCACTTTGGGCATGTTCACGGAAAGAGCTACGTCCGGAACGGGCGCAGCGTTGTGGGGGGATGTGAAAGGAAGTGAGGTGGTATGCCGCGCCGGCGTCGTGCGCGCGATGACGGGACGCTGTGCGACCGACGGCGAATCACAATGGCGACTCACTGCGGCGGCGACCCGTGCCACACGAGCTCGTGCACCAGGATGGTCTGCCGCACGTCGCCCTCCGAGTAGCGCCAACTCTCCACCGAAGACACCGCGAGCCCGCGCGCGGTGCATTCGCGCAGGAAGGAGGGGAGTGCACTGCGTCCCGGGTCGGCCACGAGGGCGATGCCGTCGCGGGCGAGCGTGCGCGCCAGCGTGGCGGCGACGATCGCCGCGTACCGCTGCTCGTACAGAACATCCGCGGCCACCACCCGATCGAAAGTGCCCAGGTCCGGCGGCAGAGCACGCCAGTCCACGAGGCGAACCGCGACGTTCTTCCCGAGGACACGCCACGCGTTGACGCGCGTGAAGTTCAGCGCGTCGTCATAGTAGTCCGTAGCGAGTACGTCGAAGCCGGCGGCGAGCGCTGCGATGGTCACGAGCCCGAGCCCGCACCCCAGCTCGAGCAGCCGGAGCGGCGCATCTCCCTCGCCTGCGACGTCCCGCCCTTCCTCGCTCGAAACGCGATCGGCGAGCGCGTACGACGATGGCCAGAGATCCGCCCAGTACGGCAGCCGCTCGTCGCGATCGAAATCATCCGCGTCCAGCAACTCCTCGGCGCTGCGCGGCGCCAGGAGCTGGAGCTCGCGTCCGAACGCCGTGACTTCCTGCGGTTCCACCACGAAGCGGCGCTCCAGCTCCGCGAGGAGCTCGTCCTGCGTCGCTTCGCCGACCGCTTTTCTCACAGCTCGAAGCGCGCCGAGAGCTCGGCGTCCTCGCCGAGCGGGATGGCGTTGAGCGTCTCGCCGGCCGCCACCTCGCCGCGGTCGTGCGGCACCACGAGCAGCGCGTTCGCGCGCGACATCGAAGTGAGGATTCCGGAGCCCTGTGGACCGGTGAGCCTCGCGACGCGCTCACCCCCTTCGCCCGTGCTCAACACCGCGCGGAGAAAGTGCGTGCGCGGTGCCCCGATCCGCACCGGCTCGGCGAGCGTCACGCGTATCGGCACGCGAAAGAGGCGCGTGTGGCCGAGCATCCTTCGCAGCATCGGTCGAACGAAGAGCTCGAAAGTGACCATCGTGGAGACGGGATTCCCCGGGAGTCCGATCCACGGCATCGCGCCGAGTCTTCCGAAGCCGAGCGGCGCGCCGGGTCGCATGCGCACCTTCCAGACTTCGAGCTTCACGCCGAGCTCCGCGAGCACCGGCCGCACGTAGTCGTACGCGCCCGCCGAGATGCCGGCGGACGTTATCAGCACGTCGCTTCCCGCCGCACCCTCGATGCGCGCACGCAGCTCCGCCGGGTCGTCGCGCGCGATGCCGAGGTCGAGCGGGATGCCGCCGGTCGCACGGATCATGGCGTCGAGTGCGTAGCTGTTCGACGTGACGATTCTCTCGCCTGCGAGCACCTCGTCGAAGCGGTCGAGCTCCACGAGCTCGTCGCCGGTGGCGATGAAGGCGACGCGCGGCCGCCTGTACACGGGCACGCTCGCCGCGCCCACCGAAGCGAGCACACCGATCTGCGCCGGGCCGATCGGCGCACCTGCTTCGAGCACCGTCGCGCCGCGCTCGACGTCCTCGCCTCGCGGGCGGATGTTGGAGCGCGCGTCGCGATCGGTAGTGACGGTGACCACCGTCTCGCCGGCGTCGGTGTCTTCGACGCGCACGACGCTGTCGGCGCCGTCGGGGATCGGCGCGCCGGTCATTATCCGGGTAGCGGTTCCCGGCGCGACCGATCTGGTCGGGAGGGAACCGGCTGCCACCGTTTCCAGAACCGTGAGTACGACCGGACTCGCGGCGCTGGCGCCGATCACATCATCGGCGCGAACCGCGTAGCCGTCCATCGCCGAGTTGTCGTGAGCCGGGATGGTGAGCGGAGAGGAGACCGGCTCGGCGAGCACCCGGCCGAGCGCATCGCGGAGAGCGACGCGCTCGACACCGAGCGGCTCGATGCCGGCGAGTATCCGTGCGCTCGCCTCCGCGACCGGGAGCACTCAGCTTCCCGCCGGCATGACGAGCTCCGCCAGTTTCGCCCCTATCGCATCCTGCACCGCCACGACATCGCGCGCCGGCGCCGTCCAGTTGTTGGCGAGGAGCGAGAATATCAGCTCACGCCCATCGGCAGTCGTCACGTATCCCGAGAGCGAGCGCGCGTTGTTGATGGAGCCGGTTTTCGCGTGCACGTTCCCCTCGGCAGCGGTGCCGCGCATGCGATTCTCGATAGTGCCGTCCACGCCGGCGATCGGAAGCGCATCGTAGAAGGCGTGGAAGGCGGTGTCCTGCTGGATCGCGGTGAGGATGTGGACGATCGTCTCCGGCGAGAGGTAGTCGTAGCGCGAAAGGCCGCTCCCGTCGCGGATAACGAAGCCGTCGGGCTGCGCGCCCCACGCGAGGAGCTGACGCTCCACCACGCTCGCGCCGCTGTCGGCGCGTCCCACGCCAGCGCGCTCGAGGCCGATGGTACGCAGCAGGATCTCGGCGATCTGATTCTGCGACGGCTTCTCCATGGCGTGCAGGATGTCGCGCAGCGGCGGCGACTGGTACGTGAAGAGCGTGTCGAGAGCGCGCGCGGTGGTGGCGCCGGCGCAGGTACCGAGCTGCCGCGTGCGCTTCTGGACGTGAATTCCGCGGTGCGCGATGGCGCCGCGCAGAGTCGCGAGATACGCCTCGTTCTGGTTGGGGAAGACGACGTCGATGGTGTCGACAACGCCAGGCTCGATCCAGCCGTCGAGCACGAGTCCCTGTCCCAGACTGTCGGTGATCACGTCGAGATCGGCCGTGCGGTGCCGGTAGCGCGAGCCGCGAACGGCGCCACCGCCGTTCGCCGTCGCGGGTCCGAGCGTATCGGGTGAGAAGCCCGTGCGCGCCGCGATGAGAAGCTCGGGATAGTGCGTGGTGGTGAGGGCCCTGATGGTGACGGGCGAGGCCGCGCGCTTTCCACCTCGCACCTCTACACGTCCGTACCCTTCGTTGAAGAAGAGCTCATCGACGCCCGCGCTGTACGTGGCACCGAGGTCGCCCCACGACCAGCCGTAGCCGAGCTCCGATCCGGGGAACGCATCGAAGCCGGAGATCACGCGTCCGCGCACGGTGCGAATACCGCGCGAAGCGAGCGAGTCCGCGATCTCGCGCATCGGGATCATCGCGGTGTCGCGCATCGCATCGCTGAGGCTCGGGTCGCCGCGTCCCATCACCAGCAGGTCGCCGTGCAGCACGCCGCCGCAGACGGGGCCCGCGGTCACGAATGCCGTGTTGAACCGAAAGTCGGGCCCGAGCTGCGCGAGCGCCACCGAGCCGGTCACGATCTTCATGTTCGACGCGGGCATGAACAGCTTGCCGGCGTTGTGCGAGTAGAGCGTGTCGCCGCGCTTCGCGTCGACCACGAGGATTCCCCAGTGCGCGTTGCGGAACTCCGGCAGCGCCACCATCGAGTCGAGCGAGAAGCGCAGCGCAGTGAGCGAATTGGC
>JBIQLU010000057.1:2616-21798 GCA_044463985.1 Gemmatimonas aurantiaca | reverse complement strand
GCCTGCTGAATGCGGCGAGCCGGAGATGTGCGTGCTTCGTGAGCAGGACACCGAGCAACAGCTGGTCGATGGTGCCGACTACGATCTCAGCGGCAAAGAATTTCTTCGCGCCGTCGCTCGACCAGCGTACTAGTTCGCGGTCTTCCTGATCCGGATAGCTCAGAGGCTCCTGCGCCAGCTGCACTTCAGCATCGGCCGCGCCGGCCACGACTTCCACGCGCGCCTGCTCACCTCCCATGGCAAGAGCCATCGTGGGCCGGTTCTCCGGTTCGTACATCGCCTCTGCGGCGGCCGCGATGCGCTCGTACATCGCGGTCGCCGTGGCGCGTGTTGGAAGCGCGAATACGAGCCCGCCGACGTATCCCGCGGCACGTAAGCGAGCGTAGAGAGCGAGTGCGGCTTCGGTCTTCCCGCTCCCCGTCTCTGACTCGATGAGCAGGCGACTCCCAGGCGGAGGCAGCTCCATGCTCGCAACTTGCATCTGCAATGGAGTGGGATCGGGCGGAATTCGTCCGCTGGATCGGTCAGCGAAGATCGCGGGAAAGATCGTCTCGAGGAGCGGGGTGCCCCCAAGGGGCGCCCCACCGCATGAAACGATTCTCGTTCGAGGCGTGAGGCCAATGATGGTGCAGGCGCGTTCTGCCCTCTCGATCGCGAGCTGCCAGTAGCGGTCGGGATCATCATCCGCCCATGGCTCGAACGGAAACGCGGCGCGCGTAGAACCAATCCAGTCCGCCAGCGTAAGGGCTCCGGCGAAGACGTGGAGGAAGAGCGGCGACAGCGGGGGTAAGGAGGTCGCGGGCGCGCTGTCGACGGAGCTCCATCGTCGCGCGAGCGTGATGAGCTCTCGGAGCTTGACGAGCGGCTCGCGGTCGGCCCGCGGCGACCAGACATCGAAGTGCGCGCTCGCGGGAGGATCCCAGGGGCGACCGTGATGGCAGATCGCGGTTCTAAGGAGCGCGCCCGCGTCCCTGGCCTTCCACGAATCAAGCGTCTGCAGCAGTGTCTTCCACTCATCAGCGAGAGCGGAAGGCCGAGCTTTCAAGGACTCGAGCACCACCTTTACGTGCCCCATCGACCGCCTCGGCGGGTGCTGCCACTGGTCCTGGAAGCTGTGATTGACCTTTCCGAGATCGTGCAACGCCGCGACAAAGACGAGGCGCGACACTAGTTCAGGTGACAAACCATTCGAATCACTGGCCCGGGCGAGACGTTTCGCCATTACCGAGTCGGGCTCCAGAAGCCGGCGGAGGACGGCGGCTACGTCGGCCGAATGGGCGACGATGGGGTGGTAGCTGTGGGACTCATCGGGACGGCCTAATTTGGCCCAGTAGATATCGGATAGGATTGGTCGAGGCATGTAGCCGGATGTTCGATTGTTCGGTCTGCGGGGAGAGTGTCCGAAGCGTTGCCGAGAGGACTAAACGAACTGCGCGGATTGCGGCTGATCCCGCAGCCGCTGGCCGCACCGGCCTTCATGCCTCGGAGATCGGCGCCGGATACGGGTTCTTGACTTCGAACAGCACTGTCAGTACTGTGGATCTCGTGGTGTACAGGAAGTTACCTCACTAGAGTGGGGGTATACCGTGTGGGTCGCGCGGAGTCACATGCCATTGAGATTATCCTCGCGCGAGCGGGGGCTAACTCGCCACAACAGCCAACCTGACCAAACAGGACAATCCCGACTTAGGGTCTATGCCTGAATAGCGGGCGGGCACGGCGTTGCCCGGGGACGCGCAGGACCCTGCTGTCGGACCATCGCCTTATAGTTGGCGGCACCACATCCCTCCCCACAACCAGACGACAAATGCCCAATGCAGTCGCAGGCCTCGACGTGCTGGACGACGCATTGTTTACCGTGACGGACCGCGACGGCGCCCGGGAGCGTCTTTCGCTCTCCGCACTCCTCGCGCGTCTCCTCGCTGGTCCCGATGTAATTCAGTTCTCACGCATCGCCGGCGAACAGCGAAGCTATTGGTGGCGGTTCCTGGTACGATGCGCCGCGAAGGCGCTGCACGACAGAGGTCAGACGGTGGAGGAGGCAGCCCGATGTTCTCCGGACGAGTTGGCCGCCGACCTGCGCGCTGCGCTGCGTGCTGCTGCCAACGATACCGATGGGAGTCGTGGCGTCTGGCTGCTCCATCAACCAAACCACGCACAGCCTGGCTTCCTTCAGCATCCAGTGATCGATGGCGAACAGCCGGAAGGGCGCAAGTATAAACGCAACACAACGAGCATCCTCACCTGCGCAATTGGTTCCAAACTGCACGACCGCAAGACCGAGATTGCGCGAACCATGGATGCCGAGCAGCTGGTGTACGGCCTTATCGAACTTCAACTCGGTGCGATCTTCGGAGGCAAGGGCAATTACGCCTCGCAGATCATGGGGTCCGCAGTAGGTGCCGGTTCGGGAAGTCCGTTCATGGGCGCGCGCCTTGGCAGTGCTGAGAACGAGACCTTTCGCCACGATCTGTCTGTCCTGCTCGACTCTTGGGAACGGATTCGCGAAGACCACGCTCTGCGAGGGACGATCTGGTCGCTGTGGACCGAACCGTGGAGCGGTGATCACTCGCTCCCGTCGAATAAACTCGACCCAGCCTTCATCCCACTCGCGAGATCCATCCGCATCGGCGCGCCCAACGCGGATGGCATCTTCGACACAACCTGGTTCCGATCCAGCTCCAAGTCCCGCGTAAAGGATCTTACCGGCGGCGGCAACTTCGGCGATCCGTTCACGCCGCTCGTCCCCGACGCGAAGCATCCCGAGAAGCTCAAGGTGCGCGGCACCCTCGGCAACGGCTACGGTTACCTCGAAATCACCAACCTTCTATTCGGCACGGACGACCGACGCCCCGCCACACTTTCGCCAAGTGTCAAGGCGCTGGTGCGGGAAGGCGAGAATGAACGCGCCGACGTTCGCGTGCTCTTCGAGGGAACGGCTTTCGAGCAGGGAAAGACCGTAGGGTTCCATCGCCGTGAGATTCTGCTTCACCCTGGCTCGTTCGAGATGCTTGGCAATCCCGCTCCGGCGCGCGCGGTGCACGAAGAAATGCTGAACATGGTGAGGAATGCGAAGAGCGCTCTCCGAGGCGCGGTGCGAATTCTTCTCTCCGGTACTGCGAAGCCGCGTGAGGGCGACGACGACAAGATTGCGCTTCCCACCGACGACCTGGACGCGCGCGTGGATCGGATCTATCTCGATTCCCTCCTCGATGCTGCGGCTCAATACGAGTCAAACGATACCAGCTGGCGCGTCGCGTGGGCGCGCTGTCTCGAGGAACTTGCCCTGAAGAGCTTCGATGCCACCGCCGGCTCGCTCCCGACCGCGACATCGCGACGGTTCGAGCGGGAGGCCATGGCAAGGAGTAGGCTCGAGCACCGATTGCGTGTCATACGCTCGAGCGCCGGAGACACCGCTGCAATCACTCAACTCTCGCCATCAGCGGAGGTCCCTGCATGACCACTACACAGCCCGAGGAGAACGATGGGTCCGCAATCGCAGCGAAGTCCCGTGGTAATACTCCACTTCCGCGCGGTCACGATCTCCTCTGGAGGATCGCTAGCGTGGCTGGATGGTTGGAGCGATTGCAGAACACCCGCCAGCGCGGCGCGCTGGCAGAGCTGCGCCGCGTGCGCTCGGATTCGATCCCTGGTGAGGCGTTCTGGGATCTGGTCCAGTGCTTCGATGTACCGAAGGAAGAGGAACCGATATGGCGCGCAATCATTCCGCTGATGGTGCGCCACCCTCACCGCCGCAACATCAGACCGGGAAGGGCGATCGAGGCAGCGGGCATCAGCAAGCCGCGTTTCGAGCGCTGGCTCCGACTCGATCGTGACGGTGCCCAAATGGCGGCGGGAAGGCTGTTGTCGAAGCTTGGCGACGATGGCCTCGACTGGACCATGTTCGGCCGCGCCCTTCACCGCTGGAACCACGACGAACGCTATTCCCTGGCGCGTGATTTTTTCCTGGCGCGCGAGCGCCGCGAGTCCTCTCACACCGATGGAGCCGAATGATGCCCACTGGAGACATGGTGCAGGTCCATCTGCTTACCGCCTACCCTGCTGCGCTACTCAATCGCGACGACGCAGGACTCGCCAAGCGTATCGTTTTCGGCGGTAAGACGCGAACCAGGGTCTCGTCGCAGTGCCTGAAAAAGCACTGGCGCGAAGCTCCGGAGATCACCGACATGGGCGAGCTGGCAGAACGCAGCATCCGCATCTATGAGCGCTGGGTCGCCGAGCCGCTCGTGCGCGATCATGGCGCCAGCGAAGAGGAGGCGCTCGCGATCGCCCGCTATCTGATGACGAACACTGTCCAGACGGAACCCGACACGGTGAAGTACGGGAAGGAGACGACGCGCTCTAAGCAGCTGCTCGTTCTCACCCGTGCCGAGGTTCGTTTCCTGACCGAAAAGGCAACAGAGATCCTGAAAGGGTTGCGCGAGCAGGGAGTGAGTGCCACCGACTCAAAGGCACTCGAGAAAGCTTTCCCGCTCGACAAGGCGGCCAAGAAGGAACTCGAGAAGCAGTTGAAGCTGCTGGCCGCGTCGGTAGATACGGCGCTGTTCGGCCGTATGGTGACGAGCGACCTGTTCGCTCGCGTGGACGCGGCTGTGAGTGTGGCGCACGCGTTCACGACGCACGAGGAAGCATCGGAAGCCGACTACTTCACCGCCGTCGACACGCTCAAGGGCGCCGACGAGGATTCCGGCGCAGGGCTGATCAACGAGACCGAGCTCACGAGTGGCGTGTTCTATACCTACGCCGTACTCGACATGGAGCAGCTACGCGGTAACCTCGGCGCCGAGTCCGACAAGGCGGAGCAACTGGCGAGCAATCTGGTTCGCGCGATGACGACGGTGAGCCCGGGCGCGAAGCGCGGCAGCACGGCACCATTCGCGTACGCCGAGATGGTACTGCTCGAGCGCGGGCCGCAGCAGCCACGCACGCTTGCCAACGCATTCCTCAATCCGGTGAGCTCCAACGGAGCTGCTCAGATGCCGGCATCCGTCAAGAAACTCCTCGGCTATCGGTCGCTTCTCGAAGGAATGTACGAGCCATTCGAGGGTGTGCAGGCCATCTCCACCATTCACACCGAGGAACTGCCCGAGAGCAGCCCCGAGCCGAAGCCGCTACGCGAGGCGCTCCGCGCGATCTTTCACGTCGAGGACTGACCCGTGGCAGAATTCCTCCTGATCCGACTGGAGGGGCCGCTGCAGGCGTGGGGCGACGTCGCGCTGGACCCACGCCGCCCGACACGCGACTTCCCATCGCGCTCCGCCTTGGCCGGGTTACTCGCGAACGCGCTCGGCTGGCAGCACATGCACGGCGAACGAATCAGCGCACTGCAGGACTCGCTGCGGTATGCCGTGCGTGAAGACCGCATGCCGCTCCGGATGGTGGACTACCAGACGGCGGACCTCGGCCGCATCGGCAGATCCGGGTGGACACGATGGGGAGTAGAAGAGAGAGGCGGTAGCGCCGCCGACGGCACTCAGTTGCTCTGGAAGCACTACCTGGCAGACGGCTCACTTCTGGTCGCGCTTACGCTCGATGACCGCGCACCAGTCACGCTCGACGAGCTCGAGGCAGCGCTTCACAGACCCGCTCGGCCGATCTTCCTCGGACGTAAGAACTGCCCTCCGGCACTGCCACTCCTCGAGCGGCCCAGGTACAGAGTCGAAGCGGCATGCGGTCACGCGGCCCTCGTCGAGGCACCGTTGGCCGAGCGACTACGCCACAACGTACGGGTGCGCTATTCTCGCAGCACTATCGACGGCGCGGCTGGCAGCGGACTACAGCTTCGCTGCTGGTACGCTCCCGAGGACGGCCCCGAAGCCAAGCCAGCGCAGCTCCAGCAGATCTGGGATCGTCGTGACTTCTCCGCGAACCGATTCGAAGGTGGTCGCAGGATCGTGCAGGGCAGTATCGCATTGGCCATTTCCACCGACACCACTCCATCCGAAGGTGCGACATGACAGCACCGACGTTATCGCAGGCCGTGCTCAGGCTGAAGCCGGCGCGGGGTTGGACGGCCGAGTACATCACGCATCAACTGGTCGCCGACATTTTCGGCGATCGGACCGATCGCGGCTATCTGTATCGCACCACGCGCGAGCGGCCGGGCGGCGTGGAAGTGCTGGTGCTCTCATCGTCACAGCCACTGACGATGAACGAGCTTCCGGTGCGCGACTGGGGCGCAGTGATCGACCTGCGGAGCAAGGCCTTCGCGCCGGCCCTCTCCCCGGGCCAAAGACTGGACTTCGAGATTCGAATAAATGCAACGCGAGTGATCACGGAGCCCGACGGGAAGAAGCGGCGAGCTGACGTCTGGGAGGCAGTGTGGCGAGCGGACCGCGGTACTCCATGCACGCCGCACGAGATCTATCGTGAGTACATCTCGCGCAAGCTGGAAGGTGCCGCCCTGGTTCATGACGTACGTGCAACGGAACGCGGCGAAGTGCGCGCGAAACGCGGAGACCGTGGCAGCGCCGTGCGATTCGTGGCTGCGAATCTCATCGGGACGCTGAGTGTGGTAGATCCGACGCGCTTCCGGGAGTTGGCATCGGAGGGCATCGGGAGAGAGAAGGCCTTCGGCTGCGGTTTGATCTGCCTGTCAGCACCCGGAAGCGTGCTTGCGAGACGCTACCCGTCTGCCGCGGCTGAGCTGTACTGATGCTGCAGATCAAGGACCGTCTTTCGTTCTTTTACGTGCAGCGCGGCGGACTAACGGTGATAGATGGTTGCCTCGTCTTGACCGACGCAGAAGGCCAGACTCAATACGAGGTGCCGGCACGCGCTACCACATGCATCATGATCGGCCCGGGCGCGACCGTCAGCACGGAAGCTATCCGACTGGCTGCGGCGTACGGAGTCCTGATAGTGTGGGTCGGAGAGCATGGAGTGCGCTGCTACAGCGCCGGGCGTCCGTGGGGTGACAATATCGAATGGCTGGACAAGCAGGTGAAGTGCTACAGCGACCCACAGCTCGGTCTCAAAGTGGCGAGAGAGATGTTCTTTCGTCGTTTTGGCGTACGCATGGAACGCCGCAGTCTGGAGCAGTTGCGCGGCATCGAGGGAGCACGCGTACGCGAGCTGTACAAGTTGAAGGCGCAGGAATTCCGGATCCCGTGGTCGGGGCGCAAGTACATCCCGGGGAATCCGCTCGGGGAGACGGATGCGCCGAACCTGGCACTCAACGTTGCCAATACATGTCTGTACGGGCTGGTGGAAACCGCCGTTCTCGCAGCGGGCATGAGCACAGGGCTCGGTTTCGTACACAAGGGCGCCCGCCTTTCATTCGTGCTCGACATCGCTGATCTGTACAAGATGGAGCACATGGTGCCGCTCGCGTTCCGTCTCGTCGCCGAGAAGGGCGACGGCTCCCGACCGTGGCAGACACTGGAGATGGACGTGCGCCGAGCATGTCGCGACCACTTCAGGCAATCCAAGCTGTTGGACCGTATCGTTACCGATATGACGAGCCTGATCGATGCTGGTATTGGTACTTGAGTGCGCGCCTCCCAAGCTCTACGGCTTCTGCTCGTCGTGGGCACTACAGGTAGCGACCGGCGTCTACGTCGCCAACCTTCCTGCGAAAACACGAGAAGAGATCTGGGACCAGGTCAAGACGTGGTCGGACGCTGAGACCAGGGCGATCATGCTCTGGTCGTCTCCCGTGAACGAGCAGGGGCTCGCATCGGCACAGATCGGCCACCCCCGCAGGCGGGTCGTGGAATACGAGGGGTTGCTCGTATCCACATGGATTCCGCGCGAGGCCGTGGATGGCGAGATCCCCAAAGACACCCCGTAGGATTTTTGCCATAACTGTAAGTGGTTGGCTCTTCTTTGGATAAGAGGAAGAGTTCTCTCCGCGCGAGCGGAGGTAGACCGTTCTCCAGTTTGCCCGGCGTCTCACCATACGCGTTCTCTCCGCGCGAGCGGAGGTAGACCTTTCGCGGCTCGACGTGGACTCGCTGCCAGCCTGTTCTCTCCGCGCGAGCGGAGGTAGACCGTGCTGGTCGACCCCTACACCCTCGCAGGATCGGTTCTCTCCGCGCGAGCGGAGGTAGACCCGACGCCAACGCGCGCTTCGGGGAGCTCATGCAGTTCTCTCCGCGCGAGCGGAGGTAGACCGCGCGTAAACGAGATCAGCCGCGACTTCTACGAGTTCTCTCCGCGCGAGCGGAGGTAGACCGCTCGCGTCGAGCCCGACGCGCGACGCGATGGTGTTCTCTCCGCGCGAGCGGAGATAGACCGATGATCCGGTTACGCTTCGTTTTCGTTCCATCGTTCTCTCCGCGCGAGCGGAGGTAGACCCGGTATCAGTGAGTTTCGTCATGCTACGTCCCGGTTCTCTCCGCGCGAGCGGAGGTAGACCGACACCCACGGCCGGCACGCTGTCGTCCACGCTGTTCTCTCCGCGCGAGCGGAGGTAGACCGGTGTCGCTTGGCGAGTTGCTAAAGCGGCCATCGTTCTCTCCGCGCGAGCGGAGGTAGACCGCTGGCGCGCCACACGTCCGTGGATTCAGCAGCGTTCTCTCCGCGCGAGCGGAGGTAGACCCGCATCGCCCGGCTCCGAGTGCGGTCGATGGAGGTTCTCTCCGCGCGAGCGGAGGTAGACCGGTGCCGGTGCTGGCGCGCAGAGAAGGCGCGTCGTTCTCTCCGCGCGAGCGGAGGTAGACCCCAGCTTCCGGGCGGCGTGACGTACGCCACTATGTTCTCTCCGCGCGAGCGGAGGTAGACCCAGGCTCGTGGCCGCGATAGGCGGCGGGTTCAGGTTCTCTCCGCGCGAGCGGAGGTAGACCCGCGATGCTCACCGTGGAGGCGGGGGATTCAACGTTCTCTCCGCGCGAGCGGAGGTAGACCCTGGTCGCTCGCAACGACGGTCGCGCTGCTGCAGTTCTCTCCGCGCGAGCGGAGGTAGACCCGATGGAGGCGACGATCGACTGGCTGTCACGGCGTTCTCTCCGCGCGAGCGGAGGTAGACCGTCCCGTCCTCCGTTGGATGACAGGACGCCGGGGTTCTCTCCGCGCGAGCGGAGGTAGACCTGCGTGGCGTCCGTGCCGGGGCAACACACAGCCGTTCTCTCCGCGCGAGCGGAGGTAGACCGACCCGCGACTGGCGCAGGCGCTCGCGGTGATGGTTCTCTCCGCGCGAGCGGAGGTAGACCTCCCAGACAACGAGGTGCAGCGGCTCACTCAGGGTTCTCTCCGCGCGAGCGGAGGTAGACCCGGCGCGGTCGCGCAGCATGCTCCGATGATGAGGTTCTCTCCGCGCGAGCGGAGGTAGACCGCGCTGCACGCTCTTGCGGTGGTTGATGTTCTCGTTCTCTCCGCGCGAGCGGAGGTAGACCGGCCCGCTGCGCGCGGGGTGAGCACGGGAAGCGGTTCTCTCCGCGCGAGCGGAGGTAGACCGCGCGCGACTCCGGCTGTGTGCTGCCCCGGCACGTTCTCTCCGCGCGAGCGGAGGTAGACCCCGTTCAGACCTGCGATCGGTGACGCCGATTGGGTTCTCTCCGCGCGAGCGGAGGTAGACCAAGCCCCTGCCGCCGGTGGATAGCACGTCTCTTGTTCTCTCCGCGCGAGCGGAGGTAGACCCTTCCTCGAGGCGTACAGCAACGCGGGGAACCTGTTCTCTCCGCGCGAGCGGAGGTAGACCGATCGAGGACGCTTGGGCCGAGTGGGGGCTGGCGTTCTCTCCGCGCGAGCGGAGGTAGACCGAAAGACGACGTGGAGCAGCGGCGCACGTTCGTGTTCTCTCCGCGCGAGCGGAGGTAGACCGGTGGCCGAGGCGCTGGCGCTCCGTAAGGCGTTGTTCTCTCCGCGCGAGCGGAGGTAGACCCGTGTCGGCCGGAGTGTCGAGCGTGCCGTCCGAGTTCTCTCCGCGCGAGCGGAGGTAGACCGCCTCATGCGCCGCGTCGAGCGCGGCCTGATGCGTTCTCTCCGCGCGAGCGGAGGTAGACCCGTGCCGCAACTCGTGGCCTCGATCGCTCTTCTGTTCTCTCCGCGCGAGCGGAGGTAGACCTGTCGCTCGCCATTCCCACCGCGCAGCAGATGGGTTCTCTCCGCGCGAGCGGAGGTAGACCCAGCACGTCCGGCCACTGGACCCCATCGAACCCGTTCTCTCCGCGCGAGCGGAGGTAGACCGGAGGCACCACATGCTGACGACTGACGAACGAAGTTCTCTCCGCGCGAGCGGAGGTAGACCCGGTTTCGGCATCGACAGCGCGCTCTCCGCTTAGTTCTCTCCGCGCGAGCGGAGGTAGACCGATGCCAACAACACTGACCTGTAGTCAGGTCGGGTTCTCTCCGCGCGAGCGGAGGTAGACCTAGAGAACCATTGAATGAAGTTGTCTTACGCTTGTTCTCTCCGCGCGAGCGGAGGTAGACCGCTCGCGTCAGGGGTCGACGCTACACAGATTCCGTTCTCTCCGCGCGAGCGGAGGTAGACCGTCATCCGGGTTCACGATCGTCCCGGTGGCGCCGTTCTCTCCGCGCGAGCGGAGGTAGACCCTCTTAGGACATCGAACAATGCCCACGATCCGCGTTCTCTCCGCGCGAGCGGAGGTAGACCGGCTGCCAGAAGAAGAGCGTGCCGTAGTAGATGGTTCTCTCTGCGCGAGCGGAGGTAGACCGAGCTCGAGGAAGCGGCTCCCGCCGCGCGCGGTGTTCTCTCCGCGCGAGCGGAGGTAGTCTTCTGGTCAGCGACTTCGTGCCGGAGCTCTGTTCGTTCTCTTCGCACGAGCAAACATAGGCCCACCTCACCTGCGAATTGGCTACGGTTTATCGAGGCATCTCCGCGCCGGTGGAGGTAGACCCGGCAGGTACTCGTACTGGTTTCCCACCAGCGGGTTGTCTCCGCGCGAGCGGAGGTACACTGCCCTGAGTCGCGACGTCGTCGAACCCAAATTGACTCCCCCGGTCGCGCGGGAGCAGGCTGTCGAGTTACTCGAGTTGATTCGCGACCGCGTGCCTTTGTCCGCCCGAGCACTCCCCCCCCCCGTAACCCCCTCCCCCCGCACGCGTCTTCTCCTCACACCCCCTCGCCGCTCCGCCCCCTCCCTCGCGCAGCTCCCCTCCGTCCGCGCACGCCCATGCCCCGCTCCCTCTCCTCCGCCTGGACGGTCTTCTACAAGTTCCTCCTCGCACCCACGCTCCTCGCCATCTTCGCCGTCGCGTTCCGCTCCGCGCTCGAGGCCCGCGGCGTCTACTCCGGCGAACGGTCGACGCCCATCCCGTTCGAGCTCCTCGCGTTCGGCGTGCTCCTCCTGATCGCCGCCTTCGCCTCGCTGCGGTTCTGCATCCCGCTCAAACGCGTCCGCCTCTCCGCGGATGGAGAATCGCTCCTCATCTCCAACTTCGTCCGCGAATGGACGGTCCCGATCGCGCTCATCACCGATGTCTCCCAGAATCACTGGACCAGGATGCGGCCGGTCACTGTGCGCTTCCGCATCGATCCGGGCTGCGGTAGCGAGGTGGTCTTCATGCCGCCTATCCGGATGATCTTCCGCTTCTGGCGCGATGACCCGGAGACCGAGGAGCTCCGCGCGCTGGCCGGCGAGCATTCCCTCCCCTGACGCGCCTCTCGCCTTTCCCCGCTGTATCTCTGGCCCCGCCGCGTTCGTAGTACTACCATACCGCGGCCGGGGTCGTGTCGCTCCCGGCCTCTCTCCGGAGCCGATTTCGATGGCAGACATCGCCGCCCCTCTTCAGCACGCGCTGGGCGACCAGTATCGCATCATCCGCGAGCTCGGCGGCGGTGGGATGAGTCATGTCTTCCTCGCCGAAGAGGCCAGCCTCGGCCGACAGGTCGTGGTAAAGGTCCTCCCGCCCGAGCTCACCAGCGAAGCCAGCATCGCGCGCTTCAAACGCGAGGCTGCGGTCACCGCGCAGCTCCAGCACCCCAACATCCTCCCCGTGCTCGCCTTTGGCGCGCGCGATGGTCTCCTCTACTACGTCTCGCCGTTCCTCGCCGGCGAGTCGCTGCGCCATCGCCTCCAGCGCACCGGCCCTCTCCCGGTCGATGAGGCCGTGCAGCTCACGCGCGAGGTGGCTGACGCGCTCGCCGCCGCGCACGCGCACGGCGTGGTGCACCGCGACATCAAACCCGAGAACATCTTCCTCTCCAACGGACACGCGGTGCTCGCCGACTTCGGCATCGCGCGCGCGCTCGAGAGGGATGGTGGCTCGACCGGCGTGCGCGGTACGCGTCTCACTGCCGTCGGCCAGTCGATGGGCACGCCTGGTTACATGTCGCCCGAACAGGCCGCGGGCGACGACTTCATCGATGCGCGCTCCGACATCTACTCGCTCGCCGTCGTCGCTTTCGAGCTGCTCGCCGGCGTCCCGCCCTTCACCGGCGACTCCGCGCGCGCGGTGATGGCGGCGCACCTCAGCGCCACGCCGAAACCGATCTCCGATTTTCGCCGCGACGTGCCCGCGTCCGTCTCCGCGGCGCTCGAACGTGCGCTCGCCAAGGAACCCGGGCAGCGCTTCGCCAGCGCGGCCGAGTTCCGCGATGCGCTCGGTGCAGTCGGTGCGCGCGACGCGGCGCGCTCACCGTCGTACGGGTGGATGATCGCCGCGGTCGTCCTGCTCGCGCTCCTCGGTGCCGGCGCCTGGTTCCTCCGCGCTCGCTCCGGTCATCAGAAGCTCGACAACGACCTCCTCGCCGTCGCGCCGTTCAGCGTCTTCGATCCGTCGATCGATATCTGGAAGGAAGGGATCGTCGACATCCTCTCCGCCAACCTCGACGACGCCGGGCCGATCCGCACGGTGCCGCCCACGCTCGTGGTGCGCCGCTGGAACGGGCGACCCGATGAAACTTCCGCCACCGAGCTGGCCAACAAGGTCGGTGCGCGGTACGTCGTGTACGGCCGCTTCGTGGGCGCCGGCGGCGATTCCGTGAACGCGGTCGCCACGCTCTACGATGTCGCGAACAAGCGCTCCATCGGCGATGTGCGCGTAGTGGGCAGCAGTTCGCGGCTCGACCGCGTCGCCGACTCGCTCACCATCGGTCTCCTGCAGCGCCTCAACGAGTCGCGCCCCATCGCTGTGGTGCGCACCGCGTCCATCGGCACGTCGTCGCTCCCCGCGATCAAGGCGTTCCTGCAGGCCGAGCAGTTCTACAGGCGATCCGAATGGGACTCGGCCGCGAGGTACTACCAGGCCGCCATCGCCGCCGACAGCATGTTCGCGCCGGCGCTTCGACACCTCAGCAACGCGCTCGGCTGGACGCGCGCGCCCGATCAGAAGGAGCTAGCGCGTCGCTACGAGTACGCCCTGCTCGCCGGCGAGCGCAATCACGGGCTGGCGCCGCGCGAGAGTCTCCTGGTGTCGGCCGACTCCAACTTCTCGGCGGTGCAGCTCATGCTCACCGGGAGCGTGCGCAACCGCTCGCCGCTCCCGTTCGCGAGACGACTCTTCTCCACTCTCGAGGAAGGCACGCGCCGCTTCCCCGAAGATCCCGAGGTGCTGCACAAGCTCGCCGATGCGCACTACCACTTCATCTTCTTCGACCCGACCGTCACGTACGAGGATGTGCGCAGGGAGTTCGACAGGTCGATAGCGCTGGATTCCGCTTTCGCGCCGTCGTACCTGCACATGCCCGACCTCGCGCTGCGCGAGCAGGACACGGCCGCGGCGCGCCGCTACGTCGAACACTACCTGCGCCTGGAGCCCGACGGTTCGGCCGCTGGCTACATGCGCCGGCTTCTGCTCCTGCTCGATCCGGCCACGTCCGCGAAGACCGATCTCGATTCGCTGGTGCGCGCATCCTCCGTGAGCGACGCGGCTGAGCTCATGGCGCTCCTTTTCTCGTGGATGGACACCGACGAGACGCAGTTGCGCTACGCCCGCGCGCTGCGCGGCCTGCGCGCCGGCCCACAGGATTCGGCGGTCGTCGCGAACCAGACCCGCACCGCGCTCTTCGCGGCGCTCGCCTCACGCGGGCATCTTCGCGATGCGGCGCGCATGGCCGACCAGAACACGTGGATGATGGTGCCGCAGCTCGCGCTCCTCGGCGCCATCCCGCGCGACAGCGCCGATGCCATTCTGCAGCGCACGATCGCCGCTGCGCCGCAGGTGGGCGCATCGGCGATCGCCATGCGTTGGTGGGCGGAGGAGGGCGACACCACACGGCTCCGCCGCATCGCCAGCATGTTCGACACCGCCACGGCGCCGCCCGAGCTGCAGGACTACATGAAGGTCATGCGCGCCGTGGCGCAGGGACACCTCGCACTCGCCCTGCACGACACGGCCGCCGCGGTCCGCGAGTTCGATCTCGTACCCGACTCGATCTGCGCGCTCGAGGCTTGCTTCCCGGTCTGGTTCACCAAGGCACAGCTACTTGGCGCGGTCGGCCGCGACCGCGATGCGATGCGCATCCTCCAGCACGAGTACACCTTCGTCGATCCCACGCGTACGCTCTGGCGCTACGAGCGCGCGAAGGTCGCCGAGCGGCTCGGCGAACGCGCGCAGGCCGTGCGCGACTATGCGTACGTGGCCGCCGCGTTCCAGCACGCGGATTCGTCGCTGCAGCCGGTGGTGCGCGATTCGGAAGCGGCGCTCGCACGCCTCGCTGACGAACCGGCGGCGGGATCCAGGCGCTGAACTAACGCGGGACGGCTCTTCGCTCGAAAGCCGCCCCGCGTTCACCGCGACGCGATCGCAACGATTCACGCCGGTCAGGCCGGCCACGCCGCTTCGTACGCGAAGCCGCGCATGTGCCGCTTGATTCGCGCGAAGTCACGGTCATTCGCCGTGAGTAGCACCGCGCCCGCCTCGCGGCACGAAGCCGCCAGCAACGCGTCATATCGAAGCGACGGCGGCGCGGTCGCCAGCACCAGCCGCTCCCGCTCCACCAGCGCAGCCAGGACGCGCCCCGCCTCCACGTACGCCGCGAACGACGGGGCGATTACCCGGCCGCGGCCGGCGTACGGAGCCAGCAGCGACTCGACGGCGGCCCGCTGCGCATCGCTCCGCGCTCCGGCACGAAGCTCCAGCGCCACTACTCCGGCCACGTGCAGTCGCGTTCCGGCGCGCAGAAGAAACCGCTTCAGCCGCGCGAGCTCCTCCGCGTCGCGAAGCGCGCGGATGTAGAGATTGGTGTCTATCGCGTAGAGCAGCGCCACGAGACCCGGCTTTCCACTCGTGCTCCGGCGCGACTCAGCGGCCGCGCCGCCGCTCGGCGACGCGGCGTGCGGACGGAGCCGGCTCGTCGAGATCGTCGATCCCGCCGAGCGAGGCAAGCGCATCGAGCGCCCCGAACACCTCGCCCTGGAAGATCACGTAGTCGAGCGCCTGGTTCACCGCATCGGTGTCGGTACGCGCCCCGAGGATGCGGCGCGCCTCCTCGAGCTTCGCCGCGTCCATGTCCATGTTCTTGCGGATTCTCTCGCCGGCTTCGGGGGCGCGCGGCGGGAGCGCCGCGGAGCTCGACTTCCTTCTGGACCCGGCCATGATCCCTCTGTACATGAAATACGTATGATTTATACATAATGAAACCGGCGGGACTGCGCAAGGGAGTGTGAACGACGCGCCTGGCTCGAGGGGTGCCCTGCTAGAACCGCGTTCACCGAACGTCTCCACCCATGATGAAGCAGCCTCTCTCGCTCACTCGATGGCGCCTCGGTGCGCTGGCAGCTGCCGCGCTGACACTCGGCGCCTGCTCCGTGCCGACCTCCGCGCTCGACGCGGCGCGCGGGCGCGAGCTCGGCGTGCTGCAACTCGTCGCGAGCACACCGCTCGCCTCCGCGCCGCCGCGCAGCGATGCGGAAGTGTGGACTCCGTCCTTCGACGACGCGCGCTACATCGTGGTGCCGGGTGAAGTCGTCGACGTGCCGGACACGGTGCGCGCGGGGCGCGCGCTCACCGTCACCGTGCACACCATCGGCACCGATGGCTGCTGGCGCGCCGACGGCGGCACGCTCGAGCGCAGCGCCGACACCGTCACGATCCGCCCCTACGACCGGCACTCCGGCGCCACCGCCTGCACGGCGATCGCGCTCGTGGGAGGACTGGAGCACCGCTTCGTCACGCAGTTCGACGAACCCGGCGCGGCGGTGATCAGGGTGCAGGGGCGACGCGTGCGTCAGGATGCACGCGAGCAGGGAACGCCGGTGATGGTGGAACGACGGCTCGTGGTGGTTCCGTGACGCGCGCTCAGCGTGGGGTGCGTGCCAGCTCCCAGCGCACGCCCACCGACAGCACGGCGGGGAGCGCGGCGAGCGAGCGCGGATCGTCCACGCCGCCGTCCTGGTAGTAGAAGAGCGCGTCGCGTCTGTCGAGCGCGTTGATCACGCGCACGTACGGCGCGAGCTGCACCGGGCACTCGTCGCCGCCCACGCACCAGCGGCCGCTCAGCGTGGCGTCGAGACGCAGATACGAGCGCGCCAGCGACGCGTTCGCATCGCGCTGCAGCCCGCCGTCCGACGACGACAGCGATCCACCCGTATTCATTACCGGCTGGTCGAGTACGATCGATGTGTAGGGTACGCCGCGCGCGTACGAACCCGAAAGTGCGAGCGCCATCCGTCCCGCGCGCACCGTGCCGTCGAGTGAGAGGAGCTGCTCGGTGCCGAAGCTCCGCAGCGGCATGCCGTCAGTCGTCGCCGCGCCGGTCGCGGCGTGCACGCTATAACTCCGCGAGATGCGCGTGTAGCTCGCCGCCGCCGTGAACCACGCGCCGGCGTATGCCAGCGAAGCGTCGGCTCCCGCGGCGCGGTCGAGATGCGTGCGCGGCGGGTCGTCCTCGCTTCGATGCAGCCATCCAGAAACGCCGAGCGCGAACGCACCCCACTGCTGGCTCGCGGCGAGCTCGATCTGATCGGTGTGATCGCGCACGAGATTCACGTCTATCAGCGTGGGCAGCGGTGCTTCGCCGCCCGGGTTCGGCGTATTCCCTGCGGACGACGGGCTCGCGGTGTACGCGGCACCGAGGCGCGAATAGCGGCCGGCGGCGATGCGCAGCGACGTTCCCCGTGCGAGCCGTGCCTCGAGCGCGATGCGCGGCAGCGCATCCAGCGCGGACGAAGTGCGATCTCCCGCCGTGGTCGCCACGCGCAGACCCGCGTCGAGCCGGATCTGGTCCGACAACCGGTGGCGCACGTCGCCGTAGAGCGCCGCGGTCGCGCTCCCCGCGTGCGCGCACGCCACCGCGCCGCTGCACGACGGATCGCCCGGTGTGCCGGCGTCGGAGCCCGCACCCGTGGGCGCACTCCCGGGTGTCACGCGCACCTCGCGCCCGAAGCGCGCGTACTCGATCTCGCCGCCCACGCCCCACTGCGATCGCGTGCCGTCCCACCTGTGGCTCGCCGCCGCCGTCGCTCTGTTCACGTCGCCACGCAGATGCCCGCCGTACGCCGAGAGGAGCGGGAGGTCGGTGACGGCGCGCGCGGCGGAGAGCGTGACCGTGCTGCGCCGCGCGTCGGTCCCGGATCCCCACGCCATGGATCCGGCACGATTCCACCACGAGGCCTCGTCGCTCCCCTGGTCGCGCGGGATGCGCAGCGCCTCGTCGGTTCCGAAGAACGTGGCGCGCACTTCGCCGCGCTCGCCGGCGCGGACGCTCCCGCGCGCGAGGAGGTCGTCGTACGAATAGCCACGCATCACGCCCGAGAGCCGCGGGAGCATCTCGGTTCGCACGCGGCGCGCTCCGGCGAGGATGCTTCCCGACTCGCCAAGCGTGGCTTCGCCGCCCACGCGATCGGTGAGCAGGTTCGACTCGCCCCACATGCGCAGCGATCCCGGCTGCGGCTCGCGCGTGGAGAGCTCGAGCACGTAGCCGGTGCCGCCGTCGAAGCGCGCGGGCGCGCCGCCCGTGCGGAGCTGCGCGCGATCCACGAGTTGTGGATCCACGCTCGGCAGGAGTCCGCCGAGGTGCAGCGGTGCGTCGATCACCGCGCCATCGAGCAGCACCTGGCCGCTCTCGTCCTCGCTCCCCCACACGAAGAGCGTGTGGCCGCTCCCGCCGCCGGGATCGGGCGGACGCTGTTGCACCGCTCCGCCGAGCGCGCCGGCGAGCATCGCGCCCGCGCGCGAGCGCATGTCGAGCGTATTGAGCGCGCCGAGCGTGGCTGCGAGATCAGCCGCGTACTCGCTGGAAGTGCGAGGGGCGGCGTCCGTCGCGTTCACCGCGGGCGGCGCGTGAACCGTGACGGGTGCGAGCACCTCCGGCCTGCGGGTGAGTTGCACGTCGACGATGACTTCGCGTCCCGCGGGCACGAGCACGGAGACGCTCGCCGAGTCGTACGACTCGCGCCGCACTTCGAGGAGATAACTACCCGCGGCGAGTCGTGGGAAGGAGAACGCACCGTCGGCGCCGGTGGTGGCGGATCGACTGACGTCGGGACCCGCGAGCGACACTACTGCGTGTGCGAGCGGCTGATCGATCGCGTAGTCGATCACGCGGCCGTGGAGCGTGGCCGCATCGCCGGCGGAATCCGGTGCGAGGGCGGCGCGCGGATGCGCGACCGAGTCGGAGGCCGCGGCGGCGAGGAGCGCTGCCGCGAAGAGCGCGCTCAGCACGCGGCGCTCACCGGCGTAGCGGGGAGATCACACATCGCGCACCGCGAGTCACCTGGGCGGGGCGAGAGCGATGCCGTCGCCGGCATCGGCCGCGGCCGCGGGCGATGCGCGGCCGTCTGTGACCGTGGCCACCACGGAGTTGTCGAGCATCACGCGCGCGCTGTGCAGCGTGGCGGGGAGCTCGACCTCGACGAGCGAGAGCGCTCCGGGTAGCTGCACGGCGATGCGCGTGTCGCCCGTGCGGAAGCGCGCGGGCTCGGCGCTCGCGGAATCTGAGCGCACGTTCACGCTGAGCTCCGCGCCGTCGGTGATGGTGATGTGCAGTCGCGAGCCGGCCGCGGCGCCGCTGAGCGCGACGTCCATGGAGCCGCTCCCGGAAGCCGCAACAGCGATCGCGCCGGCCGGTCGCAGCGCGGCAGCGGCGAGCGGGCGCGCCGAGGCGGCGATGGCGGAGGGAGCGGCGGGCGCGTCGTGCCGATGCAGGAGCGGAGCACCCACCACGGCCGCGGCCGCGACGCTCGTCACGGTGAGCAGCGCGGCAGCGGCCCAGCGCCAGGAAGTGGATGCTGGCGAGTGCGCGCGCCGGCGCGGCGCGCGAATGGAGTGGGTGGGGGTGGAGACGGGCGCGGGGGCGGCGACTTCGGATGCATCGAC
>JBIQLU010000057.1:0-2516 GCA_044463985.1 Gemmatimonas aurantiaca | reverse complement strand
GCGAGCTGCGCGAGCTCGGTCGAGGCATCGCGGCACGTGTCGCAGAGAGAGAGGTGGCGCGTGACCTCGCGCATCGCCGGCGGCGCGAGCTCGCCGTCGAGGTGCGCCTGGAGGATCGCGTCATGCGGATGCGACATCACGACCCTCCGATCGGTAGGCTTTCTGCAGCCGGCGCAGCGCGCGCGCGATGAGAGTGGGCACGATCTCCGTTCGCACTCCGATCACCTCGGCGATCTCCGCGTAGCGGAACCCCGACTCGCGGAGCAGGAGCGCTTCGCGGTCTCTGGGTGAAAGCCGGTCGAGCGCGGCACGTACGACGCTCACCACCTCCGCGCGCTCGCAGGCGACGTCGGGCGGTTCGGGAGCGGAGATATCGGGGAGCACGGGGTAGCGCTCTTCGGTGGCGAGCCGTCGCGCGCGATCGCGCACGATGTTCGTGCATACGCGGAAGAGCCATGCGCGCGGATCGCGCACCTCGCGCTCTTCGCGGAGAAGCCTGAGAAACGCCTCGTGCGTAACATCCTCGGCGGCATGCGGATCACGCGTCAGCCGGTGGACATAGCGCAGGAGCGGCAGCCGCCACTCGTGATAGATCGCTTCCCAGGAAGGCATGCGACTCGACCAGAAGCTCCGATAGCAGGAAGTGCGCGAGCCCGATCCGCCGCTGCCGCGCCAATAATGAGACGCGTTGGCGGCGCAAAGCTAGCACACCGGGGAGAGCGAGCGGCGGGCGGGCGGCCCCGTCCGGTTCGCCTTCCCTTCGCCATGGTAATACACCGGAGAGTTCCGTGCTAGGATCGGCGCCTGGCATCGTCGTACGGATCGTGACGAGCGGCGCGCACGGCGTCGCGATCAACGATATCTCCGGAGGGCGAAGCATGAAGATACGGACATCTGTCGGGGCTGCGTTCGCGGCATTGGGAATGGTTGCCGCGGCGGCAACGGCGTGCAGCGATTCCACATCACCGCCGCCGACGGCGCAGATCCGATTCCTGCACGCGGCGGCGGGGGTGGAGGCGGTGGACTTCCGAGTGAACGATGCCGGCGTACTCACCGACGTGGAGTTCGCCGACGAAGTGAGCGACTACACCAACGTGCCCGCGGGTAACAGGAAGGTGGCGGTCCGCCTGACAGGCGAAGACGAGGACATCCTGAATCCCATGGAGGATCTCACCGCGGGCGCGCAGTACACGACCGTGCTGATCAACGGCATCGACAGCCAGGAACTCGAGATCTACGCGGACACGAACACGGCGGCAGCGGCGGGGAAGACCAGGCTGCGCGTCATCAACACTTCGCAGTCCACGGGACTGCTCGACGTGTACGTGACTGACCCGGACGCGGAGCTCGACGACGCGGAACCGGCGATCACGGAGTTGTCGATGCCGGCGGCATCGAAGTACGTGGAAGTATCGAGCGGCGAGCAGCGCGTCCGGTTCACGGAAGCCGGAACGAAGACGGTGGTGTTCGACGCCGGCAGTATCGATCTACCGGACGCAGGAGTGCGGACGGTGTTCCTGCTGACGAGCGATGTGGCGGATCCGCCGTACGATGTGATCGTGTCGGAGGACAGAGGATAGAGCTCGGTCCGCCAGCCCCGCCGAGTGTCTTCGCTTCCCATGGGATGCCCGGCTTTGGGATACCGCCGAGCTCGGACTGCCCTGACCTACACGACGTGACTATATTAGTCACTATGAAATCCGCTTCCATTTCATACACCAAGGCGCATCTGAGCGCCATTATCGATCGAGTGCGGGCGGGTCAGTCGGTGATCATCACCGACCGCGGCACGCCCGTCGCTCGAATCGAGCCGGTCGTCGCTGGAGAGTGGAGCGAGCGTCTTCGGTCGCTGTCAGAGCGTGGGCTGGCTACTCCTCCAAAGGTCGCTCCGACCGCGAAGTTGCTGAGCGAGCTTCCCCCGCCCTCCCCATTGGCGCGCGGGACGAGCCTCGTCCACGCCGTACTCGACGAACGCGAGGGTGGCTGGTGAGGTTCTGGGACACGTCCGCCGTGGTCCCTCTACTCGCGAAGGAAATCGGCACCTCGACCGCGACGAGCATCGTGGAGGAGGATCACGAGATCGTAGTGTGGTGGGGAACCAGGATCGAGTGCGTCTCCGCACTGGCGCGCTACGCGCGCGAGTACGGGACGAGCTCGGCGGAGCTGGCGCGTGCACACGATCGGCTCGCCGGCCTGGCCAGGCGCTGGTGGGAAGTGTCACCCACCGAAGTGCTGAGGAATACAGCCGAGCGCATCCTGAGAACCCATCCGCTTCGGGCAGCCGATGCGCTGCAGCTCGCGGCCGCGGTGGTCGTGAGCGACGGGCAGCCGACCAGCCTGCCGTTTGTCTCTTTCGATTTACGCCAGCGCGACTCGGCGCGGCGCGAGGGATTCCCGGTTCTCCCCGACCAGATGCCCGGCCCCCGACTCGTAAAGGAGCCGCGCCGACGGAGGAGAGCGGGCTCGTAGCGTCGATGGGTGGAACATGTGCGTTCGTATTCGGGGTGCGGATATGG
>JBIQLU010000056.1:18784-21838 GCA_044463985.1 Gemmatimonas aurantiaca | reverse complement strand
CCGATGTCCGTACCGCCGTGAGCTTCCGCACCGGCCCCTACGAGCCCGACTTCTCCGCCCTCGAGACCGAGAGCGAGATCGTGCTCCCTTGGGATGGGGACGTGTATCTGGGGGAGTGAGGGAGAAAGCAGAAAGCAGAAAGCAGGAAGCAGAAAGCAGGAACTGCACACGAGTCGCCGTCATCCCCGCGGAAGGGGGGACCCATGTTTGGTCGAGTAACATGGATTCCCGCTTCCGCGGGAATGACCCAGTGGTGAGCAGTTCCTGCTGTCTGCTTTCTGCTGTCTGCCTTCTCTACTCCACTCCCGCCACCGCGTCCTCGTATCCGACCCCGCGCTCCATCTCCTCGTAGACGTAGCGCATGACGTCGCCGTTGCCGAGAAGGAAGCGGCAGCGGTCGGCGCCGGCGGAGCGGCACTCCACCTCGAGAACGCCGAGCGGGACTTCGGAGAAGTGACCGAAGAAGTCGGCGAACATGCCCGTGGTGAAGTGGCAGGCGGGATGCTCGAGGTGGTCGTGCGGATCGGCCTCGCCCCAGTCGGGGGAGTCCACCACCGCGACTGCGTCGCGAAGGGAGTTCAACTCCACGTTCCCCCAGCCGGACTCGCTGAAGAACTCGGACGCCAGCCGCTGGAATTCGTCCATCGGGAGCTCGACCGCGTCTTCCACGTCGCGGGTGCGGAGCCAGTGCTGGAAGGACGCGTACACGGCGTGTCCTCCAGCGTAACCCGCCTCCTGGAGGCAGGCGGCCGCCTCGGGGCCGGCGTCGCGCAGCAATGCGCTGCGGAGCGCCGAAAGTGCCACGCGACCCACGGTCAACATCTCGCTGCCCGCGACGTCGATCCCCGACGTAGAACTGTAATTACTCGCCATCCTTCAGCCTCCGCAGTAGTTCTGCTTCGTCAATCGTCTCTACACCCAGCTCGGTCGCCTTCGTGAGCTTGCTCCCGGCGTCGGCGCCTGCGACCACGAACGTCGTGGCCCGCGAAACCGAGCTCGTCACCTTTCCGCCGTTCGCTTCGATAAGCTCCGTCGCCTCCTTCCGCGAGAGCGTGGGGAGCGTCCCTGTGATGACGATCGTCTTCCCCTCGAGGCTACTTCCACCAGCGCGCCGTTTCGGCTCCGTGAGGTTGACGCCGGCCGCCCGCAGCTTCTCGACGAGCTTTCTCGTGGTCGCGTTATCGAAGTAGCCGACAACCGAGTGCGCGATGATCTCGCCGATCCCGTGTACCTGCAGGATGTCATTCTCGCCGGCGGCGGCGAGCGCGTCGATGTTGCGGAAATGTCTGGCCAGCAGCTCGGCGGCTCCCTCTCCCACGTGCGGGATCCCCAGACCGTTCAACAGTCTGGAGAGCGGCTGCTTCTTCGCGCCCTGGATCGCCTCGACGAGCTTCTCCGCGCTCTTGCGCGCGAAGCGATCGAGCGGCAGGAGATCATCCACCGTGAGCGAGAAGATGTCGGCGAAGTCGTGGACGAGTCCCGCCGCGATGAGCTGCTCGATGCGCGCGTACGAGAGTCCGTGGATGTCCATCGCGCCGCGCGATGCGAAGAAGACGAGTCCCTCGAGCTGTCGCCCTGGGCAGGCCACGTTGCGGCAGTACACCGCCACGCCGTCCTCCTCGCGCTCGACCGGAGTCCTGCAGCTCGGGCAGCGCTTCGGCATGCGCCACACTTTCTCGCTTCCGTCGCGACGGTCGGGCACGGGGCCGATGACCTGAGGGATCACTTCGCCGGCGCGCTTGACCTGCACCCAGTCGCCGACGCGAAGATCCTTCGAGTGGATGAGCGACTCGTTGTGCAGCGTCGCGAGCTTCACAGTCGTGCCGCCGATTTCCACAGGTTCGAGAACGGCGAACGGGTTGAGCATCCCGGTCCGTCCCACGTTCACCTCGATGCCCAGAAGTCTCGTGGTGGCGATGTCGGGCGCGAACTTGCGCGCGATGGCCCAGCGCGGATCGCGACCACCCACCACGCCGAGCTCGCGCTGCAGCGCGAACGAGTCCACCTTCACGACCACGCCATCGATGCCGAAGTTGAGCTCCGCGCGCAGTCGCTGCTCCACTTCCTGTACGAAGGCGATGGCCTCGTCCAGCGTCCTGCAGAGGCGCCGGTGCGGTTCCACCGGTATCCCCCAGCGCGAGAGTGTGTTCAGCAACTCCCACTGCGTGGAGAAGGGAAGCGCGACTCCCGACGGCGCCTCCACGGAGAAGCCGAAGAAGCGGAGCGGCCGCCGCGCGGTCTCGCCGGGGTCGAGCTGACGAAGCGAGCCCGCGGCTGCGTTGCGCGGGTTCGCGAACACCGGCTTCTCCTCCGCGATCCGCTGTTCGTTGAGCTTCTCGAAGCGGTCGAACGGGAGATAGCACTCGCCGCGTATCTCGATGAGCTCGGGCGGATCCGGCTCGTCGAGGCGGAGCGGGATGTCGCGCACCGTGCGCAGGTTCGGCGTCACGTCCTCGCCCTGCCGCCCGTTCCCGCGCGTGGAGCCGGTGACGAGAACGCCGTTGCGATAGGTGAGGCTCACGGCCGCACCGTCGATCTTGAGCTCGGTGGAATAGCGCTCCCGCGCTCCGTCGCCTGCCTCGCGGACTATCCGCTCTTCCCACGCCCGGAGCTCGTCGTCATCGAAGGCGTTCGAGAGCGACAGCATCGGCACGATGTGCTCGTGCTTCGCGAGCTCGCTCTGAGGCGGCGCTCCCACTCGCTGCGTTGGCGAATCGGGCGTTCGCAGCTCCGGATGCGCCGCCTCGATCTCCTGCAGCTCCCTGAACATCCTGTCGTACTCGAGATCCGAAATCTCCGGCTGATCGAGTACGTAGTACTGATAGCTGGCGCGCTCCAGTCGCTGCCTCAGCTCATCCGCACGCGCATGCAGGCGCGAGAGGTCTTCTGGCATGCGGGGAAGATAGTGGAAGAGAGCAGGAAGCAGAAAGCAGAGGGCAGCGAAACCCTCGTGGCGAGTGGGGCGCCTATCCCGGCGAGCCGTTACTGCTCTCTGCTTTCTGCTCTCTGCTCTCTTCCCTCACCACTTCCATCGCCACCGACACCAGGCGCTCC
>JBIQLU010000056.1:7041-18684 GCA_044463985.1 Gemmatimonas aurantiaca | reverse complement strand
CTGCTCTCTGCTCTCTTCCCTCACCACTTCCATCGCCACCGACACCAGGCGCTCCAGCTCCTCGTCGGAAGAAGGGGGGAGGAGGGTCTCGGCCCACATGTGGTCTTCGCTCGCGGTGTAGCGGTCGAGGAGGCGGCGAATGAAGGCGACGATGGCGATGCGCTGGAGTTCGGCGTCGCGGCGCCCGCGGTCGGTCTCGCCCTGCGCGCGCATCAGATACTCGAAGCGGTGCGCGTTGCGAAGCGCGTTCGCGGTGAGCGAGGCGATCACCTGCGCGAACGCTACGTCACGATCTGAGAATGGGGCCGCGCCGCGCTCCGTGCGCATGAAGATGGCGCCGATCACCGACCCGCGCCATCTGATGGGAATCACGATTATCGATCGAACGTTGCGCAGCGCCAGGATCTGCTCCGCACCCTGGAACATCGGATCGGTGCTCGCATCCGGTATGAACACGGTCTCGCCGCTGTCGAACGCGCGCTTCAACTCGGGGTAGCGCTCGAGATCTATCACGAAGTTGCTGAGTCGCGGATCCTCGTACGTCGCCATGAGACGGACATCGCGTTGCTCGCCCAGCAGGAAGATCGAGCAGCGGTCGAGTCCGAACGCCTTGCCGAGCCGTCGGGTGATCGCCTGCAGGATGTCCACGAAATGGAGCGACGACGAGATCTCGGTGAGAATGTCCACCACCGCGACGAGCTGGTCGCGTTCGCGCTCCAGCTCCGTCACTCGCAGACGGAGCCACTCGGTCTCGTCAGACTGCCTGGCCCGCCAGGAATTCCCCTCCGTCTCCGTCTTCTCCCGATCTTCTTCCTCGGGACGCCACGCTACTCGAACGCTGCTCATCGATGTCCTTGGAATGGGCATTGAACTCGGCGCTGTCGAAGCGGACGACCCTGTTGCGGCCGATCGACTTGGCCACGTACAGCGCGTCGTCTGCGGCCTTCACCAGATCGTCGCGGTGGCTTATCCGCGGGTGCGGCCATGCAGCCACCCCACAGCTCAGCGTACAGCGAAGCGTTCCGGAGCCGCACCTGAAGAGATGCTCCTCTACCTCCTGACGCGCGCGTTCCGCGAAGGTCACCGCGGCGTCCAGCACGGTGCCCGGCAGGATGGCCATGAACTCCTCGCCGCCGTAGCGGCCGATCCTGTCGATTTCGCGGACGGCCTGACGCAGGAGTGAGGCGAGGTCGCGGAGCACGTCGTCTCCGGCCTGATGCCCGTAGGTGTCGTTCACGTCCTTGAAATGGTCGAGATCGAACATCACCACCGCCAGCGGCTCGTGCAGGCGGAGCGAGTGGTCGAACATCTCGCGAAGACGCTGCTCCAGATGTCGTCGATTGTACAGCCCCGTGAGCACGTCGGTGACGGCTATTCGGGTGAGCATGGCGTTCGCCGAGGCGAGATCGCGTTCGCGCCGCTTGAGCTCATCCTGAAGCGACTTGATGCGCAGCATCGCGCGCACGCGCGCCTGCAGCTCGTCGAAGTTGATCGGCTTGGTGATGTAATCGTCGGCCCCCGCGCCCAGCCCCTCGACCTTGTGCTCGACCGAGTCGAGCGCGGTCTGCATGATGATCGGGATGAACGGGAGAGTCTTGTCCGCCTTGATCCTGCGCGCCACCTCGTTTCCATCGAGGCGCGGCATCATGACGTCCAGCAGGATCAGGTCCGGCGGCGACGCGTGGACCTTGTCCAGCGCCTCCTCACCGTCACCGGCGCTCACTGTGCGGTAGCCCATCGCCTCCAGGCGCGCGCGAAGCACCTCGACATTGTCGGGATGGTCGTCGACTATGAGGACCCGCGGTGGCGGGGGAGCTACGTCTGCTGCTGCCATCTCACCGTCCGATGAACCTGGCCACCTCGCTGACCACCGCCTTCGGTTCGCACGGCTTCGCCAGATAGCTGTCGCAGCCCACCTCCATCGCCTTCTCGCGGTCCGACACGAGGGCGTGGGCGGTAAGGGCCACAATGGGAATCGATCGTGTCTCGGGATCCCGCTTCAGTACCTGCGTCGCCTCCCAGCCATCGATCACGGGGATGGAAATGTCCATGAGGATCAGGTCGGGCTTTTCGGCGCGCGCCTTGGCGATGCCCTCCTCACCGTTGAGGGCCTCCATGACGCGGTACCCGAAATGTTGCAATATTGTGGAATAAACGATGCGGTTGTCCTCGTTGTCTTCCACCAGCAGGACCGTTTTACCCGAGGGACTCATGCATTTCCTCTTTCGAATGTCGCGTCGGTACTAGCGGCGCGGGCCAGAGAAGCAAGTTCCTTACCAAGTTCAGCACCCGGAGCATTCCCCGGATTCAACGTTCAGTCTCACAGGAGGATCCCTGAGCGATGTCCCATTATAGCGAACTGACCAGCGCTTCCGCACGCCGCGGGAGCCGCCGCGGCAACGGGCGGGAGGGGGGCGAGTCGGACGCGTCCGATGCCGCCTACTCCGAGGACCTTGGCCGCAGCTACGAGGAAACGATGGAGTGGGACAACATTGGCATCTTCGGCGTGGGGCTGGCCGTTGGCCTCGTACTGGGCGCCGGCCTGGCGCTCCTCCTGGCCCCCCAGAGCGGCGAAGAGACGCGCGAATACCTCGGCCAGCGCTCGCGGTGGATGACCGACCGCGTTTCCGGCGGCCTTGGCAACGTCCGCGAAAACGTCGAACGCGCCACCCGCCGCAGCCGCCGCAAACTCCGCCGCGGCCTCACGCGGGGTAGGTGGATGGTGGAGGATTTGAAGAGATAGGAAGCAGAAAGCAGACGGCAGAAAGCAGGGAACTGGCTCGGGGGTGGGATCCAAATCCCGGTGCAGTTCCTGCTTTCTGCCTTCTGCTTTCTGCCGTCACATCTTTTTCACTTCCCCCTCCGCCTGCTGCTTGTAGAACTTGTCGTTGTAGTCGAGCGGCTTGCCGTCGATCACGAACTGGAATTGCGCGCGGGCGCGTTCGCGGTCGCCGTCGGCGTTTCGGTCGCGGTAGATCTCGGCAAGGTCGAGGTGGTGCACGAGTCGCGCGGGATCCTGCTTCACGGATTTCTCCATGTACTCCACCGCCTTGTCCCAACTCGCCTGCGAGAAGACGTCACCGCCGAGGAAGTTCTTCGCGAAGAAGCGCGAGAAGCCGCTCAGGCGCATGATCTCGGCGTTCCAGCGACCCATCACGTGCAGCGCGCCAGGATGCAACGAGTCGTATTTCAGCGCCTCCAGCGCCTCGGTGCGGATCTCCTTGGCATAGTTGACGCGCTGCTTCACTCCGAGCGTGAGAGCCACACGGCCGAGCGCACGCGCGAGTACGAAATGGCCCTCGGCGTCATCGGGTCTGGCGCGGACCGCGCGGCGAGCGTACTTCTCTCCATCGGCGAAGTACTGCTCTCGCCGATCGGGATCGGCGTCGAATTCACCGAGGTCTACCGCGTCGCGTGATGCCTTCCATAGAGCCTCGTATGACATGGAGTCGATGGCCAGCGCGGCCTTGTAATGGGCCAGCGCGAAGGCGGGACTCATGGCCGCGTGAGCACTGTCGCCCTGAGCGATCTTCAAGGCGACTTCCGTCGCGGTTGCCGGCACCGACTGTGCGGCGGCTGTCTGGGCCAGTGCGAGAATGCCGGTCGAAAGGACGAGGTAGCGCAGCGACATGGAACCTCCGACATTGTGGCATGCGTGCCGAGGGGCGCGCGGAACGTACTCCAGCGAGCGACGGCGAAGCCCGCCGCCTGAATGGGTATACCCCTGAGGACAGTCAATGCTCGCGCAGCGACTCATAGAGCGCAAGCGAAATGGTGGACGGCTCGAGCCGGGTGAGTGGCGTGCCCTCGTGCATGCCTATTCATCGGGGCACGTAGCGGACCACGAACTGGCGGCATTCCTCATGGCCGCGTATCTGCGCGGCCTCGATCTAACCGAAGCTCATTCGCTCACCGACGCGCTGCTGGGACTCGGTGTACCGCTCTTCGCGCCCTCTTCCGAGAGCGCGCGGATGGATATGCACTCGACTGGTGGTGTGGGCGACAAGGCGTGGATCGCAGTGGCGCCGCTCGTGGCATCGCTCGGGGTGTCCGTGCCGATGACGCTATGTGCGGCGTGCGACCTCGCGGGTTCTCCTCTCGAGAAGCTGCTCGCGATACCCGGCTTCCGCACCGATCTCCCCGCGGCGGTCGCGCGAGAGCAACTGGATCGCGTGGGATGCGTGATCACCGAGTGCCCGCGTGAGTCGGCACCGCTCGCTGCCCGGCTCGCAGCCCTGCGGCAGGCGACGGCGACAGTGGAGTCGACGGCGCTCATGGCCGTCGACATCGCCGCGCGCAAGCTCGTGGAAGGGCTGCGCGGCCTGGTGGTGGACATCAAGATCGGCTCCGGTGCCGCGATGGCCACCGGCCGTGATGGCCTCGCGCTCGCGGTGCTGCTGGCCGAGCTGGCCAGCGCGCACGGGTGCGAGTGCGTGTCGCTCCTCACCGCCATGGACCGCCCGCTCGGTCGCGCGGTGGGAAGTGCACTGGAAGTGGAGGAAGCGATTCACGTGCTGCACGGCGAGGGGCCGCCCGACCTCGTGGAGGTGTGCATGGCGCTCGGAGTGGAGCTTCTTCTCCTTGCGCGGCGCGTTGGCAGCCGCGAGGAAGCGAGGAAGCAGCTCGCCTCGGCCATCGCATCCGGCGCGGCCGCGAGGAAGCTGCAGGAGGTGATCGAGGCGCAGGGAGGGAATCCCGCGGTGGTCGACGATCCTGCCCTCCTGCCACAGGCGGAGGAGTGCGAGCTCTTCGTGGCGCCGCAACGCGGTTTCGTGGCGAGCATCGATCCGCGTCCGATCGCGCGCGGCTTCGCGACGCTCACCGCCGGAGCGGCGGCGGCTAGAGGGTGGGGAGGAGGAGGCGCCGGTGTCGAGGCCGTCGGCTACGTGGTGAGCGCGAAGCCGGGCGACTGGGTGGAGGCGGGCGAGCCGCTGGCCACGATATTCGCGCGCACGCAGCAGGACATCGCTCGCGGACGCGCCGCGCTCGCCGAGGCGATTCGAATAGCGGAAGAAGCGGAGGCACCGCTTCCGTTGATATCACACCGCGTGGACATCGGCCGAACCACGACGTTCGGAGAGGGGTCCGTCGAATAGGCGAAAGGGGTGAGCTTCGCGAGAAGCTCACCCCTTCCGGAGTTCGACGCAGCACGATTCGGCTAGACGTCCAGGTTGCGCACGAACTTGGCGTTGGACTCGATGAAGAGCCTGCGCGGCTCCACGGAGTCTCCCATGAGGTCCTGGAAGATCCGGTCGGCCTGGACCGCGTCGTCCATGTCCACCTTGAGGAGAGTGCGGCGCTCGGGGTCCATGGTGGTGTCCCAGAGCTGGCCCGGATTCATCTCGCCCAGTCCCTTGTAGCGCTGGATGGAGACGCTCCCGCGTCCATCGCCATTCCCCATGCGAGCCATGTACGCATCGCGCTCCTCCTCGCTGTACGCGTACTGCTCTTCCTTCCCCTTCGCGACGCGATAGAGCGGCGGCTGCGCGATGTACACGTAGCCCGCTTCGATCAGCTCCTTCATCTGCCGGAAGAAGAAGGTGAGAAGGAGGTTGCGGATGTGCGCGCCGTCCACGTCGGCATCGGTCATGATGATGATCTTGTGGTAGCGCGACTGATCGATCTGGAAATCGTCTTTGATGCCGGTGCCGATGGCGGTGATGATGGTGCGGATCTCCTCGTTCGAGAGCACCTTGTCGATGCGCGCCTTCTCGACGTTGAGGATCTTGCCGCGCAGCGGGAGGATCGCCTGGAAGGAGCGGTCGCGTCCCTGCTTGGCCGAACCACCTGCGGAGTCGCCCTCCACCAGGTAGAGCTCGCAGAGCGCGGGATCCGAGAGCGAGCAGTCAGCCAGCTTGCCGGGAAGGACATTCCCCTCGAGCGCGGACTTCTTGCGCGTGAGGTCGCGCGCCTTCCGCGCCGCCTCCCGCGCGCGCGCCGCGGAGACCGCCTTCTCGACGATCGTGTTCGCCGACCGCGGATGCTCTTCGAGGTACGCGGCGAGGTGTTCGTTTACCACGGTCTTGACCGCGGTCTCGACCTCGGAGTTGCCGAGCTTCGTCTTGGTCTGCCCCTCGAACTGCGGCTCGCGCACCTTCACGGCGAGGACCGCCGTGAGGCCTTCACGAACGTCGTCGCCCGAGAGCGTGAAATCGGCCTTCTTGAGGAAGTTGCCCTTCTGCGCGTACTGGTTCACGACGCGCGTGAGCGCGCTCTTGAAGCCGGTGAGGTGAGTGCCGCCCTCGACCGTGTTGATGTTGTTGACGAACGAGAAGATGTTGTCGTTGTAGCCGTCGTTGTACTGCATGGCCAGCTCGATCTCGATGTCATCGCGCTGGGTCTCGATATGCACGATGTCGGCGTGCAGCGCCTTCCGGTTCTTGGAGAGGAAGGTGATGAACTCCCTGAGTCCGCCCTTCGCGTGGAAGGTCTCGTTGCGCACCGGCTCCACGCGTTCGTCGGCGAGCGTGATCGTCACTCCCTTGTTCAGGAATGACAGCTCGCGCAGACGGGTGGCGAGGATGTCGTGATCGTAGACGAGTTCAGTGAAGATCGACGGATCGGGAGAGAACCAGACCTTGGTCCCCGTGTCGTTCTTCGCGGCCTTTCCGATGACCTTCAGCTTCGTGGTGGTCACGCCGCGCGCGAAGTCCATGTAGTGCTCCTGGCCGCCGCGCTTGACCCAAACCTTGAGCTGGGTGGAGAGCGCGTTCACGACGGAGACACCGACACCGTGCAGGCCGCCGGAGACCTTGTAGGAGCTCTTGTCGAACTTTCCGCCGGCGTGCAGCACGGTCATGGCCAGCTCGACGCCCGGAATCTTCTCGATCGGGTGGAGATCCACCGGAAAGCCGCGACCGTTGTCGGTGACGGAGATCGAGTTGTCCTTGTGGATGACGACGTCGACCTGATCGGCGTAGCCCGCCATCGCCTCGTCGATGGAGTTGTCCACGACCTCGTAGACGAGGTGGTGCAGCCCGCGCCCCGACGTGGAGCCGATGTACATCCCGGGCCGTTTTCTGACCGCCTCGAGACCCTTGAGGACCTGAATCTGCCCCGCGCCGTACTCCGCGGGCGAGCTTACTCTCTTGGCCATTTGCACCCTTGTTTCGCTGAAACCAATCTACCGAACACACCCCGAAACGAGCGCTCCGGGGCCAACTCCGAAATATAGCGTAAATTCCTGTAAAATCAATGACTTAGAACCGAAAAGCAGAGGGCAGGAAGCAGACGGCAGACAGCAGGAACTGCACACCGGAGACTGTCGTCCCCGCGAAAGCGGGGACCCATGTTCGATCGAGTGACGTGGACACCCGCTTGCGCGGGCCCGACCGCAGGCGTGTGCAGTCCCTGCTTCCTCCCCTCTGCTTCCTGCTGCCTGTTCCTACTGCCTGCACACCCCGTTCGGGTCCGGCTTCGGGTGATCCACGACCACGCGGTGGTCGAGGTCGGCGACGTGGAGAGCTATGTCCTCGACCAGACTGGCGACGCGAGTGAGGTGGTCGTAGTCGATGTACTGCGGCTCGTCGGTCACCTGGTGGTAGTCCGAGTGAAGGCCCGTGGTGAAGAAGGTGATCGGGATGCCGTAGCGGGCGTACTCGTAGTGGTCGCTGCGGCAGTAGATGTTCGAAGGGTGACCGTCGGCGTCGATCGAGTAATCGAGCGTCAAGTTGTGGTTGCCTTCGCGATTCACCTGCTCCACGATGTTGCCGAGCTCCGTGGACAGGCGCCGCGAACCCACGAGCTGCAGGTAGTCGGGGCTGCCGTGGATCGGCGTGCCGTCCTTCGTGCGACCGGTCTCGTCATCGGCACCGCCGCGGCCGATCATGTCCATGTTGAGCTGCGCCACGATCGAGTCGCGCGGCACCGTGGGATGGTCGGTGTACCAGCGCGAGCCGAGCAGTCCCTTCTCTTCACCCACGTGCCAGACGAAGAGGATCGAGCGCTTCGGCTTGACGCTCATCGACGCGATCTTCTGCGCGATCTCGAGGGTCGCCACCGAGCCGGAGCCGTCATCGTCGGCGCCGTTGTTGATCGAATCCTGACGCGCGGACTGCGGGTACTTCGCGCGGAAGGCGGCGAGCTCCTGATTGACCTGCGCCTGCTGCTCCGGCGTCGCCTGCTTGCCGCCGTCGTCGGCTCCCTCGGGACGCACGATGTGATTCCAGATCCGCAGCGAGTCGTGGTCCACCGCGTGGCTCGCGTAGCCCACGTGGTCGTTGTGCGCTCCGATGGCCACGTACTGGCCCTTCAGATTCGGATCGCTCCCCGGTATGATGGCCACGACGTTGCGCGCCGGATACTTCACCGGTTCGACGTCGTACGAGATGTTCACCGCCACTGTCGCGCCGCTCGCGCCCGGCTGGAGCTGCGCCATCGGGCTCGAGAAGAGTTTGTTGGCGGCCGCCTCGGTCATGTAGATGGTGGTGCGGCCGGCGCTCTCCTTCCCATCATCGAGGAAAGTGCGCGGCTCCCGCAGGTACTGCGAGAACTGGGGCGGGAGCGCATCCAGGCCGGCCACGACCACCGCTGCGGGGTCGAGTCCCTCGACCGGGTTGCGGCGCAGGTTGCGCAGTGCCGCCATCCCGCCGCCGCTCGGGATCGAGAAGACGAGAAGCTTGCCGCGCGCCTGCTCCGGAGTGGCGCCGCCCTCGGTCGAGCCGAGTACGCCGCCGTACACGGCCTGCAGTGCATCGTTAGTGATCGCGTGGTCGGTCACCGGAAGGAAATCCTCGAACGGCGTCAGCGCGCTCCCATTCACGGAGAACACGATCGCATCCGAGATGCTCCGCGTCTTGAGCGGGATGGTCTGGAAGTAGGTGCCGTTGTCGCCCGCGGGTACCAGACCGAGCTTGCGCGCTTCGGCGGCTATGTAGTCGGTGCCCTTGACGTTCCCTTCGGTTCCGGCCTCGCGCCCCTGCATCGAGTCGTCGGAGAAGATGAAGAGACGGGTACGGAGGTCGGCCGGAGTGATCGCGGCCGTAGTGGGCCGCGGCTGGTGGATCCGTGCGGCCGGCGTGAAGGGATCGGGCGCGGGCGCCTCCGGAGTCGGGGCAGGGGCAGTTTCCGTGGACGTGCCCCCTCCCCGCGGAGCGCACGCGGCGATCGGGAGCAGCGCGGCGAACGCCACGCGCTTCAGCTTGATGTGCATGATCCTCGGGTCCGATGTGTAATGCGCGCGGCCGTCTCGAGTCGTGGGCGCCGGCGCCTGGCGAGCCAGAACAGTGAAATATGGATTGTTAGCCCCCGAGCCGCCAATGGATGCGCTCGATTGCCGCGCTGCGCCCGCCGCCGATCGACTTCGCCTCGCCGCCGGTGCGCTCGTTCAACGCCTGGAGAAGCTGCGGCTCCATGAGCGAGAGCTCCTGCATCCAGGCGCTGGTTCGAACCGCGACGAACAGGGTGCCGTCGCGCGAGATCATGATCGGCGTGGTGACGGCAGCGATCTGGGCGCCCACCAGCTCCTCCCAGTCGGGAATCACTGTCGCCTGCTCCACGCGCCCGGCCAGTCCCGACTGCTCGAGGAACGCGCTCAGAACTGCATCCAGCTTCTCCGGCTGCTTCTTCTTCGGCGTCATGGCGCGACTCGTCCGGCGGCGCAGAGCGTGCCCGCGGAGATGCGCCAGCGTTCGAGGCGCGTGAGCCCCTCGGGGATGTCGCTCTCGCGCGGGACGGCGAGGATCGTCTGCCCGTTGCGATGCGTGTCGAGGAGCTCGAGTATGCGCGCCGACCGGCGTGCGTCGAGCTCGGCGAATGGGTCATCGAGGAGAACCACGGGCTCGCGACCGGAGTGCGCGCGCAGCGTGGCCGCTTCCAGAAGGCGGAGCGCCATCGCCGCGGTCCGCTGCTGTCCCGCAGAGCCGAAGGTGCGCAGGTCGCGTTCGTCGAGGAGGAGTGCGATCTCGTCGCGATGCGGGCCCGAGTGGGTGAGTCCGCGACGCATGTCGAGCGGGCGTTTCTTCTGGAGCGCGTCGCGGAGGACGGCCTCGAGGTGGTCGGTCGCGGTCGCGCCGCCACCACCATCCGTTACACCGGGTGCACCTACCGCGTAGCGCAGCGTGGACACGCCGCGCTCTCCCATGGACGCCGACAGCTCGCGGTACGCCTCGGCGTTCCGCTCGACCCAGCGCTGCCGTTCGCGCCAGAGCACCGCGCCGTGCTCGGCGAGCGCGGGCTCCCAGACTGCCACGCGCTCATCGGCGCTGCCGCGGCGACGCGCGCCGGGCTGCGCATCGCGCAGCGGATCGCGCAGCGCCGCGTTCCTTCGGGCGAGCGCCGCGCGGTAGCGCTGGAGCGCCGCCAGATACGGAGGCGAGGTGAGGGCAAGAACGACGTCCAGGAACCGGCGGCGGATGCTGGGCGCGCCTGCCACCAGCGAGGCGTCCTGCGGTGAGAAGACGACTGCGGGGAATGCCCCGAGGGCGGCGGAGAGTCGGGGTGGCTCGACACTGTCGAGAGTGGCTTTCTTACGCCGACCGGCACGCTCGAAGCCCACGCTCACTCGGTGGACCGGCGCTCCCGTCAGCTCCGCCGCGATGTGGAAGCCGGGTTGGCCGAACCTCACGAGCTCCCGGTCCAGCGCCCCGCGAAAGGAGCGCAGGATCTGCAGATACTGGATCGCCTCGAGAAAGTTCGTCTTCCCTTCGCCGTTGTCGCCCACCACGACGAGCCCCTCTTCCGGAGGCTCGAGCTCCACCCGGGCGAGGTTCCGGAAATCCCGGATGGAGAGCGCGCCGATCCAGCCAACGCTCACCGGCCGCGGAATGTCGCTGCGCGCTTTTCGAGGAAGGCGGCCATCCCCTCGCGCATGTCCTCGGTGGATGCCAGGAGTCCGAAGTTGTTCGCCTCGATCGCCAGTCCGTCGTCGAGGGTGCCGTCCAGCCCACGATTGACCGCCTCGATGCACAGCGCCACGGCAACCGGGCCCTGCGCCAGGATCTGACGCAGCATCCGCTCCGCTTCCGCTTTCAGCTCCGCGAGAGGCACGACCTTGTTGACCAGGCCGATCCTGTATGCTTCTGCCGCATCGATCATCTCGCCGGTCAGGATGAGCTGCAGCGCGCGCCCCTTTCCCACGAGGCGCGGCAGCCGCTGGGTCCCGCCGTAGCCGGGCCCGATGCCGAGCTTCACCTCCGGGAGGCCCAGCTTCGCATTCTCGGAGGCGATGCGGATGTGGCACGCCATCGCCAGCTCGCAACCGCCGCCGAGCGCGAAGCCATTCACCGCGGCGATCACCGGCTTTCCCGAACGCTCGAGGCGCGTGAAGACACGCTGCCCACGGAGCGCACGCTCCCGGCCATCGAGCGGACCCTGCCGCGCGAGCTCCGCGATGTCCGCGCCGGCGACGAACGCCTTCGGGCCCGCACCCGTCACTATCACGCCGCCTATGTCATCGCGACGCTCCACCAGATCGACCGCCTCTCCGAGTTCGGCGATCGTCTCATCGTCGAGCGCGTTCAGCTTGTCGGGGCGGTTCACGGTGATGGTCGCTACGCGGTCCGCGACGTCGAAGGCGAGGGTGCTGAAGCTCATGGCTCTTGCGTGTGATTGGGTCGGGCGCGTGAAGGAGGTCTCGTGCCTCAAACTTACCACGCCGAAGTGGTTCGCGCTCGCCATGCCGGATCGCTTCTTGCCCGCTCGCTG
>JBIQLU010000056.1:5537-6941 GCA_044463985.1 Gemmatimonas aurantiaca | reverse complement strand
GCCGGCATCGGTACCGCGCTTGCGCCAATCCACCTCGCCGCCGAGCTGGGGATGACGCCGAGCGTGTACGCGTGCGAGACGCGTCCTCTTCTTCAGGGAAGCCGACTCACCGCCTGGGAGCTGTCGCGCGCCGGGATCCGTGTCACCGTGATCGTGGATTCGGCCGCGGGAAGTCTCATGGCGCGCGGAAAGGTGGACCTGGTGATCGTAGGTGCCGATCGCATCGCCGCCAATGGAGACGTCGCGAACAAGATCGGCAGCTACACGCTCGCGGTACTCGCCGCGCGACACGGGATTCCGTTCTACGTGGCGGCGCCTGTGTCCACGCTCGATCCGTCGCTCGAGAGTGGCGAGGAGATCACTATCGAGAATCGCCCTCGCAGCGAGGTGGCGGCCGCGTTCGGCCGCGTTACAGTCCCCGATGGAGTGGCCGTCGAGAACCCCGCCTTCGACGTGATTCCCGCGGAACTGATCACGGCGATCGTGACCGACGCAGGTGTGCATCGTGCGCCGTTCGACTTCGCGCATGCGCCGAAGTTCGACGGGAGCGGTCGCGACTCGCTCGCCACCCGAGGAACGAGCTCGTGAAGCACGTGCTCGCGATGGACCAGGGGACCACGGGATCCACCTGCCTCGTTTTCTCGGAGGACGGGAGCGTGGTCGGACGCGGATATCGCGAGATCCCGCAGCACTATCCGCATTCCGGCTGGGTGGAGCACGATGCGAACGATCTGCTCCGCTGCACGGTGGACGCTGCGCGCGACGCGATGGCGGATGCGGGCGTGACACCCGATGCGATCGGAATCACGAATCAGCGCGAGACGGTCGTGCTCTGGGAGAAGAAGAGCGGCGAGCCGGTGGGACGCGCCATCGTCTGGCAGGACCGCCGCACCGCCGCGCGCTGTACGCAACTCGCGGCGGATGCCGGTGCGTCCGCGCTGATCGCCGGGCGCACCGGACTGGTGGTCGATCCCTACTTCTCCTCGACGAAACTCGAGTGGATGCTCTCACGCGGCGATCTGCGGGAGCGTGCACGCAGCGGCGAACTGCTGGCAGGGACTGTCGACAGTTGGCTGGTATGGCGGCTGACGGGCGGCGCGGTGCACGCCACGGACTTCACTAACGCATCGCGCACCATGCTCTTCGACACCGCGAAGCTCGAGTGGAGCGAGGAGTTGTGCGAGCTGTTCGGAGTTCCTCGCGGAATGCTGCCCGAAGCGCGAAAGTCGAGTGGCGACTTCGGTGTGGCGCGCGCCGAGTGGCTCGGCGCCGAGATTCCCATCCTCGGGATCGCCGGCGATCAGCAGGCCGCGCTGTTCGGACAGGGATGCTGGAACGAGGGTGAAGGGAAGAACACGTACGGCACCGGCGCGTTCCTCCTTCTCAACCTCGGTCAGGCGCGCC
>JBIQLU010000056.1:0-5437 GCA_044463985.1 Gemmatimonas aurantiaca | reverse complement strand
ACCATCGTGGGTCTCACGCGCGGGAGCACGCGTGCGCATCTGGCGCGCGCCGCGCTCGAGGCGATGGCGTACTCCACCGCCGACGTGCTGAACCTCATGCGTGAACGCGGCGGCGTCGTGTTCGAGCGGCTGCGAGTGGATGGCGGTGCCGCGGCCAACGACTGGCTCATGCAATTCCAGGCAGATGTCCTCGGAGTTCCCGTGGAACGTCCCGACATCGTCGAGACCACCGCGCTCGGCGCAGCGGGGCTGGCCGGGATAGCGGGCGGCGTCTGGTCGTCGGCCGGCGCGTTCATCTCGAAGCGCGACTTCGATCGCTTCGAGCCAGGCGCAGGGAGCGCGGCCGCGCGCGACGGGACGCGCGAGTGGGCGCGCGCCGTGCGGGCCGCCCTCGCGTGGGCGCGGGACACGCAGTGAAGAAGACATCCTCGCTTCGCGCGCTGCTCACCGCGCACAATCGCGCGCTCTCCGCCTGCGTGCGGTGCGGGCTCCCCGAGTCGGTGCGTCCGATCATCTCCGAGTCACTCGCTCCACGCGCGATGCTCGTCGGGCAGGCGCCCGGCAAGGTGGAAGTCGGCGATCGCCGGCCGTTCGCGGGCCGCGCGGGGAAGACTCTCTTCGCCTGGCTCGCCCGGGCGGGAGTGGCGGAGGCCGATTTTCGACGCGACGTGTACATCGCCGCGATCACGCGCTGCTATCCGGGACCGGCGCCGAGCGGACGCGGAGATCGCGTTCCATCCACGGGCGAGCGCGAGAAGTGCAGCGGATGGCTGGATGCGGAATTGCGCATCATCCGGCCGCCTCTGCTGATCCCGGTCGGCCGACTGGCGATCGACCGCTTCCTCGGTACCGGCAGGCTGGATGAGCTGATCGGGCGGCGGCATCGCGTGCAGCACGAGGGCGGCGAGTCGGTCGCCATCCCGCTCCCACATCCCTCGGGCGCGAGCAGTTGGGTGAACGATCCGGAGCATCGCGAGCTGTTGAATCGTGCGCTCGAGATGCTGGGTCGGGAGCTCGCGGCGCTCGGCGTGGGAGCGGAGGCGGCATCCGCGTCGAAGAGCGGATCGGAGACGACGGTGGCACGGAGGAGCGCGTGATGCGGGCGCTCATACTGGTGTTCTCGCTCTGGATGCCGGGCGCAGCGGGAGGAGGGGGAGCGGTGCGTGCAGGTCGCGACTCGTGGATTTCCCGCGACAAGCTCGAGCACTTCTTCGTGTCGGCTTTCGTGCAGAGCGTGAGCTACTCGGCGTTGCGCACGGCACATGCATCGCGGGAAGATGCGCTGGTGGGAGCGTCGGCCATCACGATGGGAGTGGGAGTGGGGAAGGAGGTGTACGATCTGCGGTCGGGTGAGAGCTTCAGCGTACGCGATCTGGCGTGGGATGCGGCCGGCGCGGGTGCCGCGACCGTGCTCCTGTCGCGGGCGCGGTGATGCCGTGTCCTGGGAACCACAGAGTTGCACCTCGCTGCAGCCGTACGCCGGCTCGGTCCGCATCGCGGTCTATTGGGAGGGTGCCGCGCGCCGTATATTCACGGAGCCGCATCGCAGGATCGTACCGGAATCCCCAGTGACGAGTGAGGCCCGCAGTGAGCGAACCCGTGAGGAGGCAGTCCGGAAGCGGCGAAACGACGGGAGAGCGCCGTGCGAACGACGTTCTGCGTGCATTGGTCACCGAGATGCTCGAGCGGGTGCGCGAGCTGGACCGGCACGCGTCGGCATGGACGGCCGAAGAGCGCGCGCAGGCGGAAGCGGAGCTCGATGCGATAATGAAGCGCGTGCGGAGCGAGGCGGCTCACAAGCGCGAATGACGATAGATGTTATGAGTGTTCGGCGGTGGCGGCTGACTGCCTGGAAGGAGACTGAAGAATGAAAGCGCGAACGAAATTCCTGATCGGTGGCGCGCTGGTGCTGGCGACATCCGGTTATCTGATGGCGACGTCGATCGAGGAAACGGGGACCTACTACCTCACGCCAACCGAGCTGGCCACGAAGGTTCAGGCTGATCCGTCGTTTTATGGCACCGGCGTGAAGGTAGGCGCGCGCGTCGTACCGGGCTCCATAGTTCGCGCGCCGGGCGGCCGTTCCATGACGTTCGAGGTCACCGACGGGGCGAAGTCGTTTCCCGTGAGCTATCACGGAATCGCGCCTGACACGTTCACCGACGGCGTGGACGTGGTGGTCGAAGGGCGCATGGATCACAACGGCACCTTCGCTGCCACGACCGTGCTGGCGAAGTGCGCGTCGCGCTACGAGAACGCGCCCGAGAAGTACCAGAGCACCCCGGGCTACAGGAACGCGGCCAGCCCCACGGCCACGACATGATCCTCATCGGTGAGCTTTCGCTCTGGGTGGCGCTTCTCATGGCCGCCTGGGCGGCCACCTCGGGTTTCGCGGGCGCCTATACCGGGCGTGGAGAGTTGGTCGCGAGCGCGCAGCGCGCACTGTACGCGATGTGCGGCTTCGTCATCCTCGCGGCTATCGGTCTCTGGACGGCACTGCTGAAGTCGGATTTCTCACTCGAGTTCGTGGCGTCGTACACGAGCGCCAACCTCCCCTCCATATACAAGTTCACGGCCTTCTGGGGCGGCCAGGCGGGGTCGCTGCTCTTCTGGATACTGATCCTCTCGATCTACTCGGCGATAGCGGTCTACACCGGACGGAAGAGCAACCGCGAACTCATGCCATGGGTCGTGCCGACGCTGGCGGTGATCGGACTCTTCTTCACGCTCACCATCGTATTCGGCGCCAACCCGTACGAACGGCTCGGCTGGATCCCCGCCGACGGGCGGGGGATGAACCCGCAGCTTCAGAATCCGGGGATGGCGATCCACCCGCCGAACCTGTACCTCGGCTACATCGCCACTTCCATCCCGTTCGCCTATGCGGTCGCGGCGCTCATCACGCGGCGGCTCGACAACGAGTGGCTCACTTCGGTGCGGCGCTGGGTGTTGGTAAGCTGGTTCTTCAACACCATCGGCATCGTGATGGGGATGTGGTGGGCGTACGTGGAGCTGGGCTGGGGCGGCTACTGGGCGTGGGATCCGGTGGAGAACGCGTCGTTTCTCCCGTGGCTCATAAACACCGCCTTCCTGCATTCGATCATGGTGCAGGAAAAGCGCGGGATGCTGCGCAAGTGGAACGTCACTCTCGTCATATCGGCGTTCATCCTGTCGATACTGGGGACGTTCATCACGCGCAGCGGCGTGATCTCGAGCGTGCACGCGTTCGCGCAGTCGTCCGTCGGCTACTGGTTCCTCGGATTCCTGCTCGCGTCGATCGCGGTGGCGGCATGGCTGGTGACCACCAGGCTCGACGACCTCAAGACGCAGGCGGAGCTCGAGAGCATGGTGAGCCGCGAGGCGAGCTTCCTCTTCAACAATCTGCTCCTGGTGGGGATCGCGTTCTCCGTGTTGTGGGGGACGCTCTTCCCGATTCTCAGCGAGGCGGTGCGGGGAACCAAGATCACGGTAGGGCCGCCGTTCTTCAATCAGGTGAACATTCCGCTCGGGCTCGGGCTGCTCGCGCTCACCGGAATCGGCCCGCTCATCGCATGGCGTCGTGCCTCGGTGGCGAATCTGAAGCGGCAGTTCACCGGACCTGTGGTGACGGGTCTGGTGACCGGCATGCTCATCGTGGCGCTCGGAATGCGCGATGTCTACGCGGTGATCGCATACACACTCGCGGGCTTCGTGCTCGGCACGATCGTGCAGGAGTTCTACAAGGGGACGCGCGCCAGACACAGGATGTACGGCGAGAACTACGCGATCGCCTTCCTGCGTCTGATCGGCCGCAACCGCCGTCGCTACGGCGGTTACATCGTGCACGTGGGTATCGTGGTGCTCTTCGCCGCGTTCGCCGGACTCGCGTTCAAGGAGGAGTTCGACGTCACGCTGAAGGGCGGCGAGAAGTACGAGGCAACCGATCCGTACGGGCATCAGTGGACCTTCACGAGCCAGGGCGTCTCCGCCTACGAGCAGCTCAACCGGCAGACCACCGCCGTGCTCCTCGAGGCGAAGCGCGACGGGAAGGCGGCTGGCGTGATACGCACGGAGAAGCGCCAGTACGTGGACAGCAACGGGAACCCCACCTTCCAGCCTTCCACCGAGGTCGGGATACTCAGCGGTCTGCGCCAGGACGTGTACGTGGTGCTGGCGGGAGTCACGGGTGAAGACACCGCGGAGCTGCGCGTGACGTTCAATCCGCTGGTGTGGTGGGTGTGGTACGGCGGGATGATCATGGCCGTGGGCGGCCTCATCGTGATGTGGCCGCAGGCGGAGCGGCGCAGGAAGGAGGCAGGTTACGAGGCGGTGCTGAAGCCCGCCACCATCGGAGCGGGAGCGTCGGCGGAATCGTGAAACGAAGGGAATTTCTCGGCGCGTTGGCGGCGGGCGTCGCGACCACGGCCTTTCAGGGAGCACTCGGCGCGCAGCAGGCGAACACGGGCGCGGCCAACGTTCCGATGAACGAGCAGAAGTACCTGCCGGTGCAGCTCCCGCCGAAGTCGTCCACGCCGTCCATGTCGACCGATGCGATGGACGAGCTGGAGCACCATATCCACTGCATGTGCGGCTGCAACCTCGATGTCTTCACCTGCCGCACCACCGACTTCACGTGCCCGGTATCTCCGGCGATGCATCGCGATGTGATGGCGCTGGTGAGCGGCGGTCACAGCGCGCAGGAAATCATCGACGCGTTCGTGGGGGTGTACGGCGAACGCGTGCTGATGGAGCCGAAGAAGGAAGGCTTCAATCTCACTGGCTACATCACGCCGTTCGTGGCACTCGGCGGAGGTGCCGCGCTGATCGTGGCGCTCCTCAGACGCTGGAAGCGGCCGGAAGGGGCGGGAGACGGCGCGGCGGTGCAGCAGCTCCCGGTCGAGGGCACGCCCGAGGAGATGGCGCGACTGAACGAGCTACTGCACAGGGACGATCGGTGAATGCGCTCATAATAGGAACCGTGCTGGCGCTGGCGGCACTGGGGTTCGTGCTCCATCCGCTCTTTCGGGAGCGTGCACCGGTTGCGAAGCGTGCGCGTTCGGCGCGTCCCGCACGGGGAGTGCGCGAGCCATCGGCGTCGGATCGCGTAGTCGCGATCCTGCGCGAAGTGGAGTTCGACCGCGAAACGGGGAAGCTGTCCGAGAGCGACTACGAGACGCTCAAGAGCACGTACACGCGCGAGGCGCTGGCCGCGCTGCGATCGGAGGAATCGGCGGCCGCCGCGGCCGGAGTTCCGGAAGACGAAGTGGAGGCAGTGATACTCCGCTACCGCTCCCGGCCCAGGTCGTGTGAAGCGTGCGGTCCGCGTCCGGAGCCCGACGCCGTCTACTGCTCGAGTTGCGGCCGCTATCTGGCTGGCGTCTGCGCCGGGTGCGGCTCGAAGATCAGCGAGGTCGGAGCGCGCTTCTGCCCATCGTGCGGGGGAAGCCTGGCGGCGTAG
>JBIQLU010000055.1:8194-22537 GCA_044463985.1 Gemmatimonas aurantiaca | reverse complement strand
CTCATGGAGAGTCGTTCTCCAAACCTCCTTGCAGTTCTCGGCCGTTCTCCCTTTTGCAGTTTCTCCGAGCTGCCACGACCCCTACACGAGAATCGCCGAACGGAGCAGCGCGTCGAACGCGACGTGCTCGATGGGGAGTGCGAAGTAGAGAGCGCGCATCGACATGGCGCGTGCGCGGGCTTCGAGGCTGCGATACCACGTGCTGAACAGGATCACGCGCGAGCCGGAGCGGGTGAGATGCTCCTCGATGCGCGCCGACGCGGCGCCTGGGTGCTCGAAATCCACGATCGAGATGCGCGGCACGAGGCGCAGCACGGCCTGCTCGATGGACTCGTCGTCGAGTGGAATCACCGGCTCGTAGCCCGAGATTGCGACGAAGGTGGTGAGCAGAGTGAGCGCGCCCGGATGAGACGTCAACAGCAACACGGGTTCGCGACGACGTCCGTTCGCGGGGGCGTGCACGACTCCATCGCCCGATATGCGCGGGCGCGAAGTGCGATGTGTTTCGTGCTGCACCTCACGAATTCGCACGGCGTGGGAGAGAAGTTCTATCGTCGTCACGTACAGGGAAGATCGAGCGCGCCCGGCAGTAACGAGTGGAAAAAAGCTTGCTCCCGCACTCGAAAAGGAACTTTTCACTCGCCCCGCACGGGAAACAAAATGCACGGGGCGGGCGCGATGAGCGCCCGCCCCGTGCTGCGTGCAACTATCTCTCGTTCGGCGTCGCGCTGTCAGGCCGACATGCGCTGCGCCACGTTTCTGTAGCTTGCGACTACCGGAGGGAGGTAGCGCGCCATCGGTGTGTACTCGAGGCCGAGCGCTATGCTCGCGTGCCCACCGTCCACTCTGAAACCGCTCGTCGTGAATCGCGCTTCGTCGACGGAGAATCTCGGACGCTTTCCGATGATCCCCGCTGTCGCTTCCGAAAGCGCAGCGCCGCCGAGGGCGAGTGGACGCGGCAGTGTGGCGGGCTGCGGACGATTCGCCAGCTTCGCGACTCGCGCCATCAACTCGCGCGTGGAGAGCGTGTCGCCGCTGAGGATGTAACGCGCGCCGCTCTGTCCGTTGGTCGCGGCGAGTGCTATCCCCTTCGCCGCGTCGTCCACCGAAACCCAACCGAGCGGCGCATCGGGCGCGCGGCGTCTGCGCCCGGAGATGAAGTCGGTGAAGAGCCGCCCGATCCATCCGGGATCACCTGGCGATATCACGAGTGCGGGGTTCACCACTACGACTTCGATCCCTTTCGAGCGATAGCGGAGAACCGCGCGCTCCGCGGTGACCTTGCTGCGCTCGTAGGCCGTGATGGTGTAGCCGCGATGGACCGTATGCTCGGTTCCCCAGTATCCCGGCTGTTCGCCGATCGTGACCGATGACGAGACGAAGACGACCCGCCGGACTCTCGTCTCGAGCGCCGCGTTCATCACGTTCTCCGCACCGTACACGTTCACGGCGTGAAAACTCGAAATCTGAGGCGCCCACAGATCGAAGAACTGCGCCACGTGGATGACCATGTCACAATCGGTCATCGCTTCCGCGAGAAGCCGCGCGCGGGTGAGATCGCTCATCACCGGCTCGGCCCCGAGGCTGCGCACCAGATCGACGCCGCCCCTGCGACGCACCTGACCGACAACCGCGTCGCCGCGTCGCCGCAATGCCGCCGTCAGCGTACGTCCGAGCGGACCAGCGGCCCCCGTGACGAAGATTCGCATTACGTCCGTGCCTCCGTTTGGGTACGTACACATGACGATCGAGAAGGGGCGGCGATTCGCATCTCGTGCGTGTATCCGCACACCCTGCCGAGCTTCCCGATCGGCCATCGCAGTGGACGATGAATTCCAGCGCGCGGGACAGCCGCGCGACGCTCGCCGCGGCGCCGTTTCGTGTAACATCATGTTACAGAAAGACATCATGTCGCGCGTCGGGATGACGAAATCTGGCACCTCGCCTGCCTTTCGAGTCGGCGGTGATGGTTCAATCCCGCGGAGGTACATATGACCAGATTCGTCAGATTCGCCGCGATCGTGGGCGGCTCGATCTTCTTCGCCGTCGCCGCTGGCGCGCAGCAGAACCTTCGTCCGGTGGCAAGCAGATCGCTCATGAGCGTGACGCCGTACGCCGGCTACATGTCGTTCGGGGACTTCGTTCGCGGACCGCTCGGTACGTCGCTTTCCATGAAGAGCGGCGCAGTGTACGGCGCGCAACTCGCGATGCAGATCACGCCGAACGTGGCGCTCGTGGGTAACGTCGCGCACGCGAGCACGAGCCTTCAGGCCGGAGTGCCTTTCCTCAGCGGGCTCGATGTGGGTAGCGCGTCGATGTGGCTCTACGATGGCGGCCTGCAGCTCGACATCCCGACCGGTGGTTCGGGGCTTCCTCTCACGCCGTTCGTCCAGGTGGGTGCCGGAGCCGTGCGCTACCAGCTCGCGCCGGCCGATTTCCTGAAGACGGATGCCACGAACTTCGCGTTCAACGCGGGCGTCGGTTTCGACTACAGCATGTCGAAGGCCGTGGGGCTGCGCCTGTCGGCGAGAGACTACATGGGGAAGTTCGACATGCGTGAAGCCACGACGCTGAACGTGAACACTCCCATGTCGCACAACTGGGCGTTCACCGCCGGACTCCGCATCGGATTCTAGCGGGCGGCGTTCTGGCGAGCCGCGGGTCCGGCCGACGTTCGCCGCGTTGGCCGGACCCGCTTTTTCGTCCATCGGTGGCGTCTCGCGAACTGTACACGCAGCGTCCGGCGGGGCGGACACCAGGTCGCCACGAAATTGCGCAAGAGATTATATTTCAATGGGTTGCGGTCAGGCATGGCTTTCGCTTCCCATCGTGGACAGAGGCGCAAATGAAGCGCCCCGGCCGCCAGGGGCCCAGGCCCCGCCGAGTGCGTGGCCGGAACCGTGTACCCCGGAGGAATCATGTTCTCCGTCGCATTGCTCTCGTTGATACTTCCGCTTGCCGCGCCACTGCCGGCCACGCCCGTCCAGGCGGCCGCGACGCGCGCGAGCGCAGCCGATCCCTCGATCAGAGTCACGCTTGATCGAAGCGATTACGTAGCGGGCGATCAGGCGAGAGTGACCGTCAGCGTCCGCGACGACGGCTACCTCCTGGTGCTCCGGTTGAGTCCCGACGGATACATGCGGGTGCTCTTCCCGGTCGATCCGGGCGACGACAACTTCGTGCGCGGCAACGGCTCGTACGAGATCCGCGGACGCGGTGATCGCGATGCCTTCACCGTGTCGTCGCAGAGCGGAACAGGCACCGTATACGCCGCCTGGTCCACCGAACCGTTCCGCTTCGACGGCTACGTGCTCGGCGATCACTGGGACTACCGCGTGCTCGATGGCACGCAGATGTCCGGAGATGCGGAGGCCGCGCTCACTCAGCTCGCGCAGAACATGAGCACCGGGCACTTCGACTACGACCTCACCAGTTACTCGGTCGCGCGACAGGTGGCATCCTCGGGCACGACTCACTACGTCACGATGTATCCGTACCCGGTGTATCCGTCGCCGGTGGTATGCGACTTCTCGGCGTGGTGCGGCGGTGGTTCGTACTTCAATGTCTCGATCGGTTTCGGATGGGGGCGGATTCGCTCGGCGTGGTACGACCCGTACTACTACGATCCGTTCTACTGGAACCGCCCTTACTACCGCTACTATCCCACGTACTACGGGTGCTACTACTGCGGCTACCGCTATCCGCGTGTGGTCGTGATCAACCGCCCGGTGCAGCGTGGGTACTATCCGTACCAGTGGAAGCCTGGCCAGCGCGGTGGTGGAGGAAGCCCGGGCGTGCAGTATCGCCCGCGCGCCGTGGCATACGCTTCTGCCGTGAACCGCCCAGTCTCTCCGCTCTTCGAGGCGTCGAAGTATCGTAGGGCGGCCACTACCGAGCGCGTCGCGGCGACGCCAAGGCGCCATCCCACTACCACTGTATTCGGAGCGCCAATCAGTTCGGGCTCGAGCATCGGGACCGCGCGACGCGGGCTGAGTTCGTCGAACGAACAGTCACGCTCCGGAGTGGGTAGCGCGCGCGCTACGCCGCGCCGTGCTCCGGGAAGTGCCGCGGGTACGAACGACCTGCGCGGTGGGAGCGCTACACGCGTCGAACCGCGCACCACGGATGATGCACGCTCGGGGAGCGCGGTGGGCCAGCGTCGTACAGTGGCGGCACCTCGGAGCGCGCAGCCGTCCAGTGCCCAGCCGCAACGCTCCGCGCCCAACACGGTGCGAGTGGAGCCGCGTGCAGAACCACGGCGCGTCGAAGTGCGGAGCACCGATCCGCAGGGCGCGGCACGCAGCGCTCCACAGGAGTCGCGTGCGCAGCGTGTGGAGCGCGCCGAACCGGTGACGCGTTCAGCGCCGGCCACGCGGGTCGAACCGCGTTCGGCGCCGCGGGCCGAGCCTCGATCGGCGCCTCGTGCCGCGCCGACACGGAGCGCACCTGCTCCGCGAGCTTCCGCGCCTCGAAGCGCGCCGGCTCCGCGCGTCTCGCAGCCGCGCGCCGCGCAGCCGCGCAGCGCGCCGGCACCCAGGGCGCGGCGTCCTTGATGTGACAGGGCGCCGGAAGAACGGCGCCCGTGCAGTCACGGCATCCAGGCAGGGTAGCGCGCTGCCGACGGGTCGGCTGTCACTTTGGTGACGGCCGACCCGTCGGGCTTCATCGTGTACACTGCCCACGCGCCGCCGCGATTCGACTGGAAGATTATGCTCGAGCCGTCGGACGACCAGTCGGGCGCTTCGTCCCTGGCGGAGTTGCGCGTGAGCTGCGCGACGCCCGCGCCGTCGGCGTTCATCACGAAGATCTCGTTGTCGCCGTCGCGATCCGACTGGAACACGATGCGCGAGCCGTCGGGCGAGAAGCGCGCCAGGCCGTCGTTCCCCGAGCTCGTCGTGACGCGGTGCTGCTCGCTACCGTCCGAGTTCATCACGTAGACCTGCCGCCGGCCGTCGCGCATGGACGTGAAGATGATGCGCGAGCCATCCGGCGACCACGCCGGAGTGCTCTCCTCCGCCGACGCACGTGTGAGGCGAGCGACGCTCGAACCGTCGAGATCCATCACGTAGATCTCCACGCTGTCGCCGCCGGCCCGCTGTGATGCGAAGGCGATCCTCTTCCCGTCGGGCGACCAGGCGGGCGACTGGTCGTCGCGCGGGTCGTTGGTGAGTCGCTTCAGGTCGCTTCCGTCCGCGGCCATCGTGTACAGCTCCAGATTCCCGTCACGTCCCGAGGTGAACGCGATCCGGGATCCGTCGGGCGACCAGGCGGCGAAGCCGTCGAAGTTCGCGTCGCTGGTCAGACGCGTCGTGCCCGTGCCGTCACTGTTGGCGGTGAAGACATCGGAGTTCGCGCCCGTGATCCCCTGGTACACGAAACGGCGCAACGCGCAGGAGACGCGCAGCTCCACCGTTGCGGTATCCTCCGATGGGACAGCGACCGTTCCGACGTCGCCGTTCACGCTGCAGTTGCCGGCCATGCCGGTCAGAACGAGCACGTGGTCCCCCGCCGGGACGTTCTCGAAGGTCGTGCTCCCGTTCGACGCGAGCGACTGCGCCGGCCCGCTGTCTACCGCAACCGTGTACCCATTCGCATCGGCATCGGGACCGGTTGTGACGGAGGTCACGACGAGAGTGCCGGGCGGTCCGGCCGGGATGATCTCGCGATCGCTCCCGCAAGCGGCCAGCGTAAGCACGGCCGCCACGCATACGATGAGAGCCCGCGTGTCGATCGCGGGGTGTGGGTATCCAGGCATCCGAGAACGGGTCCAGGGGATTTGCTTCCCTCGCGTTTTCGAGATACAAATGGTGGGTCGAGGGAGCGTGCTGGTACGTACGCCTCATGACCCGCTTCGTTCCACCTTCTCGAACCCCTCCAACCCCAAATGAGAGTGCTCTGCGCGGGCGATCTGCACATCGGTCGCCGCCCCACCCGGCTCCCCATGGATGTCGATTCGTCACGGCTCTCCTGCGCGCGCGCGTGGGAGTCGATAGTAGAGTACGCGGTGGATCAGCGCGTGGAGCTGCTGGCGTTGAGCGGAGACGTGGTGGACCAGTCGAACCGGTACTACGAGGCGATAGGTCCTCTGGAGCGCGGCCTGGCCCGGCTGCGCGAGGCCGGGGTGACCACGGTAGCGGTGGCGGGGAATCACGACCACGACGTCCTTCCCCAGGTCGCCCGGTCGCTGAACGATGACTCGTTCAGGCTCATCGGAGTCGGCGGGGTGTGGGAGCGCGTTACGATCACGAGCGCGAGTGGGGAGCGCGTACATGTTGACGGCTGGTCGTTCCCGTCGGAGCACGTGCAGTACGATCCGCTCCGCAGCTACGAACCTCAGCCCGACGGCGACGCGCCGGTGCTCGGCCTGCTGCACGCGGACCTCGATGCTCCGGGAAGCAGCTACGCGCCGGTGGCGCTCACCGATCTGCAGGCGCGGCCCGTCGCTCTGTGGCTTCTGGGTCACGTTCACATCCCACGCCTGGTCGACAGCGGGTACGGAGCGCCCGTACTCTACCCCGGTTCTCCGCAGGCGATGGATCCCGGCGAACCGGGAGTGCACGGCGCCTGGCTCGCCGAGCTGCGGCCGCTCGCGCGCCCGGCGCCCACGCTGATCCCGCTTTCGGGCGTGCGCTACGATGCGGACACGGTCGACGTGGATGGCGCGGCGGCCATCGATGATCTGCGTGGCCGGCTCGAGGGGCACGTCACCTCCACGATGTCTCGTATGGCGAGGGAGTCTGGCGATCACCTCCGCGTGCTCTCGCTGCGTGTTGCGATCACTGGCGCGACGGCGCTGCACAGGGAAGTGCGGCGGGAAGCAGCGATCGTGCAGCGCGACTTCGACTGGCGCGACGGTGATGTTCGCGGCTTCGTGGAAACCGTCTCGATCGACACCCGCCCGGCGCGCGATCTCGACGCGCTCGCGCGCGGCGACGATGCAGTAGCAGTTCTCGCGCAGCTCGCGCTCGAGCTCGCGTCGGATGATCCGCTCGCGCACTCCGCGCCGATCATGGGAGATGTGCGCGAGGCCGCGAACGCCCTGCTCGGTGCGAGACAGTATCGCCACGTCGAGGACGTTCGCGATGGGTTCGACGATGCGGCGCTGCGGACGATCGCCAGACAGCAGTCGCTCGCCCTGCTCGACGAACTTCTGTCGCAGAAGGATCCGGCGTGAGCGAGACGACTGATTCGCCCGCTTCGGGCGCGGCTCCAGACGGCGCGGAGATGCCGCGCGGCTCCGAGGCGCTGCGGCTCTCGTCGATCTCGATACGGAGGATGCCCGGGATTCCCGATCCATTCACGATCCCGGAACTGTCGCCTGGAGTGACAGTGGTATTCGGCCCGAACGGATCGGGAAAGAGCACGACTGCACGTGCCATCGAGACTGCACTGTGGCCTGCGCGCGCGGCGCAGGCTTCGGTCGCGGTGACGGCGGAATACGAGATGGGTGGCTCGCGCTACAGAGTGGAAGTCGACTCCGGCCACGTGGCGGTACAGGTCGACGGCAGCAATGGACGAGCGCCGGATCTCCCCGCTCCGGAACTCCTGCATCGCTACCGGCTCTCGCTGCAGGAGCTGATGGCGAGTGACGATGGCGACTTCGCTCGGGAGATCGCGCGGCAGTCCGCGGGCGGCTACGATCTCGGCGCTGCAGCGGAGTCGCTGGAGCTGAGGGGCCAGCCCTCCCAGGCGCGGAACGAGAACGCCGCTCTGGCGCATGCACTCGAGGCCGAACGTATCGTGCGACTGTCGCAGCGTTCTCTGGGAGAGCGGGCTTCCGGACTCGACGCACTGCGTGCGCGGCGCGATTCCGCCCGCGCTGCTCGCGGGCGGCAGCAACTGCTGACGCTGGCCGTGAAGCATGCGAGGGCCTCCGCGGAAGCGGAGCGGACGCAGAGCGAGGTAGCCGCGTTCCCCAGCGAGCTGGCCACCATGAGCGGCAGCGAGTACGAGTCTCTCGATGCGTTGCGGCGCCGGGAGAGGGAGTGCCGTGACCTGATCGAGGAAGCGCGCAGGGACGAGGGCGAAGCTCTGGCCGCGGCGGAGTCGATCTTTCCCGGCGCTGCTCCCGACGTCGCCACGATGGCTGCGCTGCGCTCGCGGCTCGAGGAGCTGCGCGAGGCGCAGCGCATCGAAGCCGACTGCGCACGCGCGGTGGCGGGGTGCGATGCACGCCGCGCCGCGGCGTGGCGTACGCTGGGGGCGGATGACGCCGCGGGCGAAGCGCGACTCGCCAACGTGGACGCCGGAAACTTTCACGAGCTTGCCGAGCATGGACGCGAGGCGGAGCGCGCGCACGCGGAGCTGGCCGCGGCCGATGCAGCGGCGTGCTCGCTGGCGGACGCTCGCACGCCAGAAGATCTCCTTGCGCTCCGTTCGGGCGCGGATCTCCTCTCGCTCTGGCTCTCGGAAAGCGCTCGGTCGGACGGGGAGGCCGTCCTGCGACGTGGCGCGTTCCTGTGGGGAGCGGCGCTGCTCGCGGCGGCGGGTTGGCTGCTGCACGCGCTGCGCTGGCACTGGGCCTTCGGAGCGCTCGCGCTTCTGGCGCTCGCCATCGCGGCGCTCGGGAGTCTGGCGGCATCGCGCGGGGATCCGCGCGCCGAGCTCCGACTGAAGTACGAGCGTCTCGGTTTCGAGCAGCCGAAGCAGTGGACGCGGGATCTCGTCCGCGAGCTTCACGACCGTCTGCTTAAGAGGCTGGCGGAAGGGAATGTCTCGGCCAGGCGCGTCGTGCTGCGTGAGCAGGCGGAGAAGGCGCGTGCTCGCGCGGAGGAAAGGGCCCGCGCCGTGGACGCGCGCGGCGTCGAGCTGGCGAAACGACTCGGCGTGGCGCCCGACACGGACCAACGGCAACTGAGCTGGCTCGCCGAGCGAATAGGGCAGTGGCAGAACGCGGTGCTAGACGCGAATGCTGCGCACGCCGCGCACGAGTCGGCGCGCATACGCCTCGGCGAATCGCTGTCGGCCGCTGCCGACGTGGTCCGTCGATACGGTTACGACGATCTCGCCTCCGTCGCCTCGATTGCCGGTGCGATAGACGCGCTGGAGCGAAGCGCCGGGGAGCACGCGGCCGCTCTGGCGCGCGCGGCGGAGGCAGGGCGATCGATCGCCGCGAACGAACGTGCGCACGCCGCACTCACGCGCGACTGCCACGCCCTTCTTGCGCGAGTCGGAGTCGATTCCGACGTCGAAGTGGAGAGGCTGTGCGCGAGCTTCGAGGCGTACCGCGCGGCGTGCGAGAACGAGCGGTTCGCGTTGCAGGCGCTCGAAAATCTGCGCGGCGAACTGCGTGCGTTGGCGGGCTACGACGCCGAGCTGGAGGTCGGCTCGGTTGCGGCGCTCGAGCGCGCGTGCGACGAGGCGGCCGCGGCAGCATCGGAGCTCGACGAGCTGACCGCCGAGGTGGCGCGGGTGGAGCAGGAGGTGGGGCGCGCGAAGCAGGCGAACGATCTCGAGAACGCCGTGGCGGCGACAGCGTCGGCGCGCGCGGCGTTGCTGACGCAGCGAGAGGCCGATCTGCGTTGCATGGTCGGTGCGATGGTTTCGCGACATGTGCAGCGCCGCGCGCGCGACCAGCATCGTCCTGAAGTGTTCCGCCGCGCGGGGACGCTCTTCACGAAAGTGACGCGCGGGCGCTACGAGCTCCGGCTGGAAGAGGGCGACGCCGCGCCGACGTTTCGCGCCTTCGATACCGTCGCGGGGATGGGTCGTGCGCTCGAGGAGCTCTCGAGCGCCACGCGCGTGCAGCTCATGCTCGCCGTGAGGGTCGCATTCGTCGAGAGCCAGGAGCGGCGCGCAGCGCTTCCGCTGCTGCTCGACGAGACGCTGGGCACGAGCGACGACGCACGCGCGGGAGCCATCATCGATGCGGTGATGCTGCTCGCGGGCGCTGGCCGCCAGATCTTCTATTTCACCGCGCAGCAGGACGAGGCTCGCAAGTGGATCGCCGCGCTCGACGAACGAGGCGTGCCCTACACGATCGTGGATCTTGCGCGCGTCCGCGGGCAGCGCGCGTCGCTGGCGCCGATGCCGCTTCCGCTGGCGAGCGTGCCGCTCGCCGAGATACCCGAACCGCGCGGCTGCTCGCACGGCGAGTACGGCGACATGCTCCGCGTTCCGGCATTCCGTCCGGGAGTGGATGCAGCGGACTCGGCACCGCTGTGGTACGTGATCGAGGATGCGGACGAGCTCTGTCGAATGATGCGGAGCGGCGTCGGGAGCTGGGGCGAACTGCGAAATCTGGTGGAGAACGGCGCTTCGCGGCTGGTGGCCGATCGACCGGATCTCTGGAGTCGCGCGCGCGCCTGTGCCGCGGCCCTCGACGCACTCACGCACGAGGCGGGGATCGGTCTCGGACGCCCGGTCGACCGCTCGGTGCTCGCGAGCTCGGGCGCGGTATCGGACATCCAGATGCCGCGCGTGCTCGAGCAGTGCGAACGCTGCGGCGGCGACGCGCGCGCTCTCGTGGAAGGGTTGGAGAACGGCGCAGTATCCGGCTTCCAGTCGCGCAAGACCGAAGCGTTGCGCGGCTACCTCGAGGAGAATGGCTACCTGGACGCGCGCCCGAAGCGGAGTGCGGCGCAGCTCCGGGCCGCGATGCAGAGGGCGATAGCTCCCGCCGTCGCAGAGGGAACCCTCGCTCCATCCGCGATCGATTCGCTCCTGCGACGGCTCGAGTCGCGGAGATCGGCCGTCGTCGCGGGACCGACCCAGCTATCCGAACTCGATGCCGCGCCGGACGACGCGGACGGCGCTCACGCGGAATCGCGCAGTGCGCGCAGCTCGGAGGGGTAGTTCGTCACCATTCCCGCGGCACCTCTGCGCCAGAGACTGAGCGCATGCGCCGGGGAGTCGATGGGCCACATGTGCACCGGCTTCCCCATGCGGCGCGCGCTGCGAGCTATGAGCGAAATCGGCAGCGGGAAACCGTGGTAGCGCTCCGGAAGCGAGAAGATCGAGTAGACCGGAGCCGCGGGTTCGCGACGGCGCAGCGCTTCACGGATCACGCGAATAGTGTCGCTGCCGGTGGCGCCGGTGTGCCAGGGCGGCACCCGGAAGATGTCGAGCGCTGCGGACTCGAACGACATGAGAACGCTGCGATCCACCGCACCGCGCTCCGCGATCACGCGCTGCACGGCCTCGCTCGCGGCTGCCGTCTTTATCTCCACGATCAGCGGCACGGTCGGGAAGGCGGCGAGTACGTCGGAGAGCAGCGGTATGCGAACTCCCTGGCCCCGCCAGGGAAATGTGATTCCACCATCGCGGGTGAATCGCGCCCCGGCGTCCAGCTCGAGAACCCTTTCGGTGGGCAACTCCGCCACCAATGCACGGACGCCGGTGGTGCGCGCGAGATCGGCATCGTGCAGCACCACGGGATCACCGTCGGCGCTCACGTGCACATCGAGCTCGAGCGCATCCGCCCCTTCTTCCAGCGCCAGCTCGAAAGAGCGCATCGTGTTCTCGGGCGCGCGCCCCGAAGCGCCGCGATGTCCGATGATCGGTCGGGCATCAGGATCCAGCAGGGCGGAGAGCTGTGTCAGAGTGCGGTGTGTCATTGGCCCTCTCGCGCGTGGTGGCGCTGCGGTGCGTGCATCAGAGCGGGAGGCGCAGCCGCGCTTCGCACCCGTTCGCGTCCGCGCGGTTCTGCAGCGTGAGCGTACCGTCGTGCGCCTCGGCGATCTGCCGGCTCAACGCAAGCCCGATCCCGCTTCCCGACGGCTTCGTGGTGAAGAACGGAACGAAGAGGTTCGCCGTGTCGGAGAGGCCGAGTCCTTCGTCGCGCACCCACACGTCCACCGTGGTCGCGTTCGTGGACCATCCGATGTTCACCTCTCCTCCGGTTTCGAGCGATGCATCCGCCGCGTTGCGCACGAGGTTGATGAGGAGCTGGTCGAGCTGGTCGCCGTCCGCCTCCACCACGACGGATGGCCCAGGGTCGACGCACACCCGCACGCGCGTCTCGAGCCGTGCGACGCGACGCACCCAGCTTTCGACGTCTACAGGATGGGGCTGCGGATTCGGGAGACGAGCCAGGAGAGCGTACGCCGCCATGAAGCGACCGAGCGCCTCGGACCGGCCGGCGATGACAGTGAGACCCGCGCCCACATCTTCCTGCCAGTCGTCGGGGCGCACGGGCCGCGCGAGCAGCTCGCGAAGACTGGCGGCGATCGACTTGATCGGTGCGAGCGAGTTGTTGATCTCGTGGCCGAGCACGCGGATCAGGCGCTGCCACGCGAGCCGTTCCTCCTCGCGAAGCGCGCGGCTCAGATCGGACAACACCAGCAGTTGATGCGGGCGGCCTCCCTGCCGGAAGGTGCCGCGCCGCATGTGCCAGCGACCGTGGCCGCCGGGGAGGTCGAGATCCACGGTACGCTCGGCGTCTCCGCGCAGGAAGCGGCCGAGCCCGAGCGACGCGGAAGTGGAACCCAGAATGTCATCCTCGGAGCGTCCGAGCAGTCGCTCGCCGCCGCGATTCGCCAGGCGCAGGCGCCGCATCTCATCGAAGGCGAACACCGCCACATCGATCTCCTCCATCACCGTACGAAGCAGTGCGGTGGCCTCGAGCGCTTCCATCCGCTGCGAGCGGAGCGTGTCGCCGAGGGTGTTCACCTCGAGAAGCACGAGACCGAGCGCGTCGTCGGTGCGCGCTCCGCGGCCGCGAATGGAGAAGTCTCCCTCGCGCAGCGCAGCCAGCATGTTCGCGACGGTCTGCAACGGACGCGTGACACGCTCGCGCAGCGTGAATACCACCGTGAGCCATGCGCCCACGATGAGAATCGTGAGCGTCCACTGAGCCCGAAGCGAATGACCTCCGGTCCACAACAGGAGCAGCGCGGCCACCACTCCCGGAGCGCCCGCCAGGAGCGCGAGCGCGAGTACGCGCCGCTCGTAGCGCGCTGGCGGCCGGCCAGCGCCCAGTGGCGGTGGCCGGTCAGAGACCATGGCTGGCGAGTCGCCGGTAGAGCGCGCTGCGGCTGAGGCCCAGCGCACGGGCAGCCTGGCTCACGTTACCGTCGAAGCGCGTGAGCGCCTTCTGGATGAGCAGGCGCTCGGCTTCCTCGAGCGTGAGCTCCTCGAAACGCGAGGCCGCGTTCGAAGTGGCAGTGCCGCCGGCACGCAGCGCGAGGTCTCCGGCGCGAACGGTATCGCCCTGCGCCAGCAGGACCGCGCGCTCCACCGCGTGATCGAGCTCGCGGATGTTGCCCGGCCAGATGTGGTCGAGCATCGCCTGCATCCCCGCGCTGTCGAAGCCGCCGATCTGTTTTCCATAGCGGCGCGCGTGACGCTCGAGGAAGTACGTGGCGAGAAGCGGGATGTCCTCGCGGCGCTCGCGCAGCGGCGGAAGCGAGATCTCGATCGTGTTCAGCCGGAAGAGGAGATCCTCGCGAAAGCGTCCGTCGGCCACTTCGGTATGCAGGTCGGCGTTCGTGGCGGAGAGCAGTCGCGCATTCACCGCGCGCGGTCGCGACGACCCCACGCGCTCGACTTCGCCCGACTGCAGCACGCGCAGGAGTTTCGCCTGCATCGACAGCGGCACGTTCGCGATCTCGTCCAGGAAGAGCGTGCCACGGTCGGCGAGCTCGAAGCGTCCTACACGATCGGTCTTCGCATCGGTGAACGCGCCGCGCACGTGGCCGAACAGTTCGCTCTCGAAGACCCCCTCGGAGAGCCCGCCCATGTTCACAGCCACGAAAGCCTGTGGAGCGCGCGGCGACACCGCGTGCAGCCAGCGCGCCACCAGCTCCTTCCCTGTACCGTGCTCGCCCGTGATGAGCACGTGCGCGTCCGACGGACCCACGCGCTCCATGAGCTGCAGCACCGGCCGCATCCGCGGCGACTCCGCGATGATCTCGGGGAGGCCGCTCTTCCGGAGGAGGGTGTTCTCGCCTTCGAGGCGCTGTGCACGCCGCACGGCACGTCCGAGCTCGAGCTGGGTGCGAAGCGTGTTCATGAGCCGTGCATTGTCCCACGGCTTCTCGATGAAGTCCCACGCTCCGTTGCGGATCGCCTCCACAGCCGCGTCCACGCTCCCCCACGCCGTCATCACGATTATCGGCAGGTTCGGTTCGAGCGCACTGATCTTCGGGATGAGATCGAGCCCTTCGCGTCCCGACGTGGTGTCGCGCGTGTAATTCAGATCCATGATCACCGCGTCGAGCTCGCGAGTCTCCACCATCGTCACTATGGCGGCGACCGAGCGCGCCGTCTCGATCTGGAAACCCTCCGCCTTGAGCATCAGCCGGAGCGCCTCGAGCACGTCGAGCTGGTCGTCAGCGATGAGGATGGTGGGTCGTGGTTCCACGGTCATGTGGGGCGTGTGAGACGTTGGGGTCCGGTGCGGGG
>JBIQLU010000055.1:0-8094 GCA_044463985.1 Gemmatimonas aurantiaca | reverse complement strand
CCCGCGCGCTGCGCGTTTTCTCTACGAATCGATATAAGTTCTGTCAGGATAACATTTTATGGTGTGCGGGACCAGTGGAAAAAAGGGTTGGCGGGCAGGGCAGCCCCTCCTGCTTCCTGCTTCCTGCTTTCTGCTCCCTGCTTCCTGTCCTCTCGCCCCCGTCCCCTTATCTTCCTCCGCATGCGTACAACTCTATCAGCGGCGCTCACGATTGCGCTCGCTGCGATTGCGGCGCCGGTGACGGCGCAGGGCACGCTCTCGGCGGCCGAGCGTCGGATAGTGAGCGCGGTCGACCGTCACAACGCCGCCGCCCTCGATCTGCTGATTCGCGTGGTGAACGTGAACAGCGGCACGATGAACTTCGCCGGCGTACGAAAGGTGGGCGACATCTTTCGTGCCGAGTTCGATTCGCTCGGTTTCACCACGAAGTGGGTCGACGGTTCGCCGTTCGGACGCGCGGGCCATCTCGTGGCCGAGCATCCGGGGCCCGGACCGAAGCTCCTCCTCATCGGGCACCTCGATACGGTGTTCCCGCCGGAGAGCCCGTTCCAGAAGTTCGAACGACTGGATGACTCGACGGCTCGCGGGCCCGGCGTCATCGACATGAAGGGCGGCGACGTCATCATCCTGTACGCGCTGCGCGCGTTGAAGGACGCCGGACTCCTCGACAAGATGAACATCGTCGCGGTGTTCGATGGCGACGAGGAAGATGCCGGCGCCCCGCTTGCCGATGCGCGACGCGCGCTCACAGATGCCGCGAAGGGTGCCGCCGCGGCGCTCGGCTTCGAGGACGGAGCGGCCGATCCGCGAACCGCCGTGATCTCCCGGCGCAGTGCCGGCTCGTGGCTTCTGAAGAGCAGCGGCAACCCCGCGCATTCGTCGCAGATCTTCACCCCCAGCGTGGGTGCCGGAGCCGTGTTCGAGGCGAGTCGCGTGCTCGACGAGTTCTACCAGAAGCTCGCGGGTGAGCAATATCTCACCTTCAATCCGGGCGTGATCGTGGGCGGGACGATGGTCGGTCTCGATACCACGCTCACCGAGGGCACCGCCGCCGGGAAGCACAACGTCGTCGCCGAACACGTGGAGGTGGGCGGCGATCTGCGCGCCATCAGCCCCGAGCAGCTCGCACGCGCGCAGCAAACGATGCGCGAGATAGTGGCGAAGTCGCTTCCGGGGACGAAGTCGGAGATCTCCTTCCTCGAGGCGTATCCGCCGATGGCTCCGACCGACGGCAACAAGCGCCTTCTCGCCATGTACGACAGGGCGAGTCGTGACCTCGGCTTCGGTCCGGTGGAGGCCGTGGACCCCTCGCGCGCCGGTGCCGCCGACGTTTCCTTCGTGGCCACCGAAGTCCCGATGGCGATCGATGGTCTCGGTCTCTCCGGCCACGACGATCACACCGAAAAGGAAACCGCCGATCTGAGGATGCTGGGCCCTCTCACCAAGAGAGCGGCGGTGTTGATGCATAGGCTTGCGGCGAGAGAGCAGGAAGCAGAGAGCAGACAGCAGTGAACCCCCGCTGATCCATGTCATGCCCGCGGAAGCGGGCATCCATGTTGCTCGGACAAACATGGATCCCCGCTTTCGCGGGGATGACGGCGACTGGTGCGCCGTTCGCTGCTTTCTGCTTTCTGCTTTCTGCCTTCTGCAGTCGGCCCCATCACTCCTGCACTATCCACCCATCCTTCAGGTTGATTATCCGATTCCCGTAGGCTGCGTTGGTATCGGAGTGCGTGACCTGGATGATGGTGGTGCCCTGCTGGTTGAGCTTCGTGAACAGCTCCATGATCTCTGCGCCCTGGCTCGAGTGCAGGTTGCCGGTCGGCTCGTCGGCGAGGATCAGCTTGGGGCTCGCGATCACGGCGCGGGCCACACCGACCAGTTGCTGCTGGCCGCCTGAGAGCTGACGCGGGTAGAGATCCTTCTTGCCGACGATGTTGAAGCGGTCCAGCGTGTCGGCCACCATCGCCTGGCGATCGCTCTTCTTGACGTTTCTGTACGAGAGCGGGATGTCGAGGTTCTCGGCCACCGTGAGATCGTCGATCAGGTGGTACTGCTGAAACACGAATCCGATGTACTGCTTGTTGAGCGCGACACGCTCGCGGTTCGACATCGCGTGCACCGGGTGGCCCACGAACCAGAACTCCCCGCTCCAGTCGCCATCGAGCATCCCGAGGATGCTGAGGATGGTGGACTTTCCGGCGCCCGATGGTCCCATGATGGACACGAACTCGCCGGGGCGGATGTCGAAGCTCACGCGCCGAAGCACGTAGCTGCGCCCGTTCCCGACCGGATACGACTTCTCGATGTTCCGCACCGAGATCAACTGTGACTCCGGAGCTCCTACGGGGCGTGCCTCCCCGACTGTGTCCGGTGCCGTCACGGCTTCCGGTTCGGAAGCAGGATTCGACCCACCCTTGAAGAGCGACTTGAGCGAAGCCATCACTCGTACCTCGGTTGTGTGAAAGCCGCGCCGCCGGGTGGCGACGCCGTGGTATCTGCAAAGCTAACGCGAGCGGCGATTCGTGGCACGGCCGTCACTCCTCTCTCAGCGCTACTATCGGGTCCACACGCGCGGCGCGGCGTGCCGGCAGGTACGCACCCAGCAGAGTCACGGCTCCGAGGAGAAGCGCCACGGCTCCGAGTATCAACGGATCGGTCGCGCTCACTTCGAAGAGGAGGCTCTGCAGGACGCGCGTCACCGCAAGCGCGCCAGCGAGGCCGACGATGACGCCGATTCCCGCCAGCACCAGCCCCTGCTTCAGCACGAGCGCGAACACACGCCTCGCGCGCGCGCCGAGCGCCATGCGCAAACCGATCTCGCGCGTGCGCTGCGCCACGCTGAACGCCATCACTCCATACACCCCCACCGCGGCCAGGAGGAGCGCTGCGCCCGCGAAGCCTGCCAGCAGGAGCATTCTGAAGCGCGGCTCGGCTACCGCAGCCGCGCGGTTCGCGGAGAGGGAGCTCACTTCGGGGAGCGGAAGCTGAGGATCTGCTTCGCGGAGCTCCCGGCGTACCGCGCCGGCCACGCCGGATGGGTCACCCGTAATGCGGATCACGAGAGTCATCCCCGGCATCGGCACGGCATCGTAGGGGAGGAACATGATCGGCGCCGGCTCCGCGTCGAGCTGCACGTCCCGGATGTCACCCACCACCCCAACCACCGTGTGCGGCGTACCATCCGTGCCGCCCCAGTAGACGCGTTTCCCGAGCGGGTCATCGCCGGGCCAGAGCAGCGCCGCCATGCCGCGCGTGATCACCACCGGCTGCTCGCCGCCGGTTCCATCAGTGGTGGTGAATACGCGTCCCTGCAGCAGGGGAATTCCCATGGTGCGGAAGAATCCCGGCGTCACGCTGCGCCAGCCGGCCTGCATGAAGCCGCCGGCCGGTGCGTCAGCCGCGCGCTCTGCCGGAGTGACGTCGTTGCTGAAGCCCCACTGGCGCAGCGGATCGGTGCTCGTCGCGCCGACCGATTTCACGCCGGGAAGGCCCGCGATCCGTACACGCACGCCCTCGAAGAACGCCTCGCGCCGCGCGTCGGAGTAGCGCGAGTCGGGAAGATCGAGCTGCACCGTGAGGATGTTCGACGTATCGAACCCGGTGGGTACGGCCTGCAGGCGGAGGAAGCTGCCGAACATCAGCCCGGCTCCCGCGAGCAGCACCATCGCGAGCGCCACCTGCACCACCACTAGCGTGCCGCGGATATTCGAGCGGCGATGCACCGTGGTACGTCCGTTGCCGCGCTCCAGCGCGGAGCGCAGCGCCACTCGCGATAGCTGCGCCGCGGGGAGCAGCCCGAAGAGAACGCACGTGATGAGCGCGAGAACCAGCGCGAACTCGAGCGCGTGCGAGTTCAACGCGACATCACGAAGCTGTGGGATGTCGGCCGGGCCCATGGTGCGCACGAGTGCCGTGGCCCACGAGGCGATCCCGAGTCCCACCGCTGCACCGAGAAGCGCCAGCACGAGACTCTCGGTGAGCAGTTGGCCCGCCAGCCGCGCGCGACTCGCGCCGATGGCCGCGCGGATCGCGAGCTCCCTCTGACGCGCGCTTCCCCTGGCTATCAGCAGATTGGCGATGTTGGCGCACGCCATGAGCAGGAGAAAGGCGACGGCTCCGAAGAGCACGAAGATGGCTCTCTCGAGTCGCGCACCTACCAGCCAATCACCGAAGCTCTCCACCCTGGCGCCCCATCCCCCGTTCGTGCGCGGATGCTCCGTCGCCAGCTCGCCCGCGATGCGCCGGAGATCCGCGCCAGCGCGTTCGAGAGTGATGCCGGGGCCCAGGCGTCCGATGATGGTGAGATCGTGCTCGTCACGATCGCGCGCCGGGTTCGGCACCAGCGGCACCCAGAGCTCCGCCGGAGTCGGGAATGTGAAGCCCGCAGGCATGACTCCGACGAGCGTATAGCTCTCGCCATCGAGCGTGATGTGGCGGCCGAGAAGCAGCGAGTCGGACGCGAAGCGGCGCACCCAGAGATCGTGCCCGATGACGACGACATGATCGTCGCCGCCCGCGCGATCTTCCATGGTCGTGAAGCCCCGGCCCAGAGCGGGGGCGACGCCGAGGAGCGGAAAGAAGCTCGACGTCACCGCCGCGCTCTGCAAGCGCACGGGATCGCAGGCTTCGGGTCCGTCCGAGCAGCCGTCCGTGAGCACCAGGTTTCGCCTCGTGTCGCTGAACGCTGCCATCTCGATGAACGAGCGGTTCCGTTCCCGCATGTCGAGGTACGTGGCGTCGGACGTGGAGAAGTCGCCGCCGTGCGGGTTCGTGTCCACGATGCGCACGAGGCGCTCGGGTTCGTGAAACGGGAGCGGCCGCAGTATCACGGCATCCACGACGCTGAAAATCGCCGTCGCGGCTCCGATGCCGAACGCGAGGATGGCGACTGCCACCAGCGTGAAGGCGGGGCTCCGCTGCAGCGCACGGCGCGCGAAACGCGCATCCTGAAGAATTCTCGCGATCATTCTCTCATGGTCCATGCGCCAGAGCGGCAAGCCGGAGTGGCGGACCCGCTATTCACTGCGCAACGCAATCGCCGGATCCACGCGCGACGCGCGCCTTGCCGGGATCCAGTTCGCCAGCAACGCGACCGCAACGAGCACCAGAGCAACCCCCGCGAAGGTGATTGGATCGGTCGCGCTCACTCCGTAGAGGAGCTTCGAGAGTACTCCTGTCAACGCGAGCGCGCCGGCGAGTCCCGCCGCAAGCCCGACGATCGCCGGTCGCATCCCTCGCGCCACTACCTCACGCAGCACCTGGTTCCCCCGCGCGCCCAGCGCCATCCGCACGCCGATCTCGTGGGTGCGCTGGCCCACGACGTACGCCATGACGCCATAGATCCCTATCGCCGCGAGCATGAGCGCGCAGAGCGCGAAGGTGCCCAGGAGCAGCATGTAGAAGCGAGGCTTGGCCACGGACTCGCCCATGAGCTGGTCTATGGTGCGTGCCTGGTAGATGGGAACGTTCGGATCGATGGCGCGGAGTCGCTCCCTGATGGAACTCAGAAGCGCCTCGCTGTTGGGCGATGCAGTGCGCACCACGACGCTCATGAACGTCACCGGCATCTGGCTGTGCGAGAGAAAGATCTGCGGCTTCGTCGCCTCGCCCGGGCCGAAGTCCTTCGTGTCCGCCACCACGCCGACCACGGTCCCACCCGCTCGGCCGCGGCCGAGGCCCAGGCTGGTACCGACGGTGATCTCGCGACCCACGGGATCTTCACCCGGCCAGTACAACCGTGCAGCCGCCTCGTTCACCACCACTGCGCGCGCTGCCGCTGCGTTGTCTACTTCCGTGATCGGTCGTCCGCGGAGCGTGCGGATGCCGAGCACGTCGAAGTAGTCGGGGGCGATGACGCGAATCTGAGGCGAGGCGAGTGCGTCCTGTTCGTCGGATGAGAGCAGCCGTCCGTCGAGTATGTAAACGGAGATCTGATAGCTGAAGCCGGTGAGCGGCATGCCGAAGATGCCGCTCGCGCCCTCGACTCCGGGAATGGCGCGCACGTCGGTGAGCAGTCGGCTGTAGAATGCGTCGCTCTGCTCGGGCTTCGGATAGCTCGCGTCGGGGAGCGAGAGATTGAAGGTGAGAACGTGCTCGGTCCGGAACCCGGGATCGGTCTGCACCAGGCGAACGAAGCTGCGTATGAGGAGCCCCGCGCCGGCGAGGAGCATCACGGCGAGCGCCATCTCCACTCCCACGAGCGCGCCGCGCGCGCGCCACCATTCGCGACCACCTGTGGCGGAACGCGATCCTTCCTTGAGGCGGCCACTCACGTCCGTCAGTCGGGATGCCTGAACCGCGGGAAGGAGACCGAAGATGAAGCCCGTGATGAGCACGAGGACGATGGTGAAGCAGAGTACGGTGCCGTCGATGCTGACCGTGCCCAATCCGCGGAGTGCGTCCGGCTGGAGCGCGATCAGCGCGGATGTCGCCCACGTGGCCACCACCAGTCCCGCAGCTCCACCCAGCACCGCCAGCACCATGCTCTCGGAGAGAATGCCACGTACGATGGCCGAGCGTCCGGCCCCGAGCGCGGTCCGGATCGCGAGCTCGCGAGCGCGCGTCATCGAGCGCGCAAGCAGGAGATTGGCGACGTTGACGCAGGCGATGAGGAGCACCAGCCCGACCGCGCCGAGGAGAATCAGGAGTGCGGGTCGGACGTCGCCCACTAGCGCATCGCGCATGGGCACGGCCGTGGCGCTCCACTCCTTGTTGGTCCTGGGGTATTGCCCGGAGAGCCGTTCGGCTACTGCGCCCATCGCGGCCTGCGCCTGCTCGAGCGAGACGCCGGGTCGGAGGCGGGCGATGACATCGAGATAGTGTGCGCCCCGCTGGGTCGTGAGATCTTCGGTCGTGAACGCGAGCGGCGTCCAGAGTCTGGCTCCCTGCGGATACTCGAAGCCGCGCGGCATGACACCGACCACCGTGTAGCGAACGCGGTCCATCTCTATCGGCTGACCGACAATGTCCGGCCGGCCGCCGAAGCGCTGCTGCCAGAGTGGATAGCTGAGGATCGCCACTCTGTTCTGGCCCACCACTTCCTCGCTCGGCGTGAAGCCTCGTCCGATGGCGGGTGAGCTTTCGAGCACCGAGAAGAAGTCGGCGGTCACCTGCGCGCCGAGCACGCGCTCGGGAGAGCCACTTCCGGTAAGCGTGAAATCGTCGGCGCTGTTGATCGCTGCCACGCCAGTGAAGACGCCGGCCTGCTCGCGCCAGTCGGTGAAGTCGGGCGGCGAAACAGTACCGAACCCGCCACCCCGCGTTGCGAAGAGTCGTACGATCCGCTGCGCGTCCGGATAGGGAAGGGGACGGAGAAGCGCGGCGTTCACCACGCTGAAGATCGCGGTGTTGGCGCCGATGCCGAGGGCGAGCGTGAGCACCGCAACGAGCGTGAAGCCCGGCGTGCGACGGAGGCGGCGGAACGCGAAGCGCAGATCCTGAAGGATGGTGTCCATGCCGGGGCTCTCGAGAGCTGTGAGTCAGCAGATGGCCGAGCGCGACCCCATGATGCCGCAGATGCCACGCGTCGTGGACGCCGTAGTAGGAAAGGTCGTGCCAGTCGTGATGATCGAACAACACCTTGCATGGCAAGGAGTTGCGGCCCGACCCACATGCCATCTGGAGGGAGCCGCTGTTCGAATGCGGGATTGTCGATCCCGCATTCGAACAGCGATGCGAGCTACTCCGAGCGCAGTGCCATGAGCGGATCGACTCTCGCCGCTCGTCGCGCGGGGAAGTAGCTCGCCAGCGCCGCGACCGCGCTCAATGCGACGCATACTCCGACGAACGTGACCGGGTCCGTTGCCGTGACTCCGAACAGGAAGTGTGTGATGAGTCGCGCACCGACGAGAGCGCTGACGATGCCGATCACGAGCCCGATAGAAGTGAGCACCACTCCCTGCAGCACCACGAGCCGAAGTACCTGCGCGGGCTGCGCGCCGAGAGCGAGGCGGATCCCCACTTCGTGCGTGCGCTGGGTGACGGCGTACGAGATGACGCCGTAGAGACCGATCGCCGCGAGCGCCAGTGCGAGTACGCCGAAGGCTCCGAACATCGCCGCTCCGAGGCGGCGGGGCTGGAGCTGCGGGCGGA
>JBIQLU010000054.1:7775-22630 GCA_044463985.1 Gemmatimonas aurantiaca | reverse complement strand
CAATCGCGATTCCGAAGTTCTCGAACACGAAGGACAAGGCCAAGCTCGCGTCGGTCAAGACGGACGTCCGCAACTACATGACGGCGGAAGAGGCATACTTCTCGGATAACGCGAAGTACGGCGCGTACACCGACCTGAGCACCGGCAACTACGAGTTCACGCTTTCGGCAGGCAACGCAGCGGACGCTGGCACCGGCGACGAGGCTGGCTACTCGCTGACCATCACGAACGCGTCCATTTCCAAGGGCATCAAGGCCTGCTCCGTCAAGGCTGGCGGCGCGGCTGGCGGCGACAAGACGATCGATGGCGTGATCAAGTGTGAGGCTGCGGCACCGTAAGGCGCACGCTCGCTCTGCAGAACGGAAGAAGGGCAGCCGGTTACCGGCTGCCCTTCTTCGCATCACCTCGTTGCATCATCCCCCCTCACCCCCCATGCCTCGACTGCAACACCAGCTTCACACGCTCCGCCAGCCGCTCCTTCGGCGTGTGAAGTATCGCGATGAGATTCCCCGATATGATGTAGATCGGATCGTAGATGCTCGGGAGCCCTTTGCGCGTCGTGTCGAGTCCCGCCGCATCTCGCTCGCGCGCCGCATCGTCGGGATAGATGTAGATCTGGAGTTGGCCGCCGCTCACAGTCAGCTCTTCTCCTGAGGCGCGGAGCGACGGGTTGTGCGCCTCCTTCCCCGAGTCCGTCACGACGAGCCCCGCCTCCTCGAGCCGGCGCACGACTTCCGCCTTGTTCCACGCGTCGGCTGCCGCCGTACTGGAGCCGCTCGAGGCACCCACGCTCCCCGCCGACCCCGGCGCTCCGCCGCTGGCGGTTGCTGCCCCGCCGTCCGGCGTCCCGCCGCCAGCGCCGCTCTCCTCCCCTCCACCACACCCCACGACGGCGATCGCCGCCGCGGCCAGGATGCAGTGCGTCACTACCCGTGCCGCCCGCTTTGCTTTCATGTGACAGTGTTCAATCGTGGTGCACGCGCTCCCCGTCCTCCATCGGCGGCCAGCGAAATGCGTTGTCGGGAACCCGGACGCCGCTCTTCCGCTCTCCACGCAGCTCGCCGCGCGAGCATGCCGCCTTCACCATGCGAACGGCGTCGCCGTCATCGAGGAGCGGTAGATAGAGGAAGCCCGCGATGCCGTTGGAGTCCACCAGGTGCGCCTCTTCCGGACGACGCGTGAGACTCACGGCGATGATGGGAACTTCGGAGAGGATCGGATCACGCTCCCAGTCGGCGAGCGGCGCGGCCACGAGAAGATCGTAGTCGCAGATCACCACGTCGGGGAAAGACGAGCGCGTGATGGTCATCCCTTCCTGGAAACCGACTACCGGCTGACACTCCACGCCGGTGCCGTTGAAGATCGAGCAGACATGATCGCTGAGGATGCGATGTCGTGATATGCAAACAGCTCGCATTGGTCTCGCTGGTAGACAGTCGACATCAGGCGCCCGACCCGATTCACGCGGGCGCAGCGAGGGACGCGCAATATACCGCCCCGCGACTCCCTGCAACATGGTGTCGCAGCGAAACATTCCCCGCCAGCAGCAAATGCGGCAGCTACGGGGAACTTTCGATGATCTGCATCACATTTTCGACCACGCTGCGTTTCGGTACCTGACTATCCCGTATCGAAACGCAGCGCGCCCGATCATCCGGCGTACGCGTAACTGCAGCCGTGCTCCTGCGCGTTGTTGACTGCCCAGATCCCCGACGGCACGAGTGTGATGCCCGGTATGAGCGCCGCCACCCACTCCTTGTACGCGTCGGCCTTCGGCAGCCCGACCGCATCGGCACGCGCGCCGCTCATGATGGTGGTAGCCAGATTGCACGCGCCGAAGATCACTCCACGGCCGAGCAGCGTCTCGAGCTCCATCCCCGGTATCATCAATTCCCCCTTCTTCGGGTGGAAGAACGGGTTTCGCTCCGCGGGCTTCTTCGTGGCAGGATCCATCACGTCGAGCGCTTCGCCGAGCTTGTACCGCTTCCAGATGGAGTCGCCGAAAGCGATGGGGATCGAGTCGTGCCGCAGTACGGTCACCGCACTGAGATCCTTGTCTTCGAGCTTGCTCGCCTGGTTGTGTGTGTTCAGGAACACCATCGACCACACGAGCGACATCCCGTTGTTCACCGAAACCGCATCGAGCACCTGACGATGTTTTCCATTCACTCCCGCCAGCCACTCGTCGGGACCGGGCAAATCACCCACTCGCCCGCGACCGTCGCGCGAGCTCGTGGCGCTCAGCGAAGCCGGGAGCGCGCCCAGGCCCAGTGCAAGGGAGCCCGCGGCGAGCCGCGCAAGGAAGCCGCGGCGGTGGGTGCTGCAGTCGTCGGATTTCAGCATTGCCCGATCCTCCATTCGATGTGGTGACGAACTGCGTGGAAGCCGAACCGGAATGCGTTGTCAGTGGCGCGCGCGCGTGGGGTACGCCGCGTCGGGTGGCGCGTCACCGTTGGGCCAGTCTTTTTCCTTCCCGGCGAGATCTGGCCGCACGTGCGAGTTCACGTACGCCGCCACGTCGAATGCCTGCTGGTCGGTGAGGGTGCCGGGTAGATCGTATGGCATGTTGTGGCGGATGAAGCTCGCCGCCGTCCGCAGCCGCGCCATCCCCGCGCCGATGCTGTACGAACCCTCGCCCCACACCGGCGGCGCGAACGACCGACCCTCGCCCTGTTCGCCGTGGCAGCGCGCGCACGTCGTCGCGAATATGGCGCGCCCGCGCGCCGTGTCGGGCTCGAGCGGCTCCATCTTCGGAAGCCCCGCGCCCTTCACTCGCTGCCCCGCCGTCACGCCGCGCGAAAGAAAGGCGAGGTACGAAACCATGTCGCGCATCGCCGCGCTCTCCACCGGCAGCGGCCGCCCCGCCATGCTGCGAAGGAAGCATCCGTTGATGCGATCCTCGATCGTGATCACTCGTCCCGCGCGCGCGTTGTACGCCGGATAGTCCAGGAACGCCCCGATCAGCGGTGATCCGTTCGCTCGTCGCCCGTCGTCGAGGTGGCAGCTCAGGCAGCGGAGCTGGTTGCCCACCTGCGCGGGGAGGCTGTCACGCGTGGCCGCGAATATCGCCCGCCCGCGGCGAACCGACTGGCCGAGTGGACCTGCGGGTATCTCGGAATCGGGCGGCGCGGGAAGAAACACGCGCTCGACGCCCGCGGCCACCACCACCCGCGCACTGTCGCCCGATGATGTCGCGGACTCCGCATCCTGCGCGCGCGTACAGGCACCGAGCACGAGTGCCAGCACTGTCACGGCGTGGAGGAGTTTCATAGGGCACTATGGGTACATCATGCGATCGCGGGCCGCAATAGGCGACGATCGAGCTCATGCTCGACCTGCGCGCCGATGGCCAGCAGACGAGAAGCCATCCGAATCGCCCCCGGTTTATGCTATTGCGACGTCAGCATTCACCGTGTGAATGCTGACGTCGCAATAGCATAAACGGACTCCAGGCGAAGGTAGTTCTCGTTCCCGACCCTCCGGACCCGGCCGTATCAGATTCCGGCCGCCGCCCTGCTCGCCGGGCTGAGCTCGTCTGCCTTCGAGGTCTCCTCCCACGTGAACGTGCCGCTCCCGTTCGGCTCGCGGCCGAAGTGGCCGTACGCGGCGGTGGGATAATAGATGGGCTGCAGAAGGCAGAGGTCGCGAATGATTCCGTAGGGCGTGAGGTCGAACACCTCGCTCACGCGCTCCTGCAACTCCTGACGCGTGGCCGTCGATGTCCCGAAGGTCTCGACCATCACGCTCACAGGCTCCGCCACGCCTATCGCGTACGCGACCTGCACCTCGCACCGCTCGGCGAGTCCCGATGCGACGATGTTCTTCGCCACCCAGCGTGCCGCGTAGGCGGCCGAGCGATCCACCTTGGAGGGATCCTTCCCGCTGAACGCGCCGCCGCCGTGACGCGCCATGCCGCCGTAGGTGTCCACGATGATCTTGCGGCCGGTGAGGCCGGTGTCGGTGGCAGGGCCACCCTCGGTGAAGGCACCGGATGGGTTCACCAGGACCCGGTCCTCCCAGCCGCTGCCGAGCAGACTCGCGGGGATGATGGCGGGTATCGTGCTGCCGATCACGTAGTCGCGGATCTCGCTCTGCGAGGCCGACGGCGAATGCTGCGTGGAGACGACGAGCCGCTTCACGTCGACCGGCTTTCCATCCACGTAACGGATCGAGACCTGCGACTTCGCATCAGGGCGGAGCCACGCGACCTCGTCGGCCTTGCGCGCCCGGGCGAGCTCGTGCACGAGCCCGTGTGCATACGTGATGGGCGCCGGCATGAGCGATGGGGTCTCGTTCGTGGCGTAGCCGAACATCAGTCCCTGATCGCCCGCACCCTGCAGCTCGGCCGCGACCTTCTCGTCCACCGCGCAGCCGATCTCGTTGGACTGCGGCTGCAGCCGGACATCGATCACGGCGCTCTCGTGACCGAAGCGCGGATCGAAGCCGGTGTACCCGGTGTCGAGAATCACCTTTCGCGCAACCTGCTCGATCTCCTCCTTCGTCACCTTCGTGTTGCAGCGCGTCTCGCCGGCGATGCACACGAAGTTGTGAGTGGTGAGAACCTCGCACGCGACGCGCGAGCGGGGATCGTAACGCAGATGCAGGTCGAGCACGGCATCGCTGATACGATCGGCGAGCTTGTCGGGATGTCCTTCGGACACCGACTCGCTGGAGAAGACGAAGGAATCGGCAGAGGGGTGAGTCATCGAAGCAGGCCCTTGAAGGTGAGCCCACCGGACACGATGCAGAAAGCCCGGCGAGCGACTACCGCTCCCGGGCTGTATACACAGATCACGCGAACGGTTTAGCGGAATTTCTAACGCGGTCGCAATCGCTACAAATCACCGCGGAACTCGATGCCGGAATGTGGGAGGGGATGACAGGAATGTCAACGGGATAGAGGGCAGACAGCAGGAGGCAGAAAGCAGGGGGCGCAAATGGGTCAGACCCTCAGCAGGTGGCTTTCGCGCGGACGACGACTGGTGTGCAGTTGCCGTTCCCTGCTCTGTGTCCTTCGCAGCGTTCCTGCTGTCTGCCCTCTGCTTTCTGCATTCTGCACCTCCCTCCCCCACGGAACCCATCCACGCCCATACTGTATCTTACTGTCGACACGGCCCGCCATCCGGAGAACGGCACCATGCTCATCAGGAAAGCTGACGACGTCCGAGCGTCGGAGATCACGGAAGAGAAGGACTACATCAGCCGGCGCGGCTTCCTCGGCAGGGCCGGCGGGATCGGGCTCGCGGCGCTCGCCGGCAGCTCGCTGCTCGGGGCGTCGAGTGTCGGATGCGACGCGAGCTCCTCTCGCGCCGACTCGACGGATGCGGGGAGCGACGTCTCGCTCGATGACAAGCTCACGCCGTACGACGACGTCACCAGCTACAACAACTTCTACGAGTTCGGAACCGACAAGAGCGACCCCGCTGCCAACGCGAAGAACTTCCGCACCGAGCCGTGGACGCTCGAGGTCGCGGGACTGGTCGACAAGCCGGCGAAGTACCACCTCGAGGATTTCATCGCGCCATACAAGCTCGAGGAGCGCGTGTACCGGCACCGCTGCGTCGAAGGCTGGTCGATGGTGATCCCATGGCTCGGCTTCCCGATGGCGAGGGTGATCGAGACCGTGAAGCCGCGTGCATCGGCGAAGTACATCCAGCTCACCACGCTTCTCGATCCGAAGCAGATGCCCGGCCAGCGGCGGCCGATCCTCGACTGGCCGTATACCGAGGGGCTGCGACTCGACGAAGCGATGAACCCGCTGGCGATCTTCGCCGTCGGCCTCTACGGGAAGCCGCTCCCCAACCAGAACGGAGCGCCGCTCCGGCACGTGATTCCGTGGAAGTACGGCTTCAAGGGCGCCAAGTCGATCGTCAAGATCACTTTCACCGAACGGCAGCCGGCCACTACCTGGAACATCGCCGCACCCAACGAATACGGCTTCTACGCCAACGTGAACCCGGAAGTGGATCACCCTCGCTGGAGCCAGGCGAAGGAGCGTCGCATCGGCGAGTTTCGCCGCCGTCCCACGCTCATGTTCAACGGATACGGCGATCAGGTCGCGAGTCTCTACTCCGGACTGGATCTGAGGAAGAACTTTTGAGCGAGGCCGCGGTACGCACGACGGATGCCGCACGAGCCACCCGTCCCGCCGCGCGGCCGCGCGGCGCGCGAGCCTTCCGCGCACCTCCCTGGCTGAAGGGCGCACTGTTCGTCCTCTCGCTCCTCCCGGCTGCATGGGTGATCTGGGCGCTCTACTCCGACTTCGCGCGCGGCACCAGCCTGCTCGGCGCGAACCCGATCACCGAGGCGGAGCACTTCACGGGCAAGTGGACGCTCCGCTTTCTCATCGTCACGCTCTCCATCACACCGCTCAGACGCCTCACCGGCTGGAACTGGCTGGTGCGCTACCGGCGCATGTTCGGCCTGTTCGCGTTCTCGTACGCGACGCTGCACCTGTCGATGTACATCGGCGTGGACATGTTCTTCGATTTCGGAGACATCGTGCACGATGTGATCGAGCACCCGTACATCACGATCGGGATGGCGGCGTTCGTGCTGCTCGTACCGCTCGCCGTCACCTCCACGAACGCGATGGTGCGCCGGCTCGGCGGCGCGCGCTGGCGGATGCTGCACCGCCTCGTGTACGTCGTCGCGGTGCTCGGCGTGATCCACTTCTGGTGGGCGGTGAAGAAGGACATCGCCGAGCCGCTGACCTACGCGCTGATCTTCGCGGTGCTCTTCCTGGCGCGGCTCGTCTTCCTTGCCGGGAAGCGGCGCGCGGGCGGCGCGTCCGTCTAGAACAGCGGCGTACCGCCATCCCCCCATTAGCTTTCGCGGCCGCGGCTTCGTACGGTCCGTGCCATGCGTGGGCCACGAGTGCCGGATGGCCGAACTGCGGCGGAACGGAGAGTATTCCTATCGAACGAGGGCCTCGAACGATGATGATCCAGCGACCTGGGATGGCGGTGGTGGTGGTCATGGGAGCGCTGCTGGCGGCGTGCAGCGGGGCGAAGGGAGGCGACGCCGCATCCGACAGCAACGCCGGCCTGGATGCCTCGAACGGAACAGCGACAGTCGCGTGCCCCGGCGACAACGGAGGAATCACACTCCCCGACGGCTTCTGCGCGACGGTGTTCGCCGACCTCGGCAAGGGCGGCCCTCGCCATATCGCCGTGGCGGACAACGGTGACGTGTTCGTGCAGATGCTCGAGTCGGGAAGCGGAATCGGGGGCAGAGGCGGCGAGGGCGGGATCGTGGCGTTGCGCGATGTCGACAACGATGGACGCGCCGATTCCAGCGCCGCATTCGGCGACGCCGGCGGAACGGGGATCGGGCTCCATGGCGGCTTCCTCTACGCCGATGCGAAGACGAGCATCGTTCGCTATCCGCTCACCTCTGGAAACCTCACTCCGTCCGGTGCTGCGCAGACCGTGGTAACCGGACTTCCGACCGGCGGTCACGCGGCACGCAACTTCACCTTCGATGACTCGGGCGCGATGTACCTGAACATCGGATCGCACACGAATGCGTGTCAGGTGAAGGATCGCGAGAAGGGGTCGGCGGGCCACGACCCGTGCACGGAGCTCCGGACGCGCGCCGGGATCTGGAAGTTCGACGCGAACGGCCAGGAGCAGAAGCCATCGCAGGCGAACCACTTCGCGACCGGTATCCGCAATGCCATGGGGCTGCTGGTCGATCCGGCCAATGGAAAGCTCTACGCCACGCAGCACGGTCGCGATCAGCTCTTCCAGAGCTGGCCCGAGCACTTCACCGCCGCGCAGAGTGCCGCGAATCCGGCCGAGGAGCTCGTGCAGGTGAACGAGGGCGACGACTTCGGCTGGCCGTACTGCTTCTACAGCTTCGAAGCGAAGCGTCTGGTGCTCGCACCGGAGTACGGCGGCGACGGCAAGGAGGTCGGGCGCTGTGCCGACAAGAAGGAGCCGGTAACGCTCTTCCCCGGCCACTGGGCCCCCGAGTCCGCGATCTTCTACACGGGCAGCCAGTTCCCGGAGCACTACCGCGGCGGCGTGTTCATAGCATTCCACGGTTCGTGGAATCGTGCACCCGAGCCGCAGGATGGGTTCAAGGTCGTGTTCGTGCCGGCGACCGACGGTGCGCCGGGCGCCGAGTACGAGACCTTCGCCGATGGCTTCGCGGGAGCCGACAAGTCCGGGAACAACGCAGTGCATCGCCCAATGGGGCTCGCGCAGGGACCGGACGGCTCGCTCTACATCAGCGACGACAAGGGCGGACGGATCTGGAAGGTGACCCACACCGCTGGCGGCTCGAAGTAATGTTCGACGGCGGGCGACCCGATCGGGACGTCCGCCACGCTACTCTCTCACCCGGACCTTCGACATGCGATTCCTGCTCCGGCTCGTAATCACCGCCGTCGCGCTCTGGGCGGCCGTGGCACTGGTGAACGGGATCACCTTCACCGGCAGCTGGCTCTCGCTGCTGATCGTTGCGCTGATCTTCGGGCTGATCAACGCAGTCGTGCGGCCACTCCTCAAACTCCTCACCTGCCCGCTCGTCCTCCTGACGCTCGGCCTCTTCATCTTCGTGATCAACGCGTTGATGCTCTGGCTGACGAGCACCCTCTCCGTTTCACTCGGCCTCGGCTTCCACGTCTCCGGCTTCGCTGCCGCCTTCTGGGGCGCACTCGTCGTGAGCATCGTGAGCGTGGTGTTGTCGATATTCGTGCCGGACGGGGAGTGAGAGAGGAGAGGGGAAACAGGAGACAGGCGACAGCAACTGCACACGGGCCGCAGTCGTCCCCGCGAAAGCGGGGACCCATGTTCGATGTAGTGACGTGGATGCCCGCTTTCGCGGGCATGACGAGTGGCGTGTGCAGTTCCTGTCGCCTGTCTCCTGTGTCCTGTTTCCTTTCTCCCCCCTCCCCCATGGCTCACCTGTTGCAATGCGCAACTTCCGGAGTTCAATCCGGAGGTGATCCATGGCCACGACCAAGAGAGCGAGCAGGAAATCGAGCGGACGAAAGTACAGCGAAGGCGCGAGCAAGAAGGTCGCGCGGGCGGTGCGGAAGGAGAAGCACGGTACGCTGCGCAGTGGCAAGAGTGGACATGGCGGCAAGGTGACCAGCCGCAAGCAGGCGATCGCGATCGGGCTCTCCGAGGCGAGAGACGCGGGCGAGAAAGTACCGAGAAAGAAAAGCTCCTCTCGGAAGAAGCACTCGACATCCAGCCGCAGTTCGTCGTCGAGGAAGAAGAGTTCGGCGTAGCCGGACGCTCGCGCCGAACGCGCGCTAGAGCCGATCCACCACTCCGAGTTTCGCGCGCACGGCGATGCCGCCGTTGCGCGTCTCGAGTGCGGTCGAGAGTGGTATTCCCAACCTCGTTTCGAGACGTCGATCGGCCGAGAGCATCATGACTCTCCAGCCGGGGCACCGTGCCCTGAGCACCTTCCCGAACTGCGCGTAGAGATTCCCCAGACGCGCGGGCGATCCCACGCGTGCGCCGTACGGTGGATTGGTCACCACCCAACCCACCTCCGCCGGCGGTTCGATCGCCGAGAGAGCGCGGTGCGTGATCTCGACGTCGCCCGCCACGCCCGCGCGTTCCGCGTTCGCGATTGCCGCGGCCACCGCACCGGCGTCTCGATCGGAGCCCTGTATCCGCCCCGGTGCCGACGGGAGCACCCGTGCGTGCGCGTCGGCGAGCACGCTCTCCCAGATCCCGGACTCGAATTCGGGCCACGCCTGGAACGCGAAGCCGCGACGCAGCCCGGGCGCAATGCGCCTCGCCATCAGCGCTGCCTCCACGACGATCGTGCCCGAGCCACACATCGGATCCAGCAGCGGCGAGCTCGCGTCCCACTCGCTCGAGAGCAGGAGCGCCGCTGCGAGCGTCTCGCGCAGCGGAGCCTTCGCCGTCGCGAGCCGATAGCCGCGCCGATGCAGAAGCGCTCCCGACGAGTCGATGCTGATGGTGCATAGATCGTGAAAGACGCGCACCACCACGAGCTGGCTTTCGCCGTCCGACGCATCATCGTCCGCGGTGGCGATGCGGCCGGCGTTCGCATCCGAACCGGTTCCCGCTCCCTCGGAGTCGGCTACTCCTCCACTGCGCGCAGCGATCGCCGCCGCGACTCGCTCGGCGATCGCTCCCGTGTGGTAAAGCCGCGACTTGCGCGATGTCACGCGAACCCGAACCGACCGACCCGGTGCGATGTAGCGTTCCCAGGGGAGTTCGCGCGCTCTGCGCTCCAGTTCGCCCAGCGCGCGCACGTGAAACGCGCCGAGTCGAACGAGCAGCCGGCTCGCCGTCCGTAGCTGCAGATTCGCATCGTACAGGGCCCGGGGCGAAGCGTCGAACGCGATGCCTCCCGGTTCTTCATCCTCGGCGCGCGGCTCGATGCCCGCGTTGCGAAGCTCGGAAGCAAGCAGCCCCTCGAGGCCGAGCGCGCAGACGGCGTAGCAGCCGAATGCGTCGCGCGGTGCAGTCGTGGCGCGCGCCGCTCGCGACCGGGGCGTGCGTGCTCTCCTCTCCGGCGTCACTTGCCGCGCACGGCCCGCGTGCGTCGTGCCTTCGCGCGCTCGACCGGGAGCGAGTCCTTCATGTCGATGCTGGCCCACAGGTACCAGCTCGCGATCGTGCGATACGGCGCCCAGCACTTTCCTATCCGGTGGACGCGCTCGGCGTTCGGCAGCTTTCGGGTGCGGTACGCGACCTGGATCGCCTTGCGCACGCCGAGGTCGAGCTCCGGAAGCACGTCGGGGCGGCCGAGGCGGAACATCAGAAACATCTGCGCTGTCCAGCGTCCCACGCCCTTGATCCGCGTCAGCGCCTCGATCACCGCGTCGTCATCCATCTCGTGGATGGCGTCGAGCGGGATGTCGCTCGACTCCACGCGCTCGGCGAGATCTCTGAGGTAGGATATCTTCTGCCGCGACAGTCCAGCCGCACGCAGTGTTTCATCGGGCATCCCGAGCAATAGCGCCGGAGCCGGTGTGGCGCCATCGTAAAGCGCGATCAGCCGCGAGTGGATGGTCGCGGCTGCGCTCCCCGAGAGCTGCTGATACACGATGGACCTGGTGATGGCGTCGAAGTGCGTGCCCTCATCGCTCACACGAAAGCGACAGGGCCCGACGCGCTCGATCACCCGTGCCATCACGGGGTCGGCGCCGCGCAGATGGTTCACGGCCTTGCGGTTCATGGGCTAAACTTAGCGTTCCTTCGCCCGACGGGCTGGAGGGCAACGTCGCGTCTCTGGAACTTCGCGCCGGTTCCGGCGAAGTATCTAGCACACTCTCTGCATCGTGCGCGCCCATTCTATGAGCATACTCAGGACGTCTTCGTTGGCGGCTCTCCTCGCGATCTGCGCTTGCAGCAGCGGGGACTCGGTCGCTCCGCCCCCTGGCGTGGGACTCAATCCGTGCGGCGATGGAAGGACGCCGACCCTCGTCACGCTCCCGACGGGAGGCGTGAAGGTCGTGAGCGACCCTGCCGACATCGGCTGCACCGAGCTGGCTACCAGCGACGGCGGGAGCGGAACGTTCCTGCTGGTGGTGGCGAACGCCAACTCCGACCCCGACAGCATTCCCGACATCGTCGTCGCCGACTCGGCGGGCGGTTCCGAGGTGCTCGCGGACGTCGCACCGCTGGCGCTGCCGAAGAGCGGCGAAGCTGCCGGACTGTCCGTCGAACCCTCCGTGCTCCTCTCGGAAGCACGGGCGAGCGTAGCAGCGGAAGCTCGCTTCCGGGCGATGGAGCGCCGCGTGCTGCAACTGGGAAGCTCCGGCAGCATGCAGAACGGCGCATCGCTGCTGCGCTCCACAGCGCCGATGGGTGACGTGAGTACGGCGGCCGTGCCATCGCTCGGCGACACGCTCTCCTACAACGTCCCGAACCCGAACGCGTCCAATGCATGCACCGACTACACCAGCGTGAAGGCGGTGGTGAAGGCCGTAGGCGAGCACGGCATATTGGTGCAGGACGTGAACGCGCCGGGCGGAGGATTCGGCTCGGGCGACTTCAACGCGATCGCGGCCGAGTTCGATGACATCATCTACCCGACCGACATCGCGCATTTCGGCAACCCGTCGGACATCGACGCGAACGGCCACGTCGTTCTGCTCTACACCCCCGTCGTCAATGCGGCCACGAAGCGCGGCTCCGAGTCCGTCACACAGGGGTTCTTCTTCGGCGGCGATCTCTTTCCCACGAGCACGTGCAAGCAGAGCAACCTCGCCGAGATCTTCTATCTGATAGTTCCGGATCCCACCGGCACGTTCAGCGACAGGCGCACCGCCGACGGGGTCCGTGAGAACACGCGTGGAACGATAGCGCACGAGTTCCAGCACATGATCAACCTCGGCGTGCGCATCCGCGAGAACGCGCCCGATGAGGACACCTGGCTGAACGAGGGGCTCTCACACTTCGCCGAAGAGATCGTGGGACGCGCCGAGAACGGGTTCGCGGACGATCAGGAATTGAAGATCGCCGACGTTGCGGATTCGCCGGACCTGAAGGACTTCAACGCGTTCTTCGGCCAGAACCTCGTGCGCTTCCGCAACTGGCTTCGCGCGCCCGGCGTACTGGGTGCGACCAGCGAACACGCGGACACTTCGCTCTCGGTGCGCGGCGCGGCGTGGGCGCTTCTCCGCTGGAGCGCCGACCAGTACGGCGACGGGAACCTCCCCGCGTTCACGCGCGCGTTGGTGTCGGGCCCCGAGACGGGAGTGGCGAATCTCACGAAACGAGCTGGAGTACCGTTCGACTCGTTGATGGCGGGATGGATGGTCGCAAACTTCGCGGACAACGCCGGAGTACCGGGACTGGCCACCCGGTACGGTTATCGAAGCTGGGACATCCGTGACGTGGAAGCGGCCGTGAATCAGGGCGTCTTCCCTCTCGTTCCCACCCAGCTCACCGCCGGGCATTCGACGACCGCCAAGGCGCCCTCGGCGGCCGGCTCCTACTTCCTCGTCGGGACTTCCGAATCGGAGCGAACCATCGTCGGTGCGCTGGACCCGCGCGGCGGCAGCGTCAGCTACAAGGGCGCGAGGCTTTACATCCTGCGTCTCGAGTGATCCAGTAGCGCTTCGCCGCGCTACTGCGACGACTCCTTCGGCGCGGGCGCCGGCGGTAGCGCCATGATGCGCGCCTTGAAATCCTGGAAGGCGCGCGTGTCCTCGGTGAGTGTGCCGAGCGTGGCTGGCGGAAGTCGATTGACGAGATTCTGGATGTCGGCGATGCGGTCCTGCGTCAGCGGATGGTCCGAGAACCACCCCGGCACCGATGAACCCCCGCTCTTCTGCTCCATCTCGAGCAGCTTCTGGAAGAACGACACCATCCCCTGCGGGCTGATGCCGGCCTTCACGAGATAGCTGAACCCTTCCTCGTCGGCTTGCTGTTCATCTTCCCGGCTGAACTTCGCGAACAGAAGGGTACCTCCCGCATTGATCGCGGTCTGACCCAACCCGCTCTCGCAGACGTGCGTGAGGATGCACACGAGGGAGACGCCGACGTTCGCACCCTGCGCCTGCTGCATCTGCTTCACTGAGTGACGCTTCACCACGTGTCCGATCTCGTGCGCCATCACTCCCGCCAGCTCGTCCATCCTGTCTGCATTCTCCACGATACCGCGGTTCACGTACACGAACCCGCCCGGTAGAGCGAAGGCGTTGACCACGTCCGTATTGACGATCGCGAAGTGCCAATCGAGGTCCGCGCGGCTCGTGACGTGCGCTATGGAATCGCCGAGCACGTCGATGTAGCGCTGCAGCGCCGCGTCGTGGATTATCGGCAGCTCCGAATCGACCTGCGCAGCGTATTCCGCGCCGAGCGCGACTTCCTGTTGCGTGGAGATCGCGCACCCCGCCGTGACTACCGGAATCGCGAGTGCGAACAGCCATCTGGTGGCGTGCATGGGCTCTCCTCCTGGAGACCGGGTGAGTGGTTCGCGGGCGCAGCGCGCTAGCGCACGAGGCTCCTCGCGCGCTCGATGTCGGCGAAGAACTCCCGCCGCGCGCGTTCGCGTTCCGCCGCGGGAGTGCGGAGCACCGCTGACGGGTGCACCGTAGGAACGATCGCGTCGGCCCATACCGACTCGATCGGTTCGCCGCGGTGACGCGTGACGCGGAAGTCCCGGCCGAGCAGCGACTGCGCGGCCGTGGCGCCGAGGCACACGATCACCTTCGGTTTGACGAGCGCGATCTCCTCTTCGAGCCAGGGACGACAGGCACGCACCTCCATGGCGTTCGGCTTCTTGTGAATGCGCCGCTTTCCCTTCTCGCCGCGCTCCCACTTGAAGTGCTTCACGGCATTGGTCACGTACACGCGCTCACGTTCGATGCCGGCAGCCTCGAGAGCAGCGTCGAGCAGCCTCCCCGACGGGCCGACGAATGGCTCGCCGGCGCGATCCTCCATGTCTCCCGGCTGCTCGCCCACGAACATGAGCTCCGCAGCACGGGGTCCATCTCCGAACACGGTCTGCGTTCCCACCGCCCACAGATCGCAGCCGTGGCACACCGCGGCCGCCCGCTTCAGGGTGGCCAGCGTCCGTCGCCGCGGGATGAAATCCGCCGCCGACCCTGTGTATGAAACGTCGTGCGTCGCCGCCATCGCTCTGTCTCCTGTCCGGGAATCACAGCGCAAGGCAGGGGCCATGGGAAGACAGCAGGAACGAGGGGGTCAGGCACTTCGTGTAGAGGTCCAGGCGGCAAAGCCGCCTGGACCTCTACACGAAGTGCCTGACCCCCTCGTTCCTCCCTTGTCCCGCCCCCCTCTCCCAGTTAACCATCCTAATGATGCGTGAGAACTGGGCGCGAAGGTCCGTGGCCGGGGCCCTCCTTGGGCTCTTCCTCCTCCTCACAGTGGGGGTGGGGGAGGCCA
>JBIQLU010000054.1:2145-7675 GCA_044463985.1 Gemmatimonas aurantiaca | reverse complement strand
GCCGGGGCCCTCCTTGGGCTCTTCCTCCTCCTCACAGTGGGGGTGGGGGAGGCCACGCACATCTGCCCGGTGCACGATCCGGCGCTCGCGGCCGCGATGGCGGCCGGGCCGCATGGCGCGCAGGCGCCGATGGCCGGTCACGAACAGATGGATGCCGCGCAGTCGCACGGCGATCATCACCCTGGCCAGGATCACGCACACTGCTGCTGCACGGGCTTCGCGTGCTTCACCAACGCGATCACCCTCCCGTCGCCGCGGCTCGAGCTCCCCGACGTCGCGATCGTCACATCCTCCGCGCCGGAGCTCCCCGAGTACGCGCGCAGCGCCGCGGCCAGCGCGTACTACATCCCCTTCGCCAACGGCCCTCCCACTCTGTCGGAACGCTCGGCGTAACGCCGGCGCGTGATCCAGCACGCGCGGCCGTCCACCGAGGGACGGTGCGGATCTCCGTAACGGAACCGCCGGGCCACGTCTTCGCGCGACCGCCACCGAGCGGCCGGCGTACGGGTCCGCGCATCGAGATCTCCGACAGAGGAAAGAAATGCCGAACGTGTTCGGCGCGATTCTCCATCGCTCGCGAGGGCCGGGAATCGCGATCACACTCGCCGCAGTGCCCCTCGTGGCGCTGGCGGCGGCGCTCTCCGCGCAGACCGGCGCCATAGAAGGCACTGTGCGATCGGGGCAGCGCGCCACTCCAATCGCCGGCGTCGCGGTGATCGTGCAGGGCACCCGACTTGGCGCGCTCTCAGATGGCGCGGGCCGCTTCAGAATAGACGGCGTTCCGACCGGCGCCCAGACCATCGTCGCCCGCCGGCTGGGCCTCGATTCGCTGGTCGAACAGGTCGAGGTAAGTGATGGCGCGAGCACCAGCGTCGACCTCGTGCTACGCGAGTCAGCGACCGTGCTCGAGCCCGTGGTCGTGAGCGCTACGCGCGAAGCCGAGCGACGGAGCGAATCGTCGGTCACCATCGACGTCCTCGACGCCGACCAGATTCGCGATTCTCATGCGTCGCACCCGGCGCAGATACTCGACCGCCTGCCCGGCGTGCACGTCTCCGAGCTGTCCGGCGAGGGGCACAGCATGGCGATCCGCCAGCCCATCACCACGAAGCCGATGTACCTCTACCTCGAGGATGGCGTTCCCACGCGCGCCACGGGCTTCTTCAATCACAACGCGCTCTACGAAGTGAACCTGCCGCAGGCAGGCGGCGTGGAGATCCTCAAGGGCCCTGGCACCGCGCTCTATGGAAGCGATGCGATCGCGGGGGTGGTGAACGTCCTCACCGATCCGCCGCCGGCCACGCCCGAAGCCAGGCTCTCGGTGGAAGGCGGGAGGTTCGGCTACGAACGCCTCCTCGCTACCGCAGGCACTCCGTTCTCGAACGGTGGCATCCGCGGCGACCTGAACCTCACGCGCAGCCAGGGGTGGCGCGACGGATCCGACTACGACCGCCAGAGCGGCACGGTTCGCTGGGACTACGAGGGAGCCACCGGACCTGCCGCGCACACCGTGCTCACCGGCACTCACGTCGACCAGCACGACGTCTACACGCTCGACCAGACGGACTACGATGCGCTGAGCCCCCTGAATCGTTCGCCGATCGCGTTCCGCAAGGTCGACGCGCTGCGCTTCTCGTCGGCGCTCGAGTGGGGGGGGGGCGCCGGTAACTCGACTGTGAGCCTCACGCCGTACGCGCGCTACGATCTGCTGCAGCTCATCCCGTCGTGGCAGCTCAGCTACGACCCGCAGATCTGGGACACGCGCAACTACTCGGCCGGGCTGTTGGCGAAATACCGGCGCGACTTCGCACCGCTGCGTACGCGCTTCATCGGCGGCGTGGACATTGACTACAGTCCCGGAAGCTTCACCGCCGACCAGATCGTGACTTCCGCCTCGGGACCGGAACAGATCTGGGCGAGCTACCAGACCGGCGCGCGGCAGTACGACTACGACGTGACGTATCGCTCGCTCTCACCGTACGTGCACGCCGAGTTCAACCCCACGTCGCGGCTCAGGCTCAACGGAGGACTGCGACTCGATCTGGCCGGCTACGTGTACGACACGAAGATCGCGCCCGACCAGGCCGTGGATGCATCGCACAGAATTCCGGCCAGCACCACGGTGAACTACTCGCACCTGAGCCCCAAGTTCGGCGCCACCTTCGACATCGACAGAGCCGCGAGCCTCTATGCCTCGTACCGCCACGGATTCCGCGCGCCATCGCAGGGCCAGCTCTTCCAGCAGGGATCCGCGGACAACACGGTGGATCTCGAGCCGGTCACGGTGGACAGCTACGAAGTCGGCGTGCGCGGACAGGGGTGGGGCAAGCTGGTCTACCAGCTCTCGGCGTACGACATGACGATCCACGACGACATCATCACCTACGTTCGCCCCGACAACCAGCGCGTGGCAACGAACGCGGGGAAGACGCGCCACAAGGGGATCGAGGCGAGCGTCGGCGCGCAGCTCGTGTCGCAGCTTCGTATCGACGCGAGCTACTCGATCGCGAACCAGGAGTACGTGCGCTGGTCGCCCAGCTCCACGGTGAGCTACGACGGCAAGTTGATAGACGTCGCGCCGCGCGATCTCGCCAACGTTCTCCTCGGCTGGTCGCCCGGCTTCCTCGGGGGCGGGCGCCTGGCGCTCGAGTGGAACCACACCGGCCGCTACCCCGCGGACCCGGCGAACACGCACTACTACGCGGGGCACGAGCTGTTCAACTTGCACGCCAACTACTACGTGGCGCCGAGCATTCAGATCTTCGCGCGCGCCATCAACCTGGCCGATCGCCGCTACGCGGAGATCGCCACCTACACCGCGTTCCAGGGGATGCAGTACAATCCCGGAACCCCGCGAACCATCTACGCCGGCGTGAGCTACGACTGGCAGAGGAGCGGACGGAAATGATCACGATCGATCCGCGCGGTACGCGGGCAGCCGCCATCGCACTCGCGATGGCGATCCTGCTCGCCAGCTGCAGCGGCAGGGAGAACGTCCAGCTCTCCGATGCGCAAACCATCAGCGCGCCCACTTCGGTGGGCGCGGCTCCGATGTTCGCCGTTTCCGACGACGGCCGTCAGGCCGCGGCCTGGGTATCCGCGCCCGAAGGCGGAAGCGACGGGCGTCTCTATGTCTCCGTGGACGGGAGCGCGCCCTCCGAGCTGCGCGACTCGCTCGGTCCGATCGAGCCGCATGGCGAGTCGCCGCCGAAGATCGCGTATGCCAGCGACGGCTCGCTCGACGCGCTCTACGTGGTGGGCAAGGTGGTGCCCGGCCGCCGCTTCCCGCTCGCCGCGCTCCGCTTCGCGCGCTCGCCCGACGGTGGGAAGACATGGGATGAACCTGTCAGCATTACCGACGACAGCACATTCGGCTCGCACAACTTTCACGCGCTGCACATCGCGCGCGACGGCACCATCTACGCCGCGTGGCTCGACGGCCGCAGCGGAAAGTCGCGCGCCTTCGCCACCCGGTCCGACGACGGCGGGCGCACCTGGGCGCCCAACCTCCCCATCTCCACAGGCGAAGCGTGCCCCTGCTGCCGCACCGCCCTCGCCAGTGCACCGGACGGCGTGGTGTATGCCGCCTGGCGCGCGGTGCTCCCGGGCAACGTTCGCGAGATCGTGGTGGCACGCTCGGATGATCGCGGAACCACCTGGTCGTCTCCCGTGAACGTGCAGACCGACGGCTGGCAGGTGGATGCCTGTCCTCACGCCGGCCCCGCGATGGTGGTGGATTCGCTGAGCCGGCTCCACGTGACCTGGTGGAGTGGAAAGGAGGGGAACGCCGGCGTGTTCTACGCGCGCTCGGACGACGGCGGCAAGAGCTTCCAGCACGTCGCGCCGCTAGGCACTTCCGACTTCTCGCAGCCTGCCCACGTGCAGATCGCTGTCGGCGACTCCGGAATGGTGGTGGTGGCGTGGGACGATGGCACGCTGCAGACGCCGCGCATCGCGCTCCGCATCTCGCGCGATGGAGGCGCGGACTTCACGCCCACGAGCTACGTGAGCGCCCAGGGGCGCTCGGCGGGCTTCCCCGTGCTCGCCCTGAACGGGAAGCGGCTCACCGTGGCGTGGACTTCGCAGAGCGCCGAATACGCGCGCACGGTCGCGGCCGAGCGGCCGGACATGAGCAACCCGCACGCGAGCATGGGGCTCTCACAGGTGGGAGAGAGCGAGGTGCTGGTGCGCAGTGGAGAGCTGAGATGAGGACGGTTGCAAAAGCGTCTTCGGCGACGCTGGCTCTCCTGCTGTCGCTCGGCGCATGCAGCACATCGGACGCGAAGTTCCGGCCTCTCGCGGTTGGCGAACCCGTGCCCACGTTCACCGTGCGCACGCTCGCCGGCGACAGTGCGAGTGTCGGCCCCGGCGAACAGCTCACGTTGCTGAATCTGTGGGCCACATGGTGCGGACCGTGCCAGGAGGAGTTCCCGGAGCTGCAGCAGCTCCATCAGGACTACGAGGGGAAGGGACTCCGCATCCTGGCCGTGAGCGTGGATCTCGGCGGCGACGATGGCGTGCGAGACTTCGTCTCGGAACATGGTGCCACCTTCACGATCGGCCGCGATGGGCAGGGTCGGATGCAGCGACTCTACCAGACAGTCGGACTTCCCGAGACGTTCCTGATCGGTCCCGACGGGAAGCTTCTCTGGCGCCACTTCGGTGCACTGAGACCGGGTGCCACCGACCTCCGCACCCGGATAGATCAGCTGCTCGGCGCCACCGGCTCCGCATCCAGCGCCATCAGCTCGAGGTCGAAGCCCTCGCGGCGGATGCGGATGTCGTAATAGAGGAGCGTGGATACGACGGCGGTGATCGGAAATACGAACGGCAGGAGGATCGCGACCAGAAGCGACGTCATTCGTTCGTTAGTCGTTCCGAAGAGTCCCAGGATCACTCCGATGGCGAAGACGAGCAGCATGTAAAGCGTCATGAAGATCAGCCAGGCGAGCAGCATCGTGCCGAAGATCTTCCACCCTTCACCCTTCGCGAGCTTCCACGCTCGGGAAAGTGATTCGTCCGCCCCGCGATCCTCGAGCAGGAGAACGGGGATGATCGCGAAGGTGCGCACGAGGACGTAGATCCCCGGGAAGAGGAACGCGATCGCCGCCAGGCCCGCCGCGAATCCCCTCAGCACGCCGGCCACAATCACCGCGGGCCCCCTGCGCACCGCGGTCAACAGCGAACGCTGGATGTCGGTTTGCCCGTCCAGGTAGGCGCTGGCGGCTCCGATCACCACCGCGCCCTCGGCAATCGCCCCGCAGATCCACTGGAGGATGAGCACGAGAAAGGCGGAGCCCGAGCCCGAAGTCACGCTCACTGCGCCGCTCACCGCCACGATGGCTATGTAGGGCAGGAGCGCCACCATCGCGATCGCCGCCAGTTGCGTGTAGTGCTGGCGGAGAAGCTGGAACGCGGCGTCGATTATCTCGGTCGCCGATCGAGGGCGAAGCGCAGTTGCCGGCAAGTGACCTCCGGAAAAAGGATGTTCTCACTCCAGAGACGATCGGGAGTTTGCCATCGTCATTCC
>JBIQLU010000054.1:0-2045 GCA_044463985.1 Gemmatimonas aurantiaca | reverse complement strand
CCCCCTCTGCGTGGAGTGACCCGGGCTGATATATTGGAGTCAATACAAAGCTTCACAAGGAACTGGCGACCGCCGTACGGCGGGCCGCTGGTCGTTTCATGTCCTCAATCGACCATCCGAGCCCCGCCGGCATCCTGGCGATGCCGCGCTCAGGGGCTCCTCATGCAATACAGCGAGAACAAGCACATGGCAGATCACGAGGCATCGCGCGCCTCGACGACCGACGGGCTCCCAATCGCCCCATCGCTCGGACCCGCGCTCGACGCCGCCCACGTCCCCCATCAACGAACTGAAAACCAGCGCCGCATCATTCTCATAAGCGGCATCGCGATCCTGGTGGCCTTCGGCTCCGGCTTCATCGCCATCGTGCTGATGCGCCTCATTGGCCTCATAACCAATATCGCATTTCACGGCCGGTGGTCCACCTCCTTCGCGTCGCCGGCGGATAACCAGCTCGGCCTCTGGGTGATTCTCGTACCAGTGGTCGGCGGGATCATAGTGGGCATCATGGCCCGCTACGGTTCGCCGGCCATCCGCGGCCACGGGATCCCGGAGGCGATGGAGACCGTGCTCTTCAACCAGAGCCGCATCGCTCCGCGGATCACCCTCCTCAAGCCCATCTCGTCCGCGATCGCCATCGGCACCGGCGGCCCATTCGGCGCCGAGGGACCGATCATCGCCACGGGCGGCGCACTCGGTTCGCTCGCGGGGCAGCTCGTGCGCATAACCGCGGACGAGCGCAAGATTCTCCTGGCCGCCGGTGCCGCGGCCGGTATGGCGGCCACCTTCGGCAGCCCCGTCTCGGCGGTGCTCCTCGCCATCGAGCTTCTGCTCTTCGAGTATCGCGCACGGTCGCTCGTCCCGGTCGCGCTGGCCAGCGCCACGGCCACGGGCGTGCGCATGGCCTTCATGGGCTCGGCGCCTGTCTTCCCGATGCCCAACCTCGCCCAGCCGAGCGGCGAGGCGCTCGCGATGTACATCATCCTGGGCGCCGTGATCGGAGTGGCCGGCGTTTACGTGACGAAGGCCGTCTACCTGGTGGAGGATGCCTTCGACAAGCTCCCCATCCACTGGATGTGGTGGCCGGCCATCGGCGCGGTGGCAGTGGGCGTGATCGGCTACTTCGCTCCGCACACCATGGGCGTGGGCTACGACAACATCGAGAAGATCGTGTCGGGCGATCTCGTAGGTAATGCGCTCCTCTTTCTCGTGATCCTGAAGTTCATATCGTGGGCGATCGCTCTGGGGAGCGGGACGTCCGGTGGTACGCTCGCGCCGTTGTTCACGATCGGAGGCGGACTCGGGGCGGTGCTCGGCACCGCCACGGTGGCTCTGGCACCACAGCTCGGTGTCGACCCGCGCATCGCCGCTCTCGTGGGGATGGCGGCGATCTTCGCCGGCGCCTCCCGGGCGCTCCTGACTTCCGTGGTGTTCGCGTTCGAAACCACCAGACAGCCGATGGGGCTCCTTCCGCTTCTCGGCGGCTGCGCCACCGCGTACCTGGCATCGCTCCTGATCATGAAGCACACCATCATGACGGAGAAGATCGCGCGGCGCGGAACGAACGTGGAGTCCGATTACGAGGTCGACTTCCTCTCACAGGTTCCGGTGCGCGAGATCGCGTCGCCCGAAGTCGTTGCGCTCAAGGCGGAGGACTACGTGGAAGATGTGCGCGACTGGATGGCCTCGCGCGACCCCGACTCGCTGCACCAGGGCTTTCCGGTCGTGGATGATGAGGGGAATGTCCAGGGGGTGGTTACGCGACGCAACCTGCTGAATCTCGAGCTCGAGATCGACAGCAAGGTCAAGGATATCCTGACCCGAGCCCCGGTCGTCATCTACGATACAAACACGGCCCGCGAGGCAGCGGACCACATGGTGCGCGAGCAGGTCGGCCGGCTTCCGGTCGTCACGCTCGCGAACCCCACGAAGCTCGTGGGGATCGTGACGCGCAGCGACCTGCTCGCGACCCACGCCCGCCGGCTCGCTGCGGCGAATCGTACGTCGTTGCAGATCGAGCTCCGTCTCCGCACCATTCCGTGGAC
>JBIQLU010000053.1:13642-22916 GCA_044463985.1 Gemmatimonas aurantiaca | reverse complement strand
TGTAGAGGTCTCGGGGCCATTGCCCCGAGACCTCTACAATCAGGTGCCTGACCCCCTTGTTCGGTCGATGGACCGGACGACCGCTGCGGGATTGCCGGCGATTATCGAGTCCGCCGGATAGTTGCCCGCACAGACGGCGCCGAAGCCCACGACGGAATTGCGGCCGATCGTCGTTCCGGGAAGGATCCCGACCGCCGCGGCCACCCACACGTTCTCGGCGATGTGAATCGGTGCTACCCGGATCGGGGCGTCCGGGTCGTGTCTGTTGGGGAGCGTGCTGTGAAAATCGGTGTCCATGATGCGCGCGTCTCCGAGAATGGCGCCATCACCGATCCTGATCTCCTGCTGGCAGCCGAAGCGCGTGCCGTTCACGTACGAGCCGCTCCCGACGCTGATCACCGCATCTTCGCTGTACGTCCATGGAGTCACGAGGCCGTCGATGAGCACGTCGTCGCCGAACACGACGCGCCCCGGACCGCGGATCACGAGTCGTCCGGATATCCGGAAATTCCTCCCGGTTTCGAGACGGATGCCACGCAGGCGGCACCATGCCCGGCAACGCCAGCCGCGCGCTCGTATCCGCAGTGCCTGCATCGCACGGCCGGGATTTCGCAAAGCGCGGAGCAACAGGCTGGTGGATGCAGGCATCTGGATCGTCTCTGGAGTGGAGCGGCTCGCCGCGTCTTCCATGTCGCAACGGGGCGAAGCTAAGGCACACGGCCGCCACGTGGTAGTGGAGTGTATCTTCGTGGGAGCGGACGACTGATAGTTGCTCCGAATCCACACGGTTGCGGGCACGCCATGCTCTTCCACCCGTACCTCGGGTGAGTTGTGTCACGGCAATGTGGCGCAACTCGTCTGTAGCATGAGTCCCGGCCGTCCACTCGGTTGCATCGCGCGAACTTACCTATGCAGCGAGTGGCATCATAACTGCAGAACCGCATGCTCGACCATGGAAATAAATTTCCGACTGGGACCAGCGTGACGCAGGTCACGATGACGTCCGCGCGCACTCCGGTGGAACACATCTTTACAGTCGACGTGGAGGAATACTTCCAGGTCGGCGCCTTCGAAGGCATTGTGTCGCGCGAGGAATGGACCGGCTTCCCCAGCCGGATAGAGGAATCGATGGATGCCGTGTTCTCGATCCTCGAGAAGCACGGCGCAAAAGGCACTTTCTTCACGCTGGGCTGGATCGCCGAGCGCTATCCTGCCATTGTGCGTCGCATTCACGACCTCGGGCACGAGGTCGCATCGCACGGTTTCTGGCATCGGCGCGTCGACTCGCTCACTCCTGACGAGTTCCGCGAGGACGTGCGCAGCTCGAAGGTCATGCTGGAGAATGCCTGCGGTGCACCGGTGACCGGATTCCGCGCGCCGAACTTCTCGATCAAGCGCGGCGGAGAATGGGCTTTCGACATTCTCCTCGAGGAAGGCTATCAGTACGACTCGAGCCTCTTCCCGATTCGGCGTCCCGGATACGGATATCCGTCCGCACCCACCATTCCGCACCTCATTCACCGGAAGGCGGGCTCGCTCTGCGAGCTGCCACTCGCCACCACGCGCTGGCGCGGCATGCGCGTCCCTGCGGCCGGCGGTGCCTACCTGCGCCACTTCCCCTACTCGATCGTGCGCCGTGCCATGCGCGAGTACGATGAGAGTGGAATCCCGGCTACCTTCTATATTCATCCATGGGAGCTGGATCCGGCGCAGCCGCGCATTTCCGTTCCGCTGCATACGCGGATCAGGCATTACGGAGGTCTCAACCGAACCGTGCCGCGACTCGATCGACTCCTCAGGGAGTTCCGCTTCACGTCGGCCAGGGAGTGCCTCCAACTGCATCCGCCGGCACCTCCCCTGGCAGCCAAGGTATCTAGCGCAGCGGATTGACATGCGCGTAAGTCACTTCACCGGCACCGACGCCACCTGGGATGCTTTCGTGCGATCGGTGCCGGGTTGGACGCATTTCCATCTCATCGGCTGGAAGCACGTGATCGAGAGCGTTTTCGGCCACGAGTGCATCTACCTGGCCGCTCACGACTCCTCGGATTCGCTCCGAGGCGTGCTTCCGATGGTACGCGTCAAGAGCCTGCTGTTCGGCCACTTCATCGTCTCGATGCCGTTTCTCAACTACGGCGGCCCGCTCGGCGATGACGACGCGGTGCGCGCCCTCGTGGCGGAGGCTACCGGTATCGCGGCTCGCGATGGTGCCAGACTCCTCGAGTTGCGGAGTCGAGTGCCGCTTCCCATCGATCTTCCCGCATCACACCGGAAGATCACGGTGCTGCTCGACCTCCCCGACGATTCGAAAGCGCTCTGGAAGGCGCTCGATGCGAAGGTGCGGAGCCAGGTGCGTCGCCCGCAGAAGGAGGGAGTCGTGGTCCGCTTCGGACGCGACCAGGTGGCGCCCTTCTTCGAGGTGTTCGCTCGGCACATGCGCGACCTCGGAACTCCGACGCAGCCGCGCCGGCTCTTCGAGAGTATCGCCGATACCTTCGGCGACGAGGTCTGGTTCGGCTGTGCGTACCTGGGCGATCAGCCGGTGGCATGCGGGTGCGGCTTTCGCTGGGGGAGCGAGTTCGAGATGACGTGGGCGTCGGCGCTGGTGGAGCACAAGCGGATCGCGCCCAACATGCTGCTCTACTGGAGCTTCATGGAGCGCGCGATCGCCGAGGGCGTGTCGCTCTTCAATTTCGGCCGCTGCTCCCCTGGTGCCGGCACTCACCGCTTCAAGCTCCAGTGGGGCTCGCGCGACGAGCAGCTCTGGTGGTACGACCGCGCGGCCGCGAACGACGATGGTGCTTCCACGCCGTCGCCCGACGATTCCAGCTACTCCTGGGGCCCGCGACTCTGGAAGCGGCTGCCGACCCCGGTCGCCACGGCGCTCGGGCCGCGGATAGTTCGCTACATCCCGTGACGCTCAGGCGGCAGCTCCCGGTTGCCTCTCGCGTGGAGGTGGGCTCCATCGGAGCAGCGCTCGCCGACGCCGTGGTGCACGACGCCCGGCTGCCGACGGAGCTGATGCGCGAGCTGAGAGAACGGTACGACGCGCGGCGTGTGGCGCTCACCGACAGCGGTACATCGGCGCTGGTCGGCGCGCTCCGAATTGCTGCGGGCGAGAAGGGCACCGTCGCATACCCGGGATACGCATGCGTCGATCTCGCCGCCGCTGCGCGATTCGCTGGTGTGCGGGTGCGCCTCTACGACGTCGATCCGGCCACTCTGAGTCCGGATCTCGATTCGCTCGCCGCGGCGATCGCACGCGGCGTGGATGCGATAGTGGTCGCGCACCTTTACGGCTTCCCGGTCAACATGCGCGGCGTGCTGAAGCTCGCGATGGCGGCGGGTATACCTGTCATAGAGGATGCGGCGCAGGGCGCGGGCGGCACGCTCGACGATCGGCTCCTGGGTTCCTTCGGCGCGCTCTCCGTGCTCAGCTTCGGGCGGGGGAAGGGAACTACGGGCGGAAACGGCGGCGCTCTTCTCCTGCGTGACTCCTCGCTCGCCGATTCGTTCTCCGAGGTGCGTCACAAGCTGGGAAGACGACGGTCCGGAGCGAAGGAGATCGCCGGAGTCAGCGCGCAGTGGCTTCTGGGGAGGCCGTCGCTGTACGGAATTCCATCCGCCATTCCATCGCTGCACCTCGGCGAGATGGTCTACCATCCGGCACACGAGCCGCGCGCGCTTTCATGGGCCGCGGCCTCGCTCGTGCGTCGCGCGCTCGCGCAGGCGCCGGCCGATGTGGGCGGACGCCGGAGAACCGCCGCCGTGCTGGAGATGGCCGCCCTGGAGGGCGCCGATATCCGGCCGGTGCGTCCGGTGCAGGGGGGCGCGAGTGGCTACCTGCGCTATCCGATCCTCGATCGCGGTTCGCGAGCGGAGCGCGCCGACATGGGCATCCTGCGCGGCTATCAGCTCACGCTGCACGAGCAGAAGGAACTCAGGCCATGTCTCGCCGGCGGCGAACCGCCCACGCCCGGGGCGGAGGAGCTCGCGCGCACGCTGTTCACGCTGCCCACGCACTACATGGTGACGCCGAGCGACATAAAGGGGATGATGGAATGGCTGCGCGTGCCCACGCGCGTCTTCGTTCCGGTCCGTGACGACCATCGTTCGCAACGTGCGGCGCGCTCGCACTGATACCCTGGGGAGAAGCCGAACCGAATGACTGCCTCGGAGATCACCGATTCATCCACGGAGCCGATGGGCGCGCTGATCGGCGAGTATCGCGCACCGATCGCGGCACGCCGGCTTCGCATCCTGTACGTGTGGGATGCGGACTACCCGTGGGACGTGCGAACCGAAAAGATCTGCGCGACGCTCGCCAGTGCCGGTCACGACGTTCACATCGCCGCGCGCAACGTCAGGCGCGACCCCGTCGTCGAGCGCCTCCCCGAGGGCACCGTTCATCGTATGTCACCGGTGCGCTGGGCCGGCAGGAAGCTGGACAAGGCGTTCGGCTTTCCGGCGTTCTTCAACCCGCGCTGGCTCTCGCTCCTCGACCGCACCGTGCGCCGGCTGCGTCCGGACGTGGTGATCTGTCGCGACATCCCGCTCGCGCCGACTTCGCTATGGGCCGGGCACCGCCACGGCGTTCCGGTGGTTCTCGACATAGCCGAGAACTATCCGGCGATGCTGCGGATGGTGTTCGACGCCGGCGTGCATCGCCCCACCGATCACCTGGTGCGCAACCCCGCGGCCGCCGCGTTCGTGGAGAAGCACAGCATTCGCCGCGCCGACCGGGTGATGGTGGTCATCGAGGAGATGGCCGAGCGGCTGGTCCGGATGGGGATTTCGGCTGATCGCATCGATGTGGTGTCGAACACACCACCGCGCTCGCGCGCAGAGTCCGAGCCGAACCGGACGCGCGCCGAAGGGAGGCCGATCGGACTGGTGTACCTGGGGCTCCTCGAGGCACCGCGCGGGATCATGGAGATGGTGGACGCGGTGGCGATACTGCGCCGCGATGGCTTCCCCGTGAAGGCCACGATCATCGGGAAGGGGCGCGACTCCCAGCTCTTCCAGGATCGCGCCCGTGAGCACGGTCTGACCGACGCGGACATCTCCTTCCCCGGCTATGTGGACCGGGAGACGGCGTTGCGAGCGGTTCAGGAGGCGGACATCGGGATCCTTCCGCACCACGTCAACGAGCAGTGGAACACGAGCATCCCGAACAAGCTCTTCGACTACATGGCCGTCAGCCTCCCGGTGGTGAGCTCCAATCCGGAGCCATTCGCGCGCATCACCCGCGCGACCGGCGCCGGGGAGGTGTTCCAGGGTGGGGACGCAGCATCGCTGGCGGAGGCTATCCGTCGCCTCGGCACCCCGGAGGCGCGGGAGCGGCATGGCGCCGCGGGTCGGCGCGCCATCCTGGAGCGATACAACTGGGAGTACGATACTGGCGTGATGCTGCGCGGACTGGAGCAGGTGACTGGCCGTGCGGCCAGTGTGCGTTCGAGGCGCTGACTCCCTTTCATCGCTCCGTGGATCGAGTAACGGATGGAGTTCGGCTCTCCGCCATGCGCGCGAGTACTGGCTGCGCTTGTTGACTGTGCGTTCAGTCAGACTTCCCGCGAGACTTTCGACATCTGTTGAGCCGCTGTGTGCGTCGCGCCATGTTGTGCGTACTTCAAGTCTCGAAGGGCGGCCGCTCACGAGTAAGATCGCCGAGCGCGCACCGACCCGGTCACTGAGAACCGAAGCGGCGTGATCGCACGGGCCCCTGGCAAGGTCCGCGACAAGGGCAAACTCCCTGAAAGGGGAGGACGCAAAGCCACGAAGCTACAGCGCAGTCAGAAGCGCCATGCTCGTCGGGTTGCCGTGGAACCCAACAGGAGCACGAAGTGCGCTTTCGAACCCTTGCGGCAGCGTTGGCTGCCACCGCAACTGCCGCGGCATGTTCCGACACTCCGCCTACCGCGGCGCCAGAATTCCCCGCTGACATCCAGGCCGCGATAGCAGCCGGCTACCAGTCGCTGACCATAACGCCAGCGGTCGACACGGTCGAGGTGGGGAAGAGCATCACGCTCACCGTAAAATTCCCGGGTGGTTCCGGAGATCAGAAGGATGCCCCGAAGGTGAACTGGGGGTCCAATGATCCTTCCGTCGCGTCGGTAGGAGGCGGGAAGATCACCGGACGCAAGCCAGGGAAGATCAGCGTCGTGGCACTCTCCTCCAACGCCTTCGGCTTCGCGACTGTAGTCGTGCGCAAGGCCTCGAAGGTGGACGAGTCCGAGCGACCCGACTCGACCGGTGCCGCTGGTCCGGGCACCGACTCGAGCGCCACCTCCGATTCCGTGGCCACGCCTGACCCCGTGCCCGGCGGCAGCTCCCTCGGCGCGCTCGCCTCGGGCTACAGCGCGAGCTCTCCGCACTGGAGCCACATCCGCACGCTCACCACCGACTTCTACTACGACTGGACACCCACCGAGCGCGCGTGGGCCGGCCAGCACTATGACGCAGCGCTCTCCGGCAACAGCGACGCGTGGCACGCCGCCAATCCCACGGTGACGCAGCTTCCGTACACGCTCGTCTGGTCGCTCATCCTGCCGGGGGAGAACAACCAGCCTTTCCTGTCGTCCACGTACTACGCGGACATGAAGGCGTGGTACGCCGCGCACACGCAGTACCGCATCGAGGATGCGTTCCTGCACACGTCCAGCTCGAAGAGCGAAGGCACTCGGGTGAAGGTCCACGTCTGGGAATCCTGGCGTTGGCTGATCAATCCATCCGACCCCGGAGCGCGCGCCTACACCGTCGACCGCTACCGCCGGCTGGCGCAGGGGAGAAGCGGGCTGTTCGTCGACGAGGCTTCCTCCGGCGACATCATCCCGCGCGCGAAACTCGGCGTGGAGTTCGAGGCCGCGCGATACGAGGCCGATTACACCTCGCTGCTCGCCGCGATCAAGCGCGAGCTCGGCAGCAAGACGCTGATGCTGAACACGGCGGAGTACACCAAGAGCTTCGACCGCGCCAACGCCGCGGCGGCGGGGGCGGTTCACCTCGAGCTCTTCAACAACCCGATGCTCTCGCAGATCGCGCTGCGATGGAACTGGGTCGAGGAGCTGCTCGCGGCCGGTGTGTGGGTGAACATGGAGAGCCCGTACGCGCGCTCGTGGGCGGATGAACACGCGAGCCAGTACCCGAAGGGGAACTACGCGACCAGCGGCGACCGGATGCAGATGTGGGAGCTGGCCAGCTACTACATGGTGGTCGGAAAGAACCCCGACAAGCTGTCCTTCCACCTCAAGGCGCCCACTTACCAGACGGCTCCGTCGAAGTACTGGCTCCCCGCGATCGAGGCGAACATCGGTCATCCGGTGAGCGCGCGCAGCGAGCGCGTTCAGGGTACGGACCCCACGGGACAGGTGTACACCGTCTATCAACGCGATTTCGACCGCGCCCTGGTGCTCATCCGCGCACAGCGCGGTTGGGATACGCAGAACTACAAGGACGCCACGGCGGTCAACGTCTCGCTTCCATCGGGCGAGAGCTGGCTCCCCTTGCACGCCGATGGAACGCTCGGCGCCAGCGTCACCAGCGTGAAGCTCCGCAACTCGGAGGCGGTGATCCTGGTGAAGAAGAGCAAGCTCTGATGAAACGGGGTGGACGGCGGGATGCGCTCCGGCGCATCCGCCGCCTACCTGCGCCGCGTCCGAGTCCGGCCTCCGTCAGCCCCGTGCTTCGAGCAGCTCGCGATAAGTCGCCGTGTAGCGCTCCGCGGTGCGTCGGAGGTCGAACTCGTTCTCGACCACGCGCCGTCCCTCGCGGCCCATCTGCGCGCGAAGCGCGGGTGCGCGAAGGAGCTCCACCACGCGCGCCGCGAACGCCGGCACGTCGCGCGGCGGCACCAGATGGCCAGTGACACCTTCCTTCACCAGCTCCGGATTGCCGCCCACCCGGGTCGCAACCACCGGTACTCCATGCTTCATCGACTCGAGCACGGTCATGGAAAGCCCCTCGGAGAGCGACGTGAGCACCGAGAGATCCATGAGATCGTAGTACGGGTCGATCTCCGCCTGGAATCCGGCGAAGATGACCCGATCCGCGATTCCCATCGAGGCCGCGCGCGCTCGCAGACGTCCTTCCTCGTTCCCCCTGCCGAGGAGTAGAAATCGCGCGGCCGGGACTTCGGCGAGAACCGCGGGCATCGCGTCGAAGAAATAGTCGACTCCCTTCACGGCCCGGTCGAAGTTCGCGACCATCCCGACCACGAGATCATCGTCGGTGAGACCGAGCGAGCGGCGCAGCGACGGGAGGCCGCGCGGTCCCGCGGAAGGGGTGCGAGTGGCTGTCGTGATCTCGATGCCGTTGTGGATCACGAGCACGCGCGACGGCGCGAGTCGCTCGCGCTCCAGCACGGTCTGGCGGACCGCCTCCGAGACGCAGATCACTCGATCGGGGAGGTGAGAGGTCATCCGGAGGAGCGCGTACTCGTGCCGACCCCAGTTGAAGCCCTGGTCCTCGCGGTTCTCGACGAGCTTCGATACGAGTCCCAGTGCCTTCGACAGACGCCCGTACATGATCGACCAGAAGAAGTAGCTGTGGACGATCGCCGGCCGCTCGCGCCGCACGTGCGCTGCGACCTGTCTCGACCTCCGCAGTTGAGCTATCGGATACATGGCGAGTCCGCGCAGAGCGGGGAGCACTTCCACCGGAACGCCGGGAACCACGCGGGAGCGCGGCTCGCGCTGGCTCAGGATCGACGCTTCCCACTCGTTCGGGTTCCACAGCTTCGATACCGACAACAGTATGGTTCCGGTACCGCCGCCGAGTTCGTCCGCCAGCACGACTACGCGCGAGGGTCGCCCGATTTGATCAGCGCCGCCGCGCGCATCTCCAGGCGATCGCGCCGCCAATTCCTCGTCCGCGGTAGTCACCTTCGCTCCGCGCCGAACGTGAACGCGATGTCGCCGTCGCCGAGCGAGATGTACCAGTTGTCGTCCTTCTCCAGTACGTCTGCCAGCTCCGGCCGGTTCACCTTGTACGTGTACGGCGAGTGCTCGCTGGCGCGCGCGAGAAAACCGCGCCGCTCCAGCAGCCGCCGCGTTTCCACGCTCGAGCTCTTCGCCGCGATGTAGCTGGCGCCGGCGCGCACGGATCGCCGGATCGCCTCGGTCAACAGCGCTTCGAGCGCCGACTCTTCCCCGAACAGCTCCAGCAGCGAGGCGGCGCTCAACCCCTCTTCGTCGGGTGCGATGTGAATCACCGCGAACCCGCCTGGCTCACCGTTCGTCGTGAGAGCGAACGACTCCACTCCGGCGAACGGGTATCG
>JBIQLU010000053.1:11250-13542 GCA_044463985.1 Gemmatimonas aurantiaca | reverse complement strand
GGGCGAAGAGGCTTGATGTACTTCACCCGCGCCGGATCGAGCGCCTTCGCGCCGAGCGCTCGCGATAGACGGTTCGCCGTCTCGTTGGCCGACGTCGTGAGTGGCAGCGCCGAGAGAGCGGAGTTCATGGCCGCGTGCTTGATCTGGAGGCCGGCGCCGCGCGCGGACGGCGCGGCGGCGAGATCGCAGCTGCACGCCGCGATGATGGTGTCGGCACCCACCTTGACGCGCAGCGGCAGGAGTCCCTGCACGCCGACTATCGCTCCCGCCTGGTCGGCGACGAGGAAGCCCGGCATGCCGTCCGAGAATGCGGCATTTGCCTCCTGCCGCCAGGCCCAGAGCCGCTCCCGCATGGCGCGGGGGCGCGGGCCGAAGGTTTCATCGAGCAGCGCGGCGATCCCGGCGTGGTCCGCCTCGACGGCAGCGCGCACCGCGACGCGCTGCGTCACTCGGAGAGTGTGGAGAGAAGCGACAGTCGCTTGACCTTCCCGGAGTCGGTCCGCGGGATCGCATCCACGAAGTGAATCTTTCGGGGGATCTTGTAGAACTCGAGCTTCGGCTTGCAGAAGCGGCGGATGTCGGCTTCCGTGCGCGCGTCGGGTTCGCCGTCGAGTACCACGAAGCCGACCACGGACTGCCCGGTGAGCGGATCCTCGGCGCCCGCCACCGCGCAATCGCGCACGCGAGGGTGCTCGCGCAGCACGGCTTCCACCTCCGCCGGCGCGACCTTGAGACCGTCCACGTTGATCTGCTCTTTCAGCCGTCCAGTCCACGTCAGGAAGCCGTCGGCATCGAGCACGCCGAGGTCGCCCGTGCGGAACCAGCCGTCGGTGAAATACTCCGACGAATCGGTCTGCCAGTAGCCGTTCGTGACGTGCGGGCCGCGGACGAGGATCTCTCCGACCTCGCCGGTGAGCGGCTCCGCCGCGGAGCCCACCCTGATCTCGCTTCCCGGCGACGGCCGGCCCACCGTGCGCAGCTTGTCGCGATGTGCGTCGTAGCGGATGTAGCTGCTGCGACTCGCTTCGGTCAGCCCGTAGTACATGTAGAAGCGCACGTTCGGGAGCAGGTCGAGCACGCGCTGCACGTATTCCTCGGCCATCGGCGCGGAGTTGACGATGATGTAGCGGAGCGAACGCGCCGCTTCACGGAACTCGTTCGCGAACCTGTCGAGGATGATCTTGAAACCGGCTGGCGTCCCCGGAAAGCTCGTGGCCTCGTGAGTGGCCAGTCGCCGCAGGACGCGCGGTACATCGCGCAGCGCCTCCTCGAGCACCACCGAACCGCCGAGCGTCCAGTAGATGTGCACGTGCGCGAGCCCGAAGAGGTGCGTGAGCGGCAGCGTGGTCAGCTCGCGATCGCTCTCGCTTATCTCCGCCCAGCTCGCGATCGCGCCGATGGAGTGCTGAAGATTCGCGTGCGAGAGGCACACCCCCTTCGGAGTTCCCGTGGTGCCGCTCGTGTACATGATGAGCGCCAGCGGCTGCCCTTCGGGGCAGAGAGCATCGAGCGGCGCTTCGTCCACGCCGCCGAGCGTGGCCGGAAAGGTGAAGTGGTCCGGCACTCCCTCGTATCCCGGTCGCATCCCCGGGCTCATCCAGAGCCGCGCACCGGTGTCGCGGCGGACGAAGTCCACGTGCTCCGGCCGCGAACGGTAGTCCACCAGAGTCACCACGCAGCCGCGGAGGTGGGCGCCGAGGTACGCGCAGAGGTAGTCGACCGAGTTGGGGAATGTCAGGATCACGCGATCGCCGGCGTCGACTCCGCGCATCTCCAGGAGCCGGCACACGCGACGGGCGCGCGAAAGGATCTCGCCGTACGAGAAGTGAACGTCGTCTACGCCAATGAGGAACGTGCGCTCGGGCACCCTCCGCGCAGTCGCCAGGAAGTTCTCGGCGATGTTCATTCCGCGAAGTCGATCCCCTGCGAACGGAGCACGTCCTTGATGTCGCCGATGCTCCGCAGATTCACCATCTCGTCGGGGGTCAGCATGTAGCCGAACTGCTGCTCGACCGCCACCGCGATCTCGACCATCCCCACGCTGTCCCAGGAAGAGATCTCATCCGGACCGAAGTCGTCGCGATACTGATCTTCGTCGATCAACAGAACGTCGATGAGGAGATTGCGCAGCTTTGCATCGTTCGGTGACACCAGGAATCCTCTCCGAGCCCGGACGCAGGCGGGTGTAAGGGCGTTCGATCCGGCGGCGCCCTGGTGAGCAGCTCGCCGCCGGCGACGTTCGCGAATTCTAACGCTCCACCGTTGAGGGCGAAAGAACTTTTACACCCTCGC
>JBIQLU010000053.1:5257-11150 GCA_044463985.1 Gemmatimonas aurantiaca | reverse complement strand
TCGGGTGGCGGATTGTCCGCAAAAGAGTATCGCATCTGCCACCCTTCTTGGCGCTTCGACGCCCGTGCGTGACCGGCGAAACTCGTGAACAACCGGCTCGTCTGCTGGGAACTCGCGTACCACCGTTCACGGCATGATCGCAACGGGGCACCATGCCCGCGCGACAAGGGCAAAACCGGCGAAAGCCGGTGACGCAAAGCCACGAGGCTACAGCACCGGAAAGCGGTGCCAAGCCAGTCGGGCTGCCGAATTGAACTCCGTTACTCAGGAGTCATCGACATGCGCGTCCCTCGCACGACCGGCGCGACGTTCGCCGCCGCAATTGCGTTCCTTCTTGCAGCCTGCATAGACACGCCGCCCATCACATCCTCGGCCGACATGATTCCGTCGGCGTCGATCGGGCGGATCTCGATACAACCGGCATCGCTCTCCATCACCGCGGGAAACGATGCCACCTTCGACGTCCAGCTCGAGGACTCCGAGGGGAATCCGCTCGAAGACCACCCGGTGGTATGGGTGTCGTCCGACACGACAGTGGCCACCGTCTCCGCGGGTGGAGTGGTGGTCGCGCACAAGCCTGGCCAGGCCAACATCATCGCGATCGCCGGCACGCAGAGCGCGCAGGCGGTGGTGGACGTGTCGGCGAAGCCGGCGGCAAAGCCCGCTCCGAAGAAGCCCACCGTCACCGTGACGCCGTCGACCGCGTCGGTGGTGGCGGCTAAGTCGGTCACTCTCACCGTCAGCGTGGTCGACACGCTCGGTAAGAAGGTCGCATCGCCGGCGGTCACCTGGTCGAGCGACAAGCCGGCCATCGCCACGGTGAGCGGCTCGGGCGTGGTAACGGGCGTGGCCGCGGGTTCCGCGAAGGTCACGGCCAGCTTCGGTGGAGTGAATGCCGTCTCCACGATAACCGTCACCACACCCGCCGCGCCGCCGTCGCAGGAGACGGCACCGGCGGGCCCCGGCTCGCTCTTCTCTGGCTACAACGCCACTTCGCCGCACTGGCCGCACATACGCACGCTCGCGACGGACTTCTACTACCACTGGACTCCCGAGGAGCGAAGCTGGGCCGGAAGGCACTTCGATGGCGCCCTCTCCGGGAGTGGCGATGCGTGGCGCGCGTCGAATGCCGGCGTGCTGCATCTCCCGTACACGCTGATCTGGTCGATGCTGACGCCCGAGGATGGCAAGCCCTCGCTCACGTCGACGTACTACGACGACATGAAGCAGTGGTATGCCGCGCATCCGCAGTACCAGATCGAGGATGCCTTCCTCCACTCGAGCAGCTCGAAGAGCGAGGCGACGCGAGTGAAGGTGCACATCTGGACCACCAACCGCTTCCTGATCAACCCGGCCGATCCCGGCGCGCGCGCCTACACGACGGACCGCTACCTCCGGATCGTGCAGAACGAGGAGGGCGTGTTCGTGGATGAAGCCGCGTCCGGCGACATCCTTCCGAGAGTGCAGGCCGGCGTCGAGGTCGACGCTGCTCAGTACCAGAGCGCGTACACATCGCTCCTCGCACAGATCAAGGGCGCCTTCGGCGGCAAGATGCTCATGCTGAACACGGCCGAGTACACCAAGGACTTCGATCGCGCGAACGCGATCGCGGCCGGATCCGTGCACCTGGAGCTCTTCAACAATCCGATGTACGCCGGGATGCCCACGCGCTGGAAGTGGGTCGAGGAGCTGCTCGCGCTCGGCGTTGCTGTCGACCTGGGGAGCCCCTACTCGGCGCAGTGGGCCGACGAGCACCCCACGCAGTTCCCGAAGGGGAACTATCCCACGAGCGGTCAGCGCATGGACATGTGGCAGCTCGCCAGCTACTACATGTCCATAGGGTCGAGCCCCGACGGGTTCTACTTCCACCCGAAGGGCCCCGATTGGGAGACGGCCTTCTCCGACTTCTGGTTCAAGGCGCTCGAGGCCAACATCGGCCATCCGGTGGGAGCCCGTTCCACGTTCGCCAAGGGCACCGATCCGACGGGCAAGGCGTATACGGTCTACGGCCGCGAGTTCGACCGCGCGCTGGTGCTGATACGACCGGCGCAGGGGTGGGACACGCAGTCGTTCCTCGACGCCACAGCTGTGGACGTCACGCTACCATCGGGCGAGAGCTGGCTCCCGTTGAGAGCCGATGGGACGCTCGGGCCCGCAGTGACGAAGGTGAAGCTCCGCAACGTGGAGTCGCTCGTCCTCGTCAGGAAGGGCACGATCTGAGCGGCCCGGCGCTCTGCCGGCGAGCTTCTCGACACGAAGGGGCGGGGCTGCCTGGCAGCCCCGCCCCTTCGTGTACCGACACTCACAGCGCGTCGTCTGGTGTAATATAATGGCACCGTATTCGCACGGTCCTCGTTTCGGCAGCTTCAGGCGTGGCCGGTGTGGACACCGTCAGCGCCTCCGAGAACCTCATATCTACTAGATGACAACCAGCCCGAAACCCTGGGCGATCCAGCCAGCCGGAAATCAGTGGACGGGCGCTTCCTCGGCGGCGCCGCCTCCTCGCGTGCGCGTAGTGCCGCCTGCTCCCGCCGCGACTCCCGTGGAGCTCCCCGAACAGAAGCCGGATGCGCTGATGTACGCCGTGGGGCTCCTCATGTTCGCGTACATATGGCGCGTGCAGGACGCCTTCCCGATTCTCGGGCGGCTGCAGCTACCGCTGCTGTCGCTGGGGCTCGCCGGCATCCTGTACGTCACCAACCGGCACCCGTGGCGCAAGCCAAGGCAGCTCCGGGGCACCATCACGTACCTCACGGTGGGGCTGCTCGTTCTCATGCTGATCGGCGTCCCCACCAGCCTCTGGCCAGGGAACAGCCTCTCGTTCGCTATAAAGGGATACCTCGCCAATCTGCTCTTCATGGCGGTGGCCGCGGCCAGCATCCGAAGCGTGCAGGACGTGGAGTTCTACGTCAGGACCAACGTCTACGGCGGTCTGTTCTACGCCATGCTGGTGAACCTGTTCTTCCACGTGGGGCCGGATGGAAGGCTCGGCGGGCTGGTTTACTACGACGCGAACGACTTCGCCCTGGTCATGGTCGCGACAGTGCCGTTCGCGGTCTACCTCCTGAAGTTCGGGCGTACCGCGTTCCGCCGCGTCATAGGCGTGGTCGCGCTCGGTCTCATCGTGCTCGCACTCGTCAAGAGCGGATCGCGCGGCGGTTTCCTCGGGATGATCGCGGTGCTCGTCTACCTGCTACTCCGCTACCGCGCCATTCCGAGCACTATCCGCCTGTTCGTATCCGTGGCGGGTATTCTCCTCGCCATCGTCATCGGCTCGGACAAGTACTGGAAGCAGATGAGCACCATCCTCCACCCCACGGCCGACTATAACTGGACCGATCCGCAGGGGCGGCGTGCGGTGTGGACGCGAGGTATGAGCTACGTCGCCCACAACCCCGTGCTCGGGCTCGGGGTCGGCGCGTATCCCGTCGCGGAGGGGACGATTTCCGCGATAAGCCAGCAGCGTGCCAGCGCCGGGCGAGGCTTCAAGTGGTCAGTGGCGCACAACTCGTTTCTGGAGACCGCGGCGGAGCTGGGGATACCCGGGCTGATTCTTTTCCTGGGAATATTCGTGGCCTCGTTCACTGCGCTGAGGAAGATCCGACCTCGAGGGATCTACGGTCCGGGAATAACGGCGAGGGAGACGGCGCTCGCGCAGATGCTCATCGGTTCGCTGGTGGGATTCGCGGTCTCCGGATTCTTCGTGTCGGCCGAGTACTTCTCGTATCTGTACTTCCTGCTCGGCGTGATCATCGGTCTCACGAAGATGCTGCGGCTGAGGCGCGATGCCATATTCGCGCTCGGCGTACGCGGGCCGGCCGGGCCGCCACCGCGCGCCGCGATGGTGCGGCAGGCGTACTCCACGGTCTCCCTGCGCGCGTGAATCCACGCCCGCGCGAGGAGAGCTGCACGCCGCGCCACGGCAGCAGCCGCATCGGCTAGGAATGTCCGCACGACGGGTGGTGAAAGCGATAGTCGAGCAGGGGCTTCTCGTGAGCGGCCTGCCGGCCGTTTTCAGCCGACGGCATCGTTCCGAAACGCTCATCCTCGCCTACCACGACGTGGTGCCCGACGGCGAGCGGGTGGTGGGCGACAGCTCGCTGCACCTCCCGCGCGCCGCCTTCGCCGCGCAGCTCGATGCGCTCGTGGAAATCGCGGAAGTCGTCTCGCTGGAGAGCGCGCTCGAGAGCACACTCGAGGGCGAGCAGGCGGCCGGTGGTCGTCCGCGCGTCGCGATCACCTTCGACGATGCATACAGCGGAGCCGTGCTCGCAGGAGTCGGAGAGCTCGTGGCCCGCTCACTCCCGGCGACTGTATTCGTGCCGCCCGCGCTGCTGAACGGCGGAGTGTTCTGGTGGGACGCACTCACGCCCCGCGGCGCCGCCGGCCTGGCGGATGCAGTTCGGCAGGATGCGCTGGTGAGGTTGGCCGGGAAGGGAAGCGTGATCCTGGACGAGCATGGATGTCACGACACGTCGCACATCCCCTCGTACGCACGGGGCGCCTCCGAGGCGGAGCTGCGACGGGCGGCGGAGAGTCCCGGAATCACGCTGGCGTCGCATAGCTGGAGCCATCCGAACCTGGCGGCGCTCGCACCTCGGGAGCTGGAGGAAGAGCTCGTGCGTCCGCTCGCCTGGCTGCGCGAGCGCTTCACGGGGATTCTACCCTACATCACCTACCCGTACGGCTGCTACTCGCCGCAGGTGGAGCGCGCCGCCGCCGCGGCGGGATATCGCGCGGCGTTGCGCATCGAGGGTGGGTGGCTGCGGAACGATGTCGCCAGCCGCTACGCCATCCCTCGCATGGACGTGCCCTCCGGAGTATCGATCGCCGGCTTCCGGCTGCGCTGCAGCGGTGTCCTGGGGTGAGCCGCCCCGCGGCTTCAGAGTGAGAACGACGTGCGAGGCGCGGGAGCGCCACTGTCGTCCGGAGGCTGTATTCCCTGCGAGGGTACGAAGGGCGCGAGCGCATCGAGGAGAATGCGCGCCTGGCGGCTCCGGCTGAATCGTTCATCGCTCGCTATGTGCGTGGCCTGCTCGCCGCGCCGGTGCGCCTGGTAGCGTCGGGCGATCGCGCGCGCGATTCCATCGATATCGTCTCGCGGCACGACGTCCGCATCGGTACCGCGCAGAAGCAGCTCCGTCGCACTCCCCACGTCGGAAAGGGCGAGTAGCCACGCGTCGAAGCGAACGCACTCGAACACCTTGCCCGGGATCGCGACGCTGTTCCACCCCGGGAAGGTCACCAGCATTGTGGCCTGCGACATGAATTCCTTGGCGCCTTCGTGCGACCGCGTGGGTCCCACGGAGACGAACTCCTCCACGCCTTCGGCGCGCGCGGTAGCACGCAGCGACTCCTCGCCGCCGTCCTTGAAGTTGCCTATGAAATCCATCCCGAAGTCGTCGGGCGAGAGAGCGAGGTCGCGTATCACGCGCGCCGCGGCGCGGAAGAGGCTTCGCGGATCGCCGTAGTCGTAAACCGTCCCGGCGTAGCCGATCGTGAAGCGGCCGCCGCGCCGCTGCGGCGGAAGCGGATCGTCATCCGAGCCGTTCATCACCGCGATGATCTTTCGATTCGCGTCGGGGTACGCGCCGGCGAGCGCATCGCGCGCCGGCGCGGTGTTGGCAACGACGAGCGCCGCCTGGCTCACCATCTCCCGTTCGTGGCGCGCGGTGCTGCGCAGCCAGAGCGGGGTGGCCCACCGTTCCGGGATTCGCTCGTTGAGGCTCCACGGGTCGCGCATGTCCATGACGAAAGGGATCCCGCGGCGCTTCGAGAGCATGCGCCCGCTTTCGTGCGTCATGTGCGGCGGTCCCGATGTGACCACGACGAAGTGGCCGTCGCGCTCGAGCAGTTCTTCCGCGAGCCGCTCCGCATGCCTCGCCCAGCGGCG
>JBIQLU010000053.1:3957-5157 GCA_044463985.1 Gemmatimonas aurantiaca | reverse complement strand
CCGCCACACCTGATGCTCGAGCCATTCGGCCGCGCGCATCGATTGCGAGGGAATCGCGTAGACGCGCGTGTCCTCGGGCAGAAGCTGCAGCCGCGCGAGATCCGCACCCGGTTCGGCGCAGGTTATGACGTCGAGTCCCCAACCCCGTTCCGCCACGAAGTGCGCGAGCTTCTCCCACCTGCGCGCGCCGATGGTGGCATCGGGGGGGAAGTGGTAGCTGATGAGCAGCAGCCTGCGCGGCCGACGCGTCGCTCCCGGATGCTCGAACAGCGGTCGTGGCGTCATCGGCCAGCTTCCGGAAGCGCCAGCCGGAGGTCCAGGGTGCGGGCGATCTCATGCACTATCGCGCTCCAGTCGTGCCGGCGTGCCTCGGTCTGGCGCCGCTCGACTGACGCCGGGTCGTCGCCGCCCGGCGCGATGAGCCGCTCGATCGTCTCCCCCCACTCGCGCGCGCCGGTGGCTACCGGCACCAGGTCGCCGAGCCCGGCGAGCGCCGGAAGGGGGATGCTCACCGTCGGTCGCCCGCTCGCGAGGTACTCGTAGAGCTTGAGAGGAAAGATGTACTTGCTGTAGTCGTTCATCCGGTATGGCATCAGGCAGACGTCGAAGTGCTGCGGATAGCTCGCCAGCTCCGTCGAAGGCTTTCCGCCCAGAAAATGCACGTTCGGGAGTGCCGCGATCCTCTCCAGCAGCTCCCGGATCTCGGCATGCGGCCGCCGCTCACCCACGAACACGAACGACCACCCCGGCCGCTCCGTCGCGAGTTCCAGCAGGAGCTTCCAGTCGAGCTGCTTCTTGATGTACCCCGAGTATCCGACGATCGGCCGAGGAATGTTCGCGAGGTCGGCCGGGACGGGAGCGGGCTTCGCGAAATCGTCGTACGTCACTCCGTTGGTGATCTGGAGCGTGTTGGGGTTGAAGCGCCCCTTCCGCTCGAACATGGTGGGGGAGACGGTGATCACCTGATCCACCGAACGGATGAGCCGCTCCTCCCGCGGGTCGAGCGCGCTCTCCACCTCCGAGCCCGAGTATTCGTCGTAGATGTGGTAGCAGCTCACGTCGTGCGGCACGAGCTCGATCGCCTCGGCGAAATCCACGTGCCAGATGTACAACACTATCCGGAGGCAGCCGCGACGGCGCAACGCCGCGGCGGCCGCCCGGAGCCGTGCTCGAGCCAGATATCGTCCCAGCCAGGCGGGC
>JBIQLU010000053.1:0-3857 GCA_044463985.1 Gemmatimonas aurantiaca | reverse complement strand
TTTCGCGCTGCTGTCGCTTCGCTGGAGGCGCTCCCTGGATCATCCAGGGTCGCCGACACTGGGTCCTCGGAGGTCTCCATCACTTAAGAATCCGGGTCTGACGGCTTGGGAGCCGCGAACTTAACAGCGCGCGGGGCTGGTGGCCATATTGCCACCCGTCACATTGCACGTTGGTTGCCAGAACCTGGTCGCGATCGGCTGCGGAGCGCTCCCCCATGACGCCGTCGGGGAGTCCGGGGGGGCTCAGCGGCGCGCCGCGCGCAGCGGCGCGATGGCCGCCAGGATCCGCGCGCGGTGGAAGGTCAGCATGGTCAGCGCATAGATGGCCGCCCCCGCTACGACCTCGGTAACCAGCCTGACGCGGACATCCAGCGTGTCGGGAAGAGTGTACCGGAGCGCGAGCACCGCAGCCGCCATCACCGCGGTACCGCTCGCGGCCGGCCAGAGATTGCGCAGGTACACCCGCGGCGACAGGTCGAGGATCCTGAAGACCAGGCGGTAGATCGGCGAGACCACGACGGGATACGCGACTATCCACACGAACGCGACCCCGGCGGCACCCCAGCGCGTGCCCGCCAGGAAAAGCATGGGGAGCACGATCGCGGCCAGCACGGTGTACCACATGCTCTGTCGCGAGTGGCCGGTGTAGATGAGCACCTGCGGCGTCACCGTATCTATGGAGCGAAGGCCCGCGTAGAAGGCGAGGAGCTGCAGCGGCAGGATCGCCGCCGTCCACTTGTCTCCGAGCAGCACGGGTACGAGGAGCGGCGCCGTCAGCGAGATCCCCACGGCCCCGGGGAAGGTGATGAACGCCAGCCCCTCGATGACGCCGAGGTAGTAGCGCCGGAGGGCCGGCCGATCGGCCTGCACGCTCGAAAAGACTCCAGGCGTCACCTGTCCCACGAGGGCGCTCACGCGCTCCACGGGGAGCGTGGCGATCTCCCAGCCGATCGTGTACGCGCCCAGCACGACCTTCCCCAGCACGCGACCCACGATCGCGAAGTCGGCGTTCTGGTACGTATACCACGACACCCGTCCCACGACCACGTGCCAGCCCACGAGCACGGACTCCGAGATCGAGCGCAGCTCGCGCGGTACGGCCACGCGATGCGGACGCGCGAAGTTCGCCAGCACCGCGCCGGAGATCCGGCCGACCAGACTTCCCATCACCAGCGCCATGTACCGGTACCCGAGAAAGGCGAGGACGATGGTGCAGAGGATCTGGACGATGTTCGTCAGCCCGTCGATCCAGGCGAGACGACGAAAGTCGAGATCGCGGGCGAGCAGCGAGCGCGGAAGGACGCTCGCGGAACTGAATACGAAGTTGAGACTGAGCACGGTGACGATCACGCGCACCGCCGGCTCGCCGTAGAACAGCGCGATCGGATTCGCGGCAGCGATCGACAGCAGGCAGAAGAGCGCACCGATCGCGATTCCGAAGCCGCCGATCTGCGCTATCTGCGAGTCGCTCAGGTGGCGACCGCGGAGAATGGCGGCCGTCAGTCCGAACTCGTTCACCAGCGAAACCAGGCCGAGATACACCGCCGCCATTCCCATCAGACCGTAGTCGGACGGTGAGAGCAGGCGGGCGATCAACACGGTGGACACCCAGCTCACGATCTGGATTGCCCACTTCATTCCCCCGGTCCAGGCGATCCCCACGAGGAGAGATCGGTCGAGCGAGCGGGCGGGGGGAGCTGCGGGTGGCTGGGTCTGGGTTTCGGTGCTCGAGGGCGTGGGAGTGGGTTGGACGACTAACGTGCTAATCTGCGTTCTTCCTGTCGTGGATGTGGCCGGAGCGCGTATCTTCAGGGCTCGGAACGTCGTCTGCCCGATGAGAGGGACGAACGGGAGTGGAGTGGCGGCACGGGGTCCGACGACGATCCAGCGGGACCACGGCATGTCGTCGAGGCATGAGCCGTGCCTCTCCGCGCACCGGAGCGACTCGGGACTTCGCTCGACTCGCTCCGTCGATTTCGCGATGCCAACTTCCTCCGGTTTGACAAACTCGCCCCCCTCCTCGCCCCTGACAATCCTGCACGTCACTGCCCCGGCACCTGTCGGTGGACTCGAGAGCGTGGTCGCCATGCTTGCCCGCGGTCATTCGGAGATGGGCCATCGCGTGTGCGTCGCGGCGCTGATCGATCCGGCGGGCGGCGTCTTTCCGTTTCTCGATGCTCTGGAGGCCGACGGGATCCGAACCGCGCGCGTGTCGCTTCCCACGAGGGCGTACCGGAAGGAACGCGCCGCGGTGCGCGCGCTCTGCCTCGAGTCGAAGCCCGATGTGGTGCACACGCACGGCTACCGCTCCGACGTGGTGGATGCCGGGGTGGCGCGCTCGCTCGGTATCCCGGTGGTGTCCACGGTGCATGGGTTCACCGGCGGCGGGCTGCGCAACCGCCTCTACGAGTGGGTTCAGGAGCGGGCCTTCCGTGACTTCGATGCGGTGGTGGCCGTATCGCAGCCCATCGTCGATCGGCTGGTGGGACGCGGCGTGGCTCGGAATCGTATTCGGCTCATTGCAAATGCGTTCGACGGTGCGGCGGCGGTGCTGGAGCGCCGCGCGGCGCGCGAACGGCTCGGCCTCGAGCGCGACGAGTTCACGGTTGGCTGGGTGGGACGACTGAGCGCGGAGAAGGGCGCCGACGTGCTGCTCGAGGCGATTCCCCTGCTCGCGGAACCGCTCGCAGTCGCGATCGTCGGCGGTGGTCCCGATGCGGCGTCGCTGCGTGAACGCGCCGAGCGACTGGGGATCGGCGACCAGCTCCGCTGGCTCGGCGTGGTTCCGGGAGCGGGCGCACTCGTCGCGGCGTTCGATGTGTTCGTACTCAGCTCCCGAACGGAGGGGATTCCGATAGTGTTGCTGGAGGCAGCGGCGGCGGAAGTGCCGATAGTGGCTACGAGCGTGGGCGGGGTGCCGTCCATGTTCCCCGACGGCGAGATCGTACAGGTCCCGCCCGATGATCCGCGGGCGATCGCGGCGGCAGTGGATGCGGTGCGGGCCGACCCCGAAGCCGCAAAGAGGCGCGCTCGCCTCGCGCGGGAGCGCGTGGAACGGGACTTCGCACCGCGTCCCTGGCTCGAGCGCTACGAGGAACTCTACCGCTCGGTGGCAGGGCGGCATGGATCGATTGGGGAGGAGAGCGCCAGGTCGTCCGGCGCGAACGAGGGGAGGGGAAGGCTCGCATGATGACGCTCGCAGTGATTCTCATCGCGCTTCCCTTCGCGATGTTCGTGTACGCGTACTTCGGCTATCCGTTCATGCTCTGGTTCGCGACGACCGTCGCGGGCGTCGCGCCGGAACCGAAAAAAGCCGGCGCGAACGCTTCGGCGCGCGCGGATGGCGGCGGCGATGATGACGACGTGGCGGAGTGGCCTCACATCACGATCGCGGTGCCCGCGTACAACGAAGAGCGGCGCATCCGTTCGACAATCGAGAGTCTGCTGGCGATAGACTACCCCGCCGATCGCCGGCAGATACTCATCGCGTCCGACGCGTCGAGCGATGGCACCGATGCGATAGTGCGCGAGTTCGAGTCGCAGGGCGTGGAGCTGTTTCGCGTGGAACCGAGAGGCGGAAAGACCAACGCCGAGAATCGCTCAGCTTCCGTGATACGCGGCGAGATAGTCGTCAACACCGACGCATCGATCCGGATACTTCCACATTCGGTGAAATTGCTGGTGCGCGAGTTTCGCGATCCTTCGGTGGGGGTGGCATCGGGGCGCGACATCAGCGTGGGCGATGAGGAGCGGGAAGGGAACCGCGGCGAATCGGGGTACGTGGGCTACGAGATGTGGGTGCGTTCTCTGGAGACGCGTCTGGGTTCGATCGTGGGCGCGAGCGGCTGCTGCTACGC
>JBIQLU010000052.1:0-23248 GCA_044463985.1 Gemmatimonas aurantiaca | reverse complement strand
TCGGGGTCGCCGCCGAGCATGCGCGCGATTTCGCGGACGCGGTCGTCGCCGGATACGACTCGGGTGTCGGTGGTGGTTATGCCGTCGCGCTCTGCCTTGGTCACGACTATGTGGTGGTGAGCGCGGGAGGCGATCTGTGCGAGGTGCGTGATCGCGAGTACCTGGTGGCGCCCCGCGACGCGACGCATGGTGTCGCCGACCTGGAGGCCCACGCGGCCGCCGATGCCGGCGTCCACCTCATCGAAGATCAGCGTCGGGACGTGGTCCAGGCGTGCGAGTATGGTTTCGAGCGCGAGCATCAGCCGCGAGAGCTCGCCGCCGGAGGCGACGCGAGCCAGCGGCCGCGCGTCGTGGCCCACGTTGAGCGCAACCTGAAACTCCACATCCTCCGCGCCGCTCGCGCTGATCTCGTCGCGCCGCGGGAGCGCTACGAGGAAGCTCCCATGCGGTATTCCCAGTGCGGGGAGCAGTTCACCGACCGCGCGCGCGAGCTTCTTCGCGCCTGATGCACGCCGACGTGAGAGCGAAGCCGCTTCGCTCTCCAGCGCCTTTCTCGCGGCATCGCGCCGACTCTCCAGCTCGCGCAGGTCGAACCCGGCGCCGTCCACCAGGTCCAGCTCTGCCCTGGCCTCTCGACCGGTCCGGATCGCGTCTTCCAGCCCCGGTCCGTACTTCTTCAACAGGCGGAAGATCAGATCGCGCCGGCGCTGCACTTCCTCGAGGCGCGCCGGATCCAGCTCGACCGATGCGGCGTAGTCTGCGAGCTGGCGCGACAGTTCCTCGAGCGAATAGTACGCGCCGTCGAAGAGCTCCTGCATTTTCGCCAGCGACGGATCCATGCGCTGCGCCGACAGCAGTGCCTTCCCGCCCTGCGCCAGTCGAGTGAGCACGGATTCCTCGCTTCCGTCCAGCAGTGCGGCGATGCCGCCGACCACCGAACGAAGCTCGTCCGCGTGCTCGAGTCGACGAGCCTCTTCGTCGAGCGACGCGTCTTCACCCTCGCGCAGCCGCGCGTCTTCCACTTCCGTAGCCACGTGCCGCAGGTAGTCGGCGCGTCGCTCGGCGTCGGCGCGGCGGCGCGCGAGCGTCGCGATCTCGCGCGTGATCGACGAGAGTTCGTCGAAGCGCGCGCGCACACGTTCCGCCTCCTCGTTGGCGCCCGCGAACGCGTCCAGGATGCGGCGCTGCGACTCGGGGTCGAGCAGCGTTTCCGCCTCGCGCTGGCCGTGCAGGTTCACCGCGAGCCTGCCTACCTCGGCGAGCACGCCGGCAGTCGTGCTGCACCCGTTGATCCAGGCGCGAGTTCGCCCGTTCGCCGCGATCTCCCGGCGAAGGACGACCGTCTTCTCGTCGGCGTCGATTCCTCGCTCGTCCAGAAGCGCCGTGAGGGCCGGACGCTCGGTTGCATCGAAGACACCTTCGACCACCGCGCGATCGGCACCGGTGCGAATGCTGTCCACACTGGCTCGCTCACCGAGGAGGAGCGAAAGCGCACCGACGATTATCGACTTCCCAGCGCCAGTCTCACCGGTCAGCACGTTCAGGCCGCCGGCGAGTGGTAATGTGACGCTGTCGATTATCGCGAAGTTCCGGACTCGAAGTTCGGTCAGCACCTGTTGCTCTCGTCACGCCCACGAAGGCCGCCCCATCCGAGCTTCCGGCGCATGCGCGAGAAGAACGTGCTGTCGCGGAAATGCACGACGAGCACCGGCCGCTCCGCACGCCGCGCCAGAAGCGTGTCATCGGATGTGAACGTAGCACCGACCTGCCCGTCCACCGTCACCAGAAGTTCTTCCGGCCCATCATTCGCACGCACCTCGACCTCCGCGGTCGGCGGCAGGACGACAGGGCGCACGGCAAGCGTGTGCGGCGAGATCGGCGTGATCACTATCGATTCCACCGTCGGCACGACCACTGGGCCGCCGGCCGACAGGCTGTACGCGGTCGACCCAGTGGGCGTGGAGATTATCAGCCCGTCGGCCGCGTACGCTCCGATCAGCTCGCCGTTCACCCAAACCTCGAGGTGCACCACTCGCGCGAAACCGCCCTTGTGGAGCACGATGTCGTTGAGCGCGCGCCAACGCTCACTTCCCTCGCGCGACGTGTGACCGGCGATCGCCATGCGTCGCTGCACGACGTAGTCGCCGGCGATGTACCTCTCCAGCGCCAGCTCTATCTCCTCCGATTCTCCGCCGCATGCGGTGAGAAAACCGAGGCGTCCCAGGTTGATCCCCAGGATGGGAATGGGGCGCTCCCCCACGAACCTGGCGCCGCGCAGCATCGTGCCGTCGCCGCCGAGCGTGATGAGCGCATCGATCCCGGTTGGATCCTCCAGCGTTTCCGCGTCAGGCGCGAGAAAGTGCAGCTCCGGCTCGAAAGCGAGGTCGATCCCGAGCTCCGGCGCCCTGCGCCGCAGCGTGCCGAGCACCCTGTCGAGGCCCTCGTAGCTCCGGTTCCCCACCACGCCGAGGCGGGTCACCCGGTCAGCGCCTCGCTGCCATGGAGTGCACGAACCCGCCGCGCGATGCCCGGGGCATCGAGGCCGAGCAGTTCGAGCTGGCGGCTGCGCGGTGCCTGATCGATGAAGCGATCCGGGACACCGTGCACTGCTACGCGAACCGACGGATCGAGTGTCGCGATGACCTGAGCCATGTACGCGCCGAAGCCGTTGACCACCGTTCCTTCCTCCACCACGAGCACGTGCTTGTGCCGCGTGAGGACGGCGTTCAGCGTCACCTCGTCGTACGGCTTGAGGTAGCGACAGTCGACGACACTGACGTCGATACCCTCGGCGGCCAGCTCGGTGGCCGCTGCGAGCGACGAAAGCACCATCGTTCCGACAGCGAGGATCACGAAGTCGTCACCCTGCCGCATCACCTCCCACGTTCCCTCGTGAATCGGCGGAATGTCGGCCAGCGCGGGCGCGATGTCGGGCGCGGCGGCGCGCGGGTAGCGGATGGACGTCGGTCCGCTCTCGCGTGCAGCGGCGGTGCGCAGCAGCGCGAGCATCTGCGCGGAGTCGCGCGGTGCGGTCACCACCATGCCGGGCACGGCGAGCATGTAGGCGATGTCGTACAGCCCCATGTGCGTGGGTCCATCCTCGCCCACCAGTCCCGCGCGATCCATGCAGAACGTCACGGGAAGGTGCTGCAGCGCCACGTCGTGGATGACGTTGTCGTACGCGCGCTGGAGGAAGGTGGAGTAGATCGCGCACACGGGATGCAACCCGCGTGTGGCGAGTCCGGCCGCGAACGTCACCGCGTGTCCCTCGGCGATTCCGACGTCGAAGAAACGCTTCGGAAACTTCTTCGCGAACGCGGCGGTGCCGGTGCCCGCCGGCATCGCCGCGGTGATCGCGACGATTTTCGGGTCGATCTCTCCGAGTTCGGTGAGCCCACGCCCGAATACGGCAGTGTAGGCGGGATTCCCGGCCGAACTGGTGCGCTGCTTTCCGGTCGCCGGATCGTGGCCGGCGGGAAGCGCGTGCCACTTCTGATCATGGTCGCCGGCCGGGAATCCCTTCCCCTTCTGCGTGATCACGTGCACGAGCCGGGGCGTGCGCATCCCCTCGACCGCGGTGAGCGTGTCGATCAGGGCGTCCATGTCGTGCCCGTCGATCGGCCCGAAGTAGCGGAATCCGAGTTCCTCGAAGAGCACTCCAGGTGTGAGGAAGCTCTTCATGCTCTCCTCCCATTTGCGCACGGCGGAGCCGATTCCCGAAAGCGGACCGGGCAGCTCGTCCATCACCTTGCCCATCGCGCCGCGCACGCGATTGTAGATCGGATTCCGCTGGATGGACGTGAGGTAGCGCGAGATGGCGCCCACGTTCGGCGCGATGGACATCTCGTTGTCGTTCAGGATCACGATGAAGTCGCGATCGGACGCGCCCGCGTTGTTGAGTCCTTCGTAGGAGAGACCGCAGGTGAGAGCGCCGTCGCCGACGATGGCCGCCACGCGGAAGTTCTCGCCCTGAAGGTCGCGCGCCGTCGCCATCCCCAGCGCCGCCGAAATCGCGGTCGCCGCATGCCCCGCCCCGAAGCTGTCGTACTCGCTCTCCTCACGCTTGAGGAAACCGGAGATGCCGCCCTCCTGGCGAAGCGTCTCGAAGCGGTCCTTGCGCCCCGTGAGCATCTTGTGCGGGTACCCCTGATGGCCCACGTCCCACACGAGCTGGTCGCGCGGAGTATCGAACACGTAGTGAAGCGCCACCGCGAGCTCCACCACTCCGAGTCCGGCTCCGATGTGCCCTCCCGTTCGCGAACAACTGTCGATGAGAGCGGCGCGGACCTCGTTGGCGAGCGTGCGCAGCTCGTCGCGCGAACGCTTCTTCAGATCGGACGGAAAGTCGATATCGGGAAGTACGGGCATCTTCACTCTTGTTTTCGCTCAGGCGATGTGTGCAACGGGAACATTGGAGAATAACCGGCTGCGCGGGCGTACGGTCACGATTTCCGGTCCACCACGAACGCGGAGAGGCGCTCGAGCGCCGGCGTGAGGAGCCCGGCGTCGGCCAGCGCGGCGCGTCCTTCCGCCACCAGCCGCGCGGCCCTCTCCCTCGCGCCCTCCACCCCGAGAAGCGCCGGGTACGTACTCTTCCCGAGTACCGCGTCCCGGCCGGCGGTCTTCCCCAGCGTGGCGGTCGTGGAGGTTGCGTCCAGGACGTCATCGGCGATCTGGAAGGCGAGGCCCACCGTTTCGCCGAAGCGGTCCAGCGCGCGCGCCCGGCGGTCTTCCGCGCCTGCCGCGAGCCAGCCAATTCGCACGGAAGCAGCGATGAGGGCACCGGTCTTCGCCTTGTGAATGCGCTCGAGCTCGGACAACGACAACGAACGACCTTCCCCCTCCAGATCGAGGAGTTGGCCGCCCACCATGCCACTCGCTCCGGACGCTCGCATCAGCTCCCGTAGGATCGCCCTTCTGGCGGCGTCTGGCAAGCCGAGCGCGAGCGTGGCGTCGGCGGCCGCACGCGCCGCGAGCGGCACCATCGCCACCCCGGCGACGGTGGCCACGCGCGTGCCGAAGACGCGGTGCGTGGTCGGGCGGCCGCGACGCACTATGTCGTCGTCCATGCAGGGGAGATCGTCGTGTACCAGGGAATAGGCGTGCACGATCTCCACGGATGCCGCGAGGGAGCGGGCATCCCCCGCCCCACCGCAGGCACCGTACGCGGCCAGAACGAGAAGTGGTCGGAGCCGCTTTCCCTCACCCATGATGCTGTAGCGAACGGCCTCGGCGACGCGCGGAGGAAGCACGTCGAGATACCTGTCGCACAACGATGCGAGCGCGGCCTCCACCCCGGCGCGCAGCTCCATCAGATCTGCGTCAGCGCGTTCAGCGATCGGGATCGGCAAGCTCGAAGCTCCCATCGCTCCGCTCGACGAGAAGACGCACCTGACCCTCGACCCGCTCCAGCGCCTTCGATGCGCTGCGCAGCCGTTCCACTCCTTCCTCGAAGAGCGCGAGCGCGCGATCCAGCTCGATGTCGTCGCGCTCGAGTTCCGAGACGATGCTTTCTATGCGGGCGAGATCTTCCTCGTAGGACATGGCTGTCACTCGATGGTGGTGTCGGGAACCGTCCCTTCACCGCCGGAATCCACGGTGGCTCCGATCTCACCGTCGCGCAGCGTGAGTCGAAAGTGCATGCCCGCTGCGAAGCCCGCGCGGCTGATGAGCGTGCGGCCGGAATCATCACGCGCGACCGCGAAACCGCGGGCGAGCGTTGCGAGAGGACTGAGCGCGTTCAACCGACCGGCGGCGTTCTCCAGTCGGGAGCGTCGCCGCTCGCAGCCGCGCGTCGCCGCGAACCGGAGATCGCGGCTCTCGCGCTGGAGTCGAGTGCGTGCGGTGATGGCACGCCGCTGCAGCGCGTTCCGCATTGCGGTCGCACGCGCAGCGAGCTGTGACGCGAGATCAGCGAGCACTGGGGCCGCAGCCTCCGCGGCTGCCGACGGCGTCGGCGCGCGCAGGTCCGCCACCATGTCGCAGAGAGTGACGTCGACTTCGTGCCCCACGGCGGAAATGGTGGGGACCTCGCACGCTGCCAGCGCGCGCGCAACGCGCTCGTCGTTGAAGGCCCAGAGATCCTCGCGCGCCCCGCCTCCGCGCCCCACGATGATGGTGTCCGCCTCGCGCCAGCGGCTCACCCGTTCGATGGCGGCCACCAGCTCATCCACCGCGCCATCTCCCTGTACGCGCGCCGGCACCACCACCACTTCCACCACCGGGCAGCGCCTGCGAAGTACGGCGAGGATGTCGTGCAGCGCGGCGCCGTCGGGGCTCGTCACCACCGCGATGCGGCGAGGGAAGCTCGGGATGCGGCGCTTGCGCTCGACGTCGAGCAGCCCCTCCGCCTTCAGCTTCGCGATCGAGAGCTCGAGCGCCTTCCGCCACAGCCCGTCGCCCGCCGCCTCCATGGCGGTGACGCGGAACTGGATGTCGCCGCGCGCCGGATAGACGGTGAGCTGACCGAGCGCGCAGAGCTGCATCCCATCGTCCGGCGCGGCCGGGATGCGCTGGCGATCGCGCGACCATACGACGCAGCGAAGCTGCGCGGACTCATCACGCAGGCAGAAATACCAGTGGCCGTTGCGGTGCGCCTTGAAGTCGCTGACCTCGCCGCGTATCCAGAGCGGCGTGAATGCGCCCTCCACCACATCCTTCGCGATGCGCGTGAGAGTCGAGATCGCGATAGCCGACTCCGGCTTCGTACCCGGGTCGGCGCCAGCCGCCGTCTCCGCACGGGCCGCTGCGCCATCGGGCGCCTTCCGGCGCTCTCGCGGCTGTGAGCGACGAGGGCGGGCGCGATCGTTCTCCGCGCCGAAGAGATCGAGCTCCTCTACCCGCCGCGCCGTCACGCTGCCCGGCGCTCCATCTGCTCCGCGGCTTTCACCGTGTTCCGGAGCAGCATGGCTATCGTCATCGGTCCCACACCGCCGGGCACGGGTGTGATGAGCGACGCCACCTTCCTCGCGCTGTCGAAATCTACGTCGCCAACCAGTCTGTACCCGCGCCGCGCAGAGGCATCCTCGACTCGATTGATTCCGACGTCGATCACCACCGCACCCGGCCGCAGCATGTCGCCTGTGATCATCGCCGGACGCCCGATGGCCGCTATCACGATGTCGGCTCTCCGGAGGTGCTCGGCGAGATCGCGCGTGGCGCTGTGGCACACTGTCACCGTCGAGTTGGCACCTTCGCCCGACTGCACCATGAGTGCCGCCATCGGCTTTCCGACGATGTTGCTGCGCCCCACGATCACGCACTCCGCACCGCGAGTCGCGACGCCGCTCCTCACCAGCAGCTCCTGCACACCGGCAGGCGTGCATGGAACGAACCCGTCGCGTTCGCCGATGAGGTTCTTTCCGACGTTCACCGGGTGGAAGCCGTCCACGTCCTTGTCCGGCCTGATCCGGCGGATCACCGCATCCGAATCGAGATGACGTGGAAGCGGCATCTGTACGAGTATCCCGTGTATGGCCGGGTCGGCGTTCAGCTCGTCCACCTGCGCAAGCAGCTCTTCCTGCGTGGTTTCCGCGGGAAGCTCGATCGTGAGGCTGTGGATGCCTGCCTCTTCACATGCCTTTCCCTTGCTCCGTACATAGACGGCGCTCGCGGGATCGTCGCCCACCAGGACGACAGCGAGTCCGGGCCGGATTCCCGCGACGCACAGGCGCTCGACGTCGCGCGCGACCTGATCGCGGACGGAGCGCGCTATCGCGGCGCCATCGATGAGCTCAGCGGGCAAAGTCCACCGCCCTCTGTTCGCGGATCACCACGACCTTGATCTGACCTGGATACTGCAATTCTCCCTCGATCCGCCGAGCGATCTCCTCGCTCAGCGATGTCATCCTGAAGTCGTCGACGTCGTCGGGGCTGACGATCACGCGGATCTCGCGCCCCGCCTGGATTGCGAAAACCTTCTCCACACCATTGTAGCTCGAGGCGATGCGCTCGAGTCCTTCCAGCCGCTTGACGTAAGTCTCGAACGCCTCGCGGCGCGCTCCCGGCCGCGAGCCGGAAATCGCATCGGCGGCCTGCACGAGCACCGACACTTCGCTCTCGTGCGGGACGTCGTCGTGGTGCGCGGCGATGCAGTTGATCACCAGCGGATCCTCGCCGTAGCGAGTGGCGACTTCGACGCCGAGCTGCACGTGAGTCCCCTCGTGCTCGTGCGTGAGCACCTTGCCGATGTCGTGCAGCAGCGCGCCGCGCCGGGCCATCACCGCATCGAGTCCCAGCTCCGCAGCCATGATGCCGGCGAGGTGCGCCACCTCGATCGAATGGCGCAGTATGTTCTGACCGTAGCTGGTTCGATAGTGCATCCTCCCGATGAGCTTTATCAGTTCGGGATGCAGGCCGTGGGAACCGACCTCGTACGCCGCCTGCTCGCCCATCTCCTGGATGGCGGCGTCGACTTCCTTCTGCGCCTTCGCGACGACCTCCTCGATGCGCCCGGGGTGGATCCTGCCGTCGGAGACGAGCTTCGACAGCGCGAGCCTGGCCACCTCGCGCCGCACGGGATCGAAGCATGATACCACGACCGTGTCCGGAGTATCGTCGATGATTACGTCCACTCCGGTAGCCAGCTCGAAGGCGCGGATATTCCGCCCTTCGCGGCCGATGATCCTGCCCTTCATCTCATCGTTGGGGAGTGGAACCGAGGACACGCTGATTTCCGACGTGTGCTCTGCGGCGATTCGCTGAACGGCGAGTGCTACGATCTTTCTGGCTTCGCGGTCGGCGTTGCGGCGGGCGGTCTCGCGAATTTCGCGAAGAGTGTTGGAAGCTTCGGCCTTCGCCTCTTCGGCCAGCCGGTTGATCAGTTCGGCCTTGGCGTCCTCGCGCGACATCCCGGCCAGTTGCTCGAGTCTCTTCCGCTCTTCCGCCAGGAGCCGCTCCAACTCCTCGCCCTGCTCGCCAACGGATTTTTCTCTCCGCCCGATTTCGCTGGCCTTCCTCCCGATATCCTTGTCGCGCTGCTCGAGGATATCGAATTTCCGGTCGAGGCTGGACTCGCGTTCCTGAACGCGGCGCTCCGCTCGATCGAGCTCTTCTCGTCGTCGGGCGACCTCGGCCTCCCACGCCTCGCGAAGCCTTATCGACTCTTCCTTGCCGGCGACGACCGCGGACTTCTGCAGAGTCTCCGCTTCGCGGCGTGCATCATCCAGGATGCGCCGCGCGGTCTGCTCTGCCGTGTTCCCTGCTGCAACCTGCGCGCTCTGCTCCGCGGCTCTGCCGCGCATCCTTCCGAGGACAAAAAAAGCCGCGGCGGCGATGATGATGGCAGCGCCCGACGCGGCGATTAGCGCAGTCTCGGTCATTTGATCTATGCTCCAACGCGACCGCATCGCCGCGTGGCTTGGGGAGAACCCGCCGGGATGCACGCGCGCACCCGATGGGGCGGGTCCCGGTCGCGCGCCTTCGAACGGCGCGGGGCGGAGACGCTAACCGCAACGAGCGCTTGATCCTACGTGGCCATCCGGCTACCTGAACAGAAATTACAGGTCCACCGAACAAAAGGCAATCAGTCGCCGCGTTTCCCGGGCGGGAGCATCCGGCGGACGCCGTTGGAGAGCCCCTGGAGCTTCTCGGCCATCTCCGCCGGAGCGCCGCGGGCGTTGAAGTACTCGGCCGTGATCTGCAGCGCCGCCAGGATCGCCGCCTTGTGCGACTCCACTACTGCGCCAGCATTCATGAGGCTGCGGATAGTCTCGTCCACGTACGCTGCAACCTCACGAGTGCGCTCGGGCGACTCGTCGCTGCGGATCGTGTACTCCTCGCCCACGATCGTCACCTTGACCGTCGATCTCCGGGTGTTCATCGCTCCACGCTCCCCATCTTGTGCTGCTGGCGGAGGAAGCGCACGCGATCGAGAAGTTGCTTCGTGCGCTGGCGTGCGGCGTCGAGCCGGAGTCGCAGATCCTGGTTCTCGCGCTGGAGCGCGGCCACGAGCTGGCCGCTGCTTCCATCGGCCGATTGCGCGGCTCGGCCCGCGACGCCGGCAGAAGCGGCTGCGCGCGCGTCCGTGGCCGGCTCCGGCGCCTCCCGCGCCAGCCGGGCGTTGGACGCCTTGAGGCTGGCTTCCGCCTCGTGCGCGCGGCGGCGCCAGGCCGCCATCTCATCGCCCAGCGCCCGGATCAACTGCTCCAGTTCGCGAAACGCCGCGAGGTCAGGTCGTACGCTGTCGGACACCTAACTCTCCTTCCAGAGTTCTGAGCAGCTTCTGCCGGCGACCGGCAATCTCCTTGTCCCGTAGAGTGCGCTCCGGATGGCGGAAGGTCAATCGCCATGCCAGACTCCGCACACCTCCGGGCAAACCTTCGCCGCGATACTCGTCGAAAAGTTCGAGCCGCTCCAGGAGTTCTCCGGAAGCACGGCGGATGACCTCCTCCACCCTCACCGCCGGAAGATCGTTCGGCACGAGCAGCGCCAGATCGAAGTCGGCGGCAGGCGCCGTTGGAAGCGGCTGATACCGAATCGAACGCTTCGCCGAACCCGGTGCGATGCCCGCGCTCGGCTTCTCGCTCGATTCTCGACGCTGACCACGCGGTGCCACCGGCCGCGACTGGATCGCGAGCAGCGAGAGCTCCACTCCGAACACCTTACCGGCCCATACCGGAGCGTCCAGAGTGAGCCGCCTGACCGAGCCCCGCTCGACGCCGTCCAGGTGCAGGCGCCAGAGCGTACCCTCGTCAAGGGCTGAGCCTTCGGCGACGCGGAGCTCCACTTCCGCGCCCGGAGCAGCGGCGGCGGCGAGCTCCAGCGCGAGGCCCTTCGCGTCCCACTCGTCGGCATCCGCCGCCTGCTGCTCCGTCCAGTGGGCCGGATGCCTGGCGCCGGTCACGAGCGCGGCAGCGTGCAGTTCTTCGGCGGGGAGCGCATTGCCGGTCGGATGGAAGACCGAACCGATCTCGAATATCCGGATGTTGCGGCGCATCTGCGCGAAATTGTACTCGGCGCGCCGCGAAAGGGTGTCGAGCAATTCCCGCCGCAGGTACGCCTCGTTCTCGGCCAGCGGATTCGCCACCCGCACGAAGCCCTCGGCGGCTCCGCGCACGAAGGGCATGGGGCGTGTTTCGAGCAGGCCGAGCGAGACGAGCCGCTCGCGTACGCGCCGGCTCATCGACTCCACTTCCGATTCGGGAACGGTGCCGGGCCGGAAGGCGCGCAGCTCGGGTGGGAAAGTGTCGTAGCCGCGCAGGCGCGCCACTTCCTCGATCAGGTCCACCTCGGCGGTGACGTCGGGACGCCAGCTCGGCACCACGACTTCGAAGTCACCGGAACCGGTCGGCTTGACGGAGAAGCCAACCGAGGAGAGCAGGCGCTCGATCTCGGCCGTCCGCAGTTCGACCCCGAGCAGGTGTGATGCGCGCGACGGACGCAGCTTCACGCGCCGCCGCCCGGCCGGTGCCATCTGGATGTCGACGGGCGCGTCGGTCACCTTCCCGCCCGCGATCGCGACGAGCATCTGCGCGGCACGAGCGAGCGCGCGCGGCTGCACCTCGCGGTCAATGCCGCGCTCGAAACGGTAGCTCGCATCGGTCGACACGCCGAGCTTGCGACGCGCGCGTCGCACGGCGGCGGGATCGAAGAAGGCGACCTCGAGAAAGATGTCGCTCGTGGAATCCGTGACTTCGCTCTCGCCGCCGCCGATCACGCCGGCAATAGCCTGTGCACGCTCGGCGTCGGCGATCACGGTCATGGAGTCATCGAGCGTCCGCTCGACGCCGTCCAGGGTGAGCAGCTTCTCGCCGGCATGCGCGCGACGCACGATGATCTTCGGACCGGCGAGCCTGGCGGCGTCGAACGCGTGCATCGGCTGCCCGAGCTCGTGGAGGACGTAGTTCGTGATGTCGACGACGTTGTTGATCGGACGCGAACCGATGGCCGCGAGTCGGTCGGCGAGCCAGGCAGGACTGGGAGCCACCTTCACGCCGCGCACCACGACACCCATGTAGCGCGGGCAGTACGCGGCGTCTTCGATGCGCACGCTCACCCCGCCGCTGGCCGCGCCTTCGCGTGCCTCGAGTGCCGGCGGAAGCGTGCCGCTCCCATCGCGAGGGTTCGCTGCATCCGTCGCGACGGGGATCGCAGGCAGCTCGAGCTCCGTGTCCAGCGCAGCGGCCAGCTCGCGAGCGAGTCCCAGGTGCGAGAGCAGGTCCGGTCTGTTGGGCGTCACGTCGATGACGAGCCGCGAGTCGCCCGCACCGATGGCGGCGAGGAACGAAGTACCCGGAGGCGCATCGGTCTCGAGCTCCAGTATTCCATCGTGCTCCTGACCGAGTCCGAGCTCGCGCGCGGAACAGAGCATCCCGTTGGACACGGCGCCTCTGATCTTGCGCTTCTCGAGCTTCAGTCCACCGGGAAGAGTGGAGCCTGCCGGCGCGAACGGATAGACGGCTCCCGCGCGAACGTTGGGTGCACCGCACACGACGTCGAGCAGCTCGCCGTCGGGAAGTCCGGCATCCACGCGTGTCACCCAGAGATGGTCGGAGTTCGGATGAGGCGCGGCCTCCACCACGCGCCCGATCACGACATCGGCGAGATCCTCGCGCAGTCGCACTATTTCATCCACCGTGCAGCAGCGCGCGGTGATGATGTCGCGCATCCGCTCGACTGTGAGCGAAATGCCGGGGAGGAATGCCGAAAGCCAGCGATGCGAAGCGTTCATGTCGTGAACTGTTCCAGGAAGCGCACGTCCGAATCGTAGAGGAGGCGGATGTCGGGAATCTGGTAGCGGAGCATGGCGATCCGCGCCGGACCCATACCGAAGGCCCAGCCGGTGTAGCGCTCGCTGTCCAGCCCCGCGGCCTCCAGAACCGATGGGTGGATCATCCCCGAGCCGAGTATTTCCATCCAGCCGGTTCCCTTGCACGAAGGGCAGCCGGAGCCGCCACATATCCTGCATGCCACGTCCATCTCGGCAGAGGGTTCCGTGAACGGGAAATAGCTCGGCCTGAAGCGCGTGGGCACCTCGCCGAAGAAGCGGTTCGCGAAGTGAGTGAGCGTGGCCTGGAGGTCGACGAAGCTCACGCCTTCGTCCACCGCCATCCCCTCGATCTGCGCGAACATGGGAGCGTGCGACGCATCGAAGAAGTCACGGCGATAGACGTTGCCTGGCGCGAGGATGCGGATGGGCGGTTCGTGGCTCTGCAGGGTTCGCACCTGCACGGGCGAAGTGTGCGTGCGGAGCAGCGCACCATCGCCGGCACCCTCGAGGTACAGAGTGTCGTGCATGTCCATGGCCGGATGGTCGGCCGGGAAATTGAGCGCGCCGAAGTTGTACCACTCCAGCTCGGCCTCGGGGCCCGTGGCCACGGTGAAACCGAGTTCGGCGAAGATCCCCTCGATCTCTTCGATCACGAGCGTGACGGGGTGCTTCGCGCCGAGCCAGCGGCGGCGCGCGGGCATGGAGAGATCGAGCGCGGGGGCGGCCGGCGCTCGCGCACCGACCTCGTCGCGCCGTCTGTCGAGCGCGGCGGCGAGCGTCTCCTTCACGCGGTTGATCGTGGCACCGGCGTCGCGGCGCTCCGCTTCCGGAATCGAGGGGAGCTGGCGCATCAATTCCGTCAGACGGCCGCTCTTTCGGGAGAGAAGATCGTTGCGCGCCGCGTCGATCGCCTCGAACGAATCGGCAGCGGCGATCGTCGCGACTCCGTCGCGCTCCAACGCGTCGGCGGTGGCGAGAAAATCGTGGAGAGACATGAGAGGTAAAGTACGGGGTCAGGTCCCTAATGTAGAGGTGCCGGGGGCAACGCTCACGGGACCTCTACATTAGGGACCTGACCCCGGCGACGTCCTAGAGAGCGGCGCGGGCCTTTTCCGCGAGCGCGGTGAAGGCGGCGGGATCGCGAACTGCTATGTCCGCGAGGATCTTGCGATCGACTTCGATGCCGGCCTTGTGGAGACCGTTCATGAAGCCGCTGTAGTTCATGTCGTTCTGGTGGGCGGCCGCATTGATGCGGACGATCCAGAGGCGGCGGAACTCGCGCTTCTTGTTCTTGCGATCGCGGTAGGCGTAGGCCCAGCCGCGCTCGACGTTCTCCTTGGCTGCCTTCCACAGCTTGCTGCGACCGCCGAAGGCACCGCGGGCAGCCTTCATTACCTGCTTCTTGCGCTTCAGGCGCGCGACGTTGGATTTGACGCGAGGCATTGTCTATCTCCTTACGCCTGGAGGAGGCGCTTGATGCGCTTGGTGTCGCCGGTGGTCTGGACGAGTCCAGGACGCCGGAGATTGCGCTTTCTCTTGGGGCTCTTCTTGGTAAGGATGTGGCTCTTGTTCGCCTTGAAGCGGCGCACCTTGCCAGAGGCCGTAGTCTTGAAGCGCTTCGCAGCGCCCTTGTGGGTTTTCATCTTCATGAGGGTGCTCCCCGGTAAGCTCCTACTTCGGAGCCAGTATCATAGTCATGTTCCTGCCCTCGAGCTTCGCATCGGTCTCGACCTTCCCGACGTCAGCGAGTTCGGTGGACACCCGGTCGAGCACATCCTTGCCGAGCTCGGGGTGCGCAACCTGACGGCCGCGGAACATCATCGTGACCTTCACCTTGTTTCCATCCGCGAGGAAGCGGCGCGCGTGTCTCGTTTTGGTCGCGAAATCGTGATCGTCGATTCCCGGCCGGTACTTGACTTCCTTCAACTGAATCACGTGCTGCTTCTTCTTCGCCTGCCGCGCCATCTTGGCCTGCTCGAACTTGAACTTTCCGTAGTCCATGATTCTGACCACGGGCGGTCTGGCCATCGGTGCGACCTCGACCAGGTCGAGTCCCTGGGCTTCGGCCTGCGCGAGGGCCGTCTCGAGATCGAGAATTCCGAGCTGGGAACCATCGGGCGCGATCACGCGGAGTGGACTGATGCGGATCTGCCGATTGACGCGGATGCGCTTGGTGCTATCCTGAATGGGCGATGCTCCTCGACTGAGGGAAACGAAAAAAAATCGCGGACTACCTTGGGAGTCCGCGATGCACGATGACGCACCCGCTCGTAGCGGGTGCTGCCGTGCGCGTGGACTCCTGCAGCACACCCCGGAGAACGAACGGCCGGGGGCCAGAGGGTGAGAGCGGGTCGCGCCGCTCTGCTTATTCGATTGTGCGAACGGAATTTACGCAGGGTCGGGGGGTGAGTCAACAGCGGGAATCCACGTCATTCCCGCGAAAGCGGGAATCCATCGTTACACGATCGAACATGGATCCCCGCTTTCGCGGGGATGACGGGAGCCCCTTTCGCGGGGATGACGGGCGCCGCTACTTCTCCCCCGCCAGCAGCGTGTACGACTTCCCGTCGTGACCCAGCCGCCCCCAGGCGTTCGTCGCATCGTGCTCGAAGATCACCAGCCACTCCTCCTTCACCGCGCGCTCGAGGAGCCGCCGCTTCGTCTCCAGCGTGACAAGAGGCTCGAGGTCGTAGCCCATGATCCAGGGAAGCGGGAGATGCGCCGCCGTGGGCACCAGATCGGCCAGATAGAACGCGCGCTCCCCCGCCGACTCGATCAGGATCCCCTGGTGAAAGGGAACGTGCCCCGGCGTGGGGATCACGGTTATCCCCGGGACGATCTCGCGCTCCCCCTCCACCAGATCGAAGCGGCCCGCTTCGTACACGGGGACGAAGTTGTGCGGAAAGTACGAGGCAGCCGTGCGCTCGTTGGTGTGCGTCGCGAACTCGTACTCGCCGCGCTGCACCACGTAGCGCGCGTTCGGCAGCGACAGTCGCACGCTTCCATCCACGTCGCGGTAGGTGTTACCTCCGCCGTGGTCGAAGTGCAGGTGCGTGTTGATGACGAGCGCCACGTCCTCGGGACGATGACCCGCCGCCCGGATTCCCGCCTCCAGGGCTGTGCGATCCTCACCCCCCGCGTTCTCGATCCCGTAGATGTCGTAGAATTTCTCGGGCTCCTTGTTCCCCGCACCGGTGTCGATGAGGATCAGGCCGACGTCGTGCTCGATGAGCAGGCAGCGCATCCCCATCGGGATCCGGTTGCGCGCGTCCGCCGGGATCCGGCGCTCCCAGAGCACCTTGGGAACGACGCCGAACATCGCGCCGCCGTCGAGCATCTGGCCGCCCGCCTGGATCGCGTGCACGGTCCAGGAACCGATCTTTCTGCTCTGCAGGAGAGGCTGTGGTGCAGTCATGCCGTCGTATCCTTGTCGACCGGCCCAGGCAGCGCCGAGCGTCTGCGCTTGCGCCGGCTCGTTGATGGTGCGAGTAGTCGCTGGAGATCGTCCCACCGTTCGCAGTCGCGCTCGCGCGCCTCGCGAAGGAGGCGCACCAGGATCCTCGCGGTCGCATCGGCATCGCCGAGCGCCCTGTGGCGGTCCTGGATCTCCACGCCGTAGTGGTGAGCGAGGCTGTCGAGCCGCCTGCTCGGAAGATGAGGCAGCACCTTGCGCGCCAGACGCACGGTGCAGAGCCGCCGCGCGTCGAGCCGCCGCCCCGTGGCGCGCGCCACCTCCGCCGACACGAAGCGCCAGTCGAACTCCGCGTTGTGCGCCACGAACACGTTCCCATCGAGTACGTCGAGCAGCTCGTCGCAGATCTCGCCGAAGCGCGGCGCATCCCTGACCATCTCCCAGGTGATGTGCGTGAGCGCCGTGATCATCGGCGGGATCGAACGCTCGGGATTCACCAGTGTCGAGAAGCGCCGTTCGACCTCGCCGCCGCGCATGACCACCACCGCGACTTCGGTGATCCGGTCGCCGCCCACGGCGCTGGTGCCAGTTGTCTCGACGTCCACCACGGCGTACGACAGCGCATCCAGCCGATCGGCCCTGGTGCCCTTCGCGATCGTGCCCGCAGGCACCGCTTCCGCGCTCAGCTTCCACATCCCGCCGGGGCACGCCGTGAACTCCGGTTTGCCGCCGAAGAGCGCCACCGCCATCTGCTCCGCCACGAACGTCGGGGCACCGGGGAGTTGGCAGACGTGCTCGATGAGCGGAACCGCGTGCGCCGGCCCCGCCGCGAGAAAGCTTCGAGCGCGGCGCGTGAGCACCGTGTCTACGTCCACGGGTCGTCGCGGCGCAGCGGGAGTGTCATGCAGCGAGGTCCGCCGCCGCCTCGCACGAGCTCCGTTCCCTCGAACGTGATGACGGCGCGCTCACCTTCAGGGAGTCGATCCTGCCCGGTGAGAAAGTCCACCGCCGGTATCACCCTGAAGCCCATCTTCTCCAGCTCCACGAGAGTGGCTTCGTTGCGGGCGTACGAAATCACGACGCCCGGCGCGACCGCGAGGAAGTTGCACCCACTCGCCCACTGCTCCCGCTCCTGCACGATGCGACGGTCCCCGCCGCAGAAAACAGGCTCGAGCCGGATCTCGACTTCCCTCAGCGCGGCGAAGATGTTCGGCATCTCGCGCATCTCGTGCTGTCCCTTGCGTCTGTGCAAAATCGCGAGTCGCTCGGCGCCCACGAAATGCGGTGGATACACCACGCAGAGCTCGCGGTCGATCTGGGTGAAGATCATGTCCAGATGGATCGCAGTGCTCTCCGAGGGCATCACCACGACTATCACGTCGGTGACCTGCGTGTTCTCGAAGGCCAGGTCGGTGAGGTAGTCGATCGCCGCCGGACTGGAGCGCTCGCTGAATCCGATCAGCAGCGTGTCGGCGCGCAGCGGGTGAACGTCGCCGCCTTCGAGCGTGTAGTTGCTCCGCCGCTCCGACGCGCCGTCGTACAGTATGCCGCTGTTGCCGAGCAGCGGGTGGTACGTGAAGAGCGACTTCATTATCAGCTCTTCCGACCAGCGGACTCCATACCGCATGGAGCCGATCATCACGTGGTCGCCGAGCACCATGGCGGTGTCGCGGGTGAAGAAGAGATTCGGAAGCGGCGGGAGCATGTAGCCGTGCTCGTTCAGCGTGCGCGCGAGCGGGCCCGGGACTTCCTCGTCACCCTCGATGAGCATCTGCACGAGCTCCTCGGGCGAGCGCTCCCCGATGCGCGACGCGAGCGGCCCGGACGGGACCATGTGCGTAGCTTCGCGGATGAGCAGTTCACGCGCCTCGCGGCCCACCAGCACCTCGGCGAGGAGGTCGCTGACGTAATTGACCTCCGCGAAGCGCTCCAGGATCGCGACGAAGCGGCGATGCTCGCGTTGCGCGATCTCGACGTCGATGATGTCGTCGTAGAGGTAGTCGGCGCGGTTGGCGGGGGTCACGGCCAGAAGCTCCGGACCGGGCGTGTGTACGAGTACCGATTGGAGCGAGCCGATCTCGGAAGTGACGCGAACTGGCATAGGTTTGCGAAGATAACCCGACGGGACCCGGAGCTACCAGTGCGATCTCCCGTACCCGAAAACGGGTGGGGTGCTGGCACAATGGAGCGATTCGGCGTAACTTGTGAAGAAATTCACAAGCCCACGCCTTTCGTGAAAAGAATCGCAGACTCGACCATCCGGCGTCTCTCCCTCTACCTCCGCTTCCTCGAGGAATTCGAGGAACGTGGGCTCGCGACCATTTCCAGCGAGGAGCTCGCCGCACGCGGAGGCACCACATCCGCCCAGGTCCGCAAGGACCTCTCCTTTTTCGGGTCCTTCGGGAAACGCGGCCTCGGCTACTCGGTACTCGAGCTCTCGACGCGTCTCCGAAAGATCCTCGGCCTCGAGCGCGAATGGCGCGTCGTCATAATCGGCGCGGGTAAGATCGGCGCCGCACTCGCGCAGTATCACGGCTTCGCCGAGCGTGGCTTCCGCATCGGCGCGATCTACGACAACGACCCCGCGAAGATCGGCCGCGCCGTCGACGGTCTCACGATCCGTTCTCTCGACTCGCTCCTCGCCGATGTCGCGGTTGCTGCGGCCGACATCGCCGTCATCGCGGTTCCCGCGTCCGCGGCGCAGGTGATTGCGGACATCGTGGTGGAGGCCGGCATCAAGGCGATCATGAGCTTCGCCCCGCGCCGGCTCACGGTTCCCGATAACATTCCCGTAAAGATGGTGAACATGGCGATGGAGCTCGAGGGCCTCTCCTTCGCGCTCGCCAACCGCCAGGCGGTCTAGCCGGCACGATCGCGCCGGCCAGTCCGCTCGACGCCGCGGCTACTTCACCCCAGCCAGTTTGGCGGCGATCAGCAGCGCCCACTGCGGGCCCAGATAGCCGTCGCTTCCGTCATCGTACCACTCGTCGGGTGAGTGCGCGCCCCGGCCGTGGCCACCGCCGTCTATCGTGATCGCGGGGATGCCGAGGCTGATCGGGATGTTGGAGTCCGTGCTGGATGCACCGGTGCGCGGCGTGAACCCGAGACTCTTGCCGGCGCCGACCGCCACCTGAACGATGTGCGCCGTGTCGGCCTGCGCGCCCGTCGGACGGATGCCGATGGTATCCACCGCTATCGCTATCGGCGCCTTCGAGCCGCTCCACCGATGCTTCTCGGCCGCGAGCGCACTGTCGAGTATCGCGTGGAACTTCGCGTCGATCTTCGCCAGCTCGTCCGCCGATTCGGAGCGCATGTCGACATCCATGCTCGCTTCCGCCGCGATGGAGTTGACGGATGTACCGCCGCGAACCATGCCGACGTTGAAGGTGGTTCTGGGAGAGCGCGGAACCTGAATGTCCGCGAACATCGCGATCGCGCGCCCCATGGCATGGATCGGATTTGGCATTCCGAAGGCGCCGTAGCTGTGACCACCCGGGCCGGCGAAGTGAATCCTGTAGCGATGGCTGCCGACCGCGCGGCTCGTGATTCCGAGTCCCGCGCCATCCACCGAGATGAAGTAGTCGATCTTTCCGCGCAGCTCGTTCTGGAACAGGTAGCGCACCCCGCGGAGGTTGCCGGCCCCCTCCTCACCAACGGTGCCAACGAACAGAATGGTGCCGGGTGTGGTGATCTTCGCGTCGTTCATCGCGCGTGCTACCGACAGCACCACGGCGAGTCCGCGGCAGTCATCCGCGATTCCCGGCGACGCGAAGCGGGTGCCTTCGCGCCGCACTTTCACATCGGTGCCCTCGGGGAAGACCGTGTCGAGATGCCCGGAGAGCACTACTGTCGGACCACTCCCCTTCCCTTGGCGCTCCCCTATCACGTTCCCTTCGCCATCAATCCGTACGTTGGCGAGACCGAGCGCCTCGAAACGATGCTTCAGCTCGGCCGCGCGATCCGCCTCCTTGAAGGGCGGAGCCGGGATCTCACATATCGACTGCTGCTGCTCGAGGGTCCACGGATTGCCGGTCTTCAACGATTCGATCGCGGCGCGCAGCGTCTGCGGGATGGCTGCACCGGCGCTCTGCTGCGCGAAGGCCGCGGACGAAGGGATCGTTGCGATCGCGGCGGCAAGCGCCAGCTTCGGGAAATCAATGCGCATCATTTCGAGGTTTGAGGTCAGATGGGTTCCGCGTTCGCGTCGGTTTCACCGCCGCCGAGCGCGAGCGCGAGCGTCGCGAACTGCTCCGGCCCGAGTACTTCGGGACGCACGTCGGGCTCGACTCCGCTTCTTCGCAATACATCCTCGGCGGCCGAAGGGTCCAGCCCGCTGATGCTACGCACCACACGCCGCATCTGCTTGCGCCGCTGAGCGAAGCAGCTCTGGACGAACGCGCGAAACTGGCGCTGGCGCGATTCGGCCACCAGTGGTCGAGCGAGCGGTTCGATTCTCACGACTGCGCTCTGCACCTTTGGCGGCGGCTGGAAGGCGCCTGCCGGCACGGTGAAAAGGAGCTCGGTGCTCGCCACCGCCAGCAGGTTCACGGTGAGCGCGCCGTATTCGGAGCTCCCCGGCGCAGCCGTCATCCGCTCCGCTACCTCGCGCTGAACCAGGAAAACCGACCGCGTCGGACGCGGGTGCTCGAGCGAATGGAAGACGATGGGTGTCGTGATGTAATAGGGAACGTTTCCGACGAGCTCGTAGGTGCCTCCCGCGAGCTCGCCCAGCGAAAGGCGCAGCACATCCCCTTCCACGACCTCCACCCTGCCGTCGCCCGCGTAGCGCGATCTGAGCAGCGCAGCGAGCGCCCGATCCACTTCCACCGCGATCACCCTGGCGGCGCGTTCGCGCAACACGTCGGTGAGCGCTCCGCGCCCGGCACCGATCTCGACGACGGTGACGCCCTCCAGCGGTCCCAGCGCGTCGGCGATGCGCGAGAGTATCCGCGGATCACTGAGGAAGTGCTGCCCCAGACTCTTGCGCACCGGTGGCGCGCCATCGCGTGCTCGACTCATCCCGCGCCACCGCTTCCCGGACGCCCCACTTCGCTCAACTGGCGGTGAGCACGACGGCGATGTCGTCCGACTGGACTGCTTCGCCGGTGTGCTCCTCGAGGCGCTGGAAGACTCGCTCGAGGATCTGCGCAGGCTGTTCGGAGCGGTTGTCGCGAACTATCTCGAGAACCGGCTCCTCGCCGAGCCGAACGCCGAAACGATTTCGTGCGTCGCTCACCCCGTCGGTGAAGAGGAGGAGGAGGTCGCCCTGCGACCACGGTCGCGACTGCGCCGACGGTACCGACTCCACCATTCCCAGTGGCGCATCGATCGCGCCGAGTCGCTCGACCGTGCCGTCGACGCCGATGTGATAAGCGTATGGGTGGCCCGCATTCGCGTAGCCCAGCACTCCGGCCTCGCGATCGATCACCCCGTAGAACGTCGTGATGAACATCTCGGTCGTGGCGAGCTCCTCGCGCAGCGTGCCGAGGAGCGCGGAGAGCATCTCTCCGGGCCCGCTCGCGAACTGGGCGTGGATCGCCGACGCGCTCATCGCGAGTGCCATGATCAGCGCGGCACGGTAGCCGTGGCTGGACACATCGCCGATCATCACTCCCGTACGCCCGCCGCCGAGCCTGAAGAGGTTGTAGAAGTCTCCCCCGACGCTCTCCGCAGGCACCACTTTCGCCACCACCTTCGCTTCGGGCGCGGCCAGGCGCGTCGGAGGGAGGAGCCGCATCTGAAGATCGTGCGCGAGTGCGAGCTCCTGCACGAGTCGCTGCTGGCTGAGCGACTCCCGTACGAGTCGGGCGTTCTGGATCGCAGTGCCGATCTGGGTCGCGATGGCCGTGATGAGCTTCTGGTCGCCTGCCGTGAAGACCTGGTCGCCGGAACGGTCGGAGAGGTTCACCACGCCAAGTGGCTCCGGACCGCCGTTCGGCGCCGTCCACATGATGGGCACCGATAGCATCGTGCCGCGACGATAAAGCGACTCGGCCGCGCACGTCGGGAAGTGCGGTTCTTCTTCCGCGATGGTGGCGCGCCGCTCCCTGAACACGCTCGCCGAAACGCTCGCGTGGTCATCGAGCGCGATCGGCGGTACGTCCATCGCCGCCGCACCGAGCGCCGCGACGCATTGCAGGGTGTCGGTCACGCGATCGTGAACGAGAATGGAGCCGCGTCGCGCGCCAACGGTCTCCGAGATCTCGCGGAGAATGGTGGCGGCGGCTTCCTCCAGCGAGAGCGTGCGACCGAGGATCTCGGTGATGGTGTAGAGGAGATTGATCTCCTCGTAACGCTCCGCGAGCTCGTTGGCGGCGTGCTCCACCTCGAGACCGCTCGAGAGGAACTGCGAGATCACGGGAAGGAGAAAGCGCAGGTACGCCTCGAGCTGGTCCGGCGCGTCGTCGTCTCCTGCGCACGGACCCACGACGAGCCACGCACGGCGCGCGCCCGGGAGCGCCGCGACGATGACGGGGCCGCTTGGCGAGGGGACGCGCCGCGGCGGCCCATCCTCGAAAGGGGGCGTCCAGCCGAGCACCCCCACGGCCGGAATCGAAGCGGCGATCCGCTCGGGCGGGCGTACGTCGTCCTGGGTCCAGAGCGCGGCGCTGCAGCGAGTGGCGTCGCGAAAGGACGTGAGGACGCCTTGAAGGTCAGTCATGTCGACGGAGCGTCATGCGAACCACGTTGCCATGGTTGCTGAACCGCTCCACTGAATCCATGAGCCGGGCCATGAGATAGAGTCCCCGCCCGTCTTCGCGGACGAGGTTCTCGGGAAGCGTCGGATCCTCCATGCATCCGGCCAGGTCGAAGCCCGTACCCTCATCGACGACTTCGACCACGAGCCTGTCGCGATCGACGTCACAGCGGACCTGCACGTGTCGCGTGGGCTCCTCGGAGTTGCCGCGCAGAATCGCATTGGAGAGCGCTTCGGTGAGCGCCACCGGCACGTTCAGAGTAGTCTGTCGCTCGTTGAAAGCGAGCTGTCTGCACTGTCGCGCGACTACATCCACCACCTGCTCGATGTAGCGCACGTCGCTGGGGATCTCGACTTCGAGCGCCACGCGGAGTTTCCGCAGCGGAGGCGCAGCACTGGCGACGGAGTGGGCTGGGGGCATGGGGGGGAG